>JBBSIN010000005.1:0-62968 GCA_038232055.1 Mycobacteriales bacterium
ATCCCGGTGCCAGCCGACTTCAACGGTGACGGCAAGGCCGAACGCGCGGTCTTTCGGCCGTCGACCGGAACGTGGTGGGTGGCCGGAGCGGCGCCGGTGCACTGGGGCGCTCGTGGCGACATCCCGGTGCCAGCCGACTTCAACGGTGACGGCAAGGCCGATCGCGCGGTCTTCCGGCCGTCGACCGGAACATGGTGGGTGGCCCGCTAACGGAGCAAGTCGTCCTCCTGGACGTGGCGAGTCAAGTCTGCGACGGCCGCTTCGGCTGGCTAAACGGAGCTGCTGACCCCCGATCCGGGTGACCGCAGTCGACCTGAGCGATCTCCTTCGCCCGGCGTGTGGTGGCTGGCGGGCGGCTTTGGAGATCGTCGGGCCACAACAGCGCGAGCGAAGGAGATCGTTTCCGGCGCCGGAAGATCGTTGGGGGCGGCCCGGCCGGACCCGGCGCGAGCCGGCGCCGCCCGACCCGCGCCAGACGCGCCCGGCCCACTGACGCGGTCCGAGGATTGGTCCGAGGGATGATCATGCCAATGCGAGCGTATGCGCCAGCATGATCTCCTCGGACAAGTCCTCGGACGATCACTCCGACGATTTCTCAGACGATCTCGGACGATTCCGCCGCAGGCTGGGAGATCAGCGGCGCGGTCCTTGGTCAACCGGGTCGGTGGTCCACGATCGTCGTGGTCTGCGCGCCGATCGCGGTGCGTCAGTACCAGCGCTCGATCCGCTCCTGACGCCGTGAACGTCGTGGCCGGCCGGTCTCGGTCAGCCGCGTCGACGGCGGGGGAGCATGGCGAGGAGGGCACCGAGTACGACGCCGAAGAGGAGGTGCGCGACCAGGAAGACGACGCCGCCGATCTCCCGGACGCCCTCGAAGCTCGACACCCGACGCTGCAGGAGCGGACCGGCCTCGTACCCGAGCAGGACGAATCCCAGGAGGAACAAGACGAGCAACCAGGCGACGCCCAGCGCCACCAGTGACGGCACGGTCAACCGGGCCGCCCGCTGGCGTCGCGTGGTGAGTGCGGCGAAGACCCCGCCGGCGGCCGCCGACAGGACGGCGAGCCAGGCGAGGGCCGCGACCAGCCCCATCGCGCCGAACCGGTAGTGCAGTTGGGAGACCCCAGGCAGCACCCGGCTACCGACGAAGATCGCGTACACCGACTTCAGCCCGTAGAGCACGCCATGTCCCTGGGCGAGTGCCACGACGGTGATCAGGACGAGATAGACCACTCCGGCCAGGAGGCCGGAGACGATGCCGCGGAGGATCCACGGTCCCAGCGGGATGGCCGCCAGCGGTGTCGACGTACCGCTCCGGTCGGTTCGTCGCAAGGGGGCGATTCGGCCGCGCTGGGCGTCGTTACTGCGTTCCATCGGCCTCTCCTCGTCGTTTCTGTGAGTCGCGTGCGCCGCGTCACCTGAGGCACTACCCGCCCGGTTCCTGCCGGCTGCGCCACGTCCCGTGTTGTCACGAGACAGCAAGGCGTCGTCGGGCAGGATGGGTCTGACACGCCACGAGGAGGCTCGATGAACCCGCGCGGTTCGGCGGCCGCCGGAGGTGGCGGATGGCGGAGCTTTCGCCCGCGCAGCCGGTTCCGTCTGCTCGGTCTGCGCGCCCGGGTGAGCCTCCTGTTCGCACTCGGCGCGCTGGGCCTGTCGATCCTGCTGGCCGTCGTCACCTACCTGACGGTCAGTCGCTACCTGTTCCTCCAGCGGGAGCGCGCGACGTTGCGCCAGACGAGTGCCAATGCCCGCGTGGTGCAGGACGCGCTGGCGGCCAGTGGTCTGTCGCCGCAACAGGTGCTCGACGGTGTGCACCGAGCGGAGCGCGTCGACGGGCCGGATTCGCTCCTGTTATCCGCGGGGGACTGGGTTTCCGCGTCGGGGCGGATCGGCAGCGACGACCTGCCGCCGCAGCTTCGCCGAGAGGTTCGAGAGGGACAGCGGACGCAGCAGCGGGTCTCCATCGACGGCCGGCCGCGGTTGGCCGTTGCGGTGCCGCTGGTCCCGGCCGGCTCGGCGTACGTCGAGGTGTTTCCGCTAGACGAGCTCACCGCCGCGCTCCACACGCTGGCCGTCGTGCTCACCGGTGCCGCGGCGCTCACCACGGCACTGGGCGCCGTCGTCGGCCAGTGGGCGAGCCGCCGAGCGCTTCGGCCGCTGTCCGCCGTGACAGCCGCCGCCTCCGCCATCGCCGAGGGCCACCTCGACACGAGGCTGGACGGCGGGCGCGACCGGCAGCTCGGGTCGCTCGCAGCTTCGTTCAACGAGACGGCCGACGCGTTGCAGCGCCGCGTGCAGAACGACGCGCGCTTCGCGGCCGACGTCAGTCACGAGCTCCGCTCGCCGCTGACCACCATGGTCAACGCCGTCGAGGTGCTGCAGACCCGCCGGCACGAGCTCTCCGCGTCGGCGGCGGACGTCCTACAGCTACTCGACGCCGACGTACGGCGGTTCGAGCGCATGGTCCGTGAGCTGCTGGAGATCTCCCGCAGCTACGACGGCAACGCCGATCTCGTCCTCGAGGACGTGCGCATCGGCGAGCTGGTCCGGCACGCCGCCGACGCGACCGCCGGCCGACCCGTGACCGTCGTGGTTCCCACCGCCGAGGCGCTGGTGGTCAAGGCCGACCGGCGACGGCTCGAGCGGGTCTTCGTCAACCTCGTGGAGAACGCCGAGCGGCACGGGCGCGGCATCGACCGGGTGGTCGTCGAGCCGTCGGCGGCCGGGGTCCGCTGCTGCGTGGACGACGAGGGTCCCGGCGTGCCCCAGCAGCATTCGGCGCGCATCTTCGAGCGGTTCGCCCGTGGCCCCGCTGCGGCTTCTGCCGACGGCGGCGCGTCGGGCACCGGGCTCGGCCTGGCACTGGTGGCCGAGCACGCCCGGCTGCACGGTGGGCGCGTCTGGGTGGAGAACCGGCCGGGCGCCGGCGCCCGCTTCGTGCTCGAGCTCCCGGTCGTCGGCTGAGGCAGGCCGCCGCTCAAACCGCCACCCGGTAGCCCAGCCCGCGGACGGTCAGAACGAGCCGTGGGTCGGCCGGATCCGGTTCGATCTTCAGGCGCAGCCGTCGGATATGGACGTCGATCAGCCGGGTGTCGCCGAAGTACCCGTAGCCCCAGACGCGTTCGAGGAGCTGCTCCCGCGTCACGAGCCGACCCGGCTCAGCGGTGAGCTCGCAGAGCAGCCGGAACTCGGTCTTCGTCAGCGGAATCGGCGCCCCGGCTCGGCGTACCACTCCCTGCCGAGGCAGCACCTCCAGGTCGCCGACCCGAACCGCATCGTCGCCGCCGCTGCTCTGACGTGCCCGCCGCAGCAGCGCCCGGATCCGGGCATCGAGCTCCTTCGCGACGAGCGGCTTGGTCATGTAGTCGTCGGCACCGGCCTCCAGGCCGGCGACGACGTCGGCGCTGTCACCGCGGGCCGTCACGACGATGACGGGTAGGTCGCCGCGGCGTCGAATCTCCCGGCAGACCTCGAGGCCGTTGATCCCGGGAAGCATGAGGTCGAGCAGCACGACGTCGGGCGGCTGCGCCTCCAGGCGTTGCAACCCCTGCTCGCCGCTGTCGGCCACGGTCACCCGGTAGCCCTCGTCCGCCAGGGCGAGGCCGAGCACGTGCCGGATCCGCGCGTCGTCCTCCACGAGCATGACGTGGGCGCCGATCGTGGCCGTCAGGGTGTCACCTGCTCGGTTGCTGCCGCTCGACACTGGTCCGCCTGCTTCCGAACCGCGGGCTGCAGCTGGTCGAGCCGGGTCAGGACGCGGCGTACGGCCGCCGCGTCGAGGTTGCGGATGGCCCGGACCCCGTCGCTGACGACGCCCAGCGCCTGCTCGGCCCGGTCGGCCGCCGCCAGGCAGGAAGCCGGGACCGTGACCGTGCGGTCGGCACTGACGCCTGCCGACGGCGAGGGAGACGGCGTTGTGCTGCTCGCGGCCGCCGGCCTCGCGTTCCCGGTGTCACCGGCTTTCGTGACCCCGATCACGACGGCGCCCAGCAGCACGCCCAGCAGGAACGCTACGGCCGGGATCAGCCAGAAGCGCGCGCCGCCGCTCCGCCGAGGTGTGGGCGCAGGATCCGACGAGGGGACGTCGGTACGCCGCGGTTGATCGGTCATTCCAGCTCCTCAGCTCCGGCATCTGCAAGATCGAGTACCCGTGCCGCGCGGCAGGATGCGGACGGCAACCTTGCGAATGTGCGTCAAACGGGTGCGAGAACCCGGCCTCGGGTAGTGCCCCGATCATGCGACGCAGCTTCGCGGGCGCCGACGAGCGCACCGTACGGACCCTCGACGGCGTTCTCGGCATCTGGGTGGCGCTCTGGCTGGTCATCGGCGCCTGGTCGGCGTACGAGATATGGCAGCTCTCGTCGCTGAGCCGCAGCACGATCGAGTCGGGGCACGCGTTGGACCGGGCGGGGAGCGCCTTCCAGAGCCTGGGCGGGTTGCCGATCGTCGGTGACGGGACTGCCCAGTTCGGCGGCCAGCTCCGCAGCACGGCCGCCGACATCGTCGACAGTGCGCAGCAGGCCGGACGCAGCACTCGCCGTCTCAGCGTCCTGCTCGGCCTGTCCATCTTCCTCATCCCGGTCGCGCCGGTGGCCGGCGTATACCTGCCGCTCCGGATCTCCCGGCGGCGCGAAATCACCCAGCTCACCAGGGCAGTGCGGGCGGACCCGGACGACCGGGTGCTGGACGCCTACCTGGCCCGCCGCGCCGTGACGCACCTGCCGTACGCCGTGCTGCGCCAGGTCAGCGCCGATCCCGATCACGACCTCGACACCGGGCAACACCGCGCGCTCGCCGACGCGGAGTTGCTGCGGCTTGGAGTCGGAGTCGGTGCCCGCCGCCATCGCGCCGGGTGAGCGCCGACCGGCGGCCTGCCGCGCTCGACCCGGCCCGACCGCGCGAGGGTCCGCTGTCCTCGGCGTACGCCGGCCTTGTCCTGCGGCTGCGGTGGATCATCGTGCTGGGCTGGCTGGGCATCGCGACGGCGGCCACCTTGGTCCTGCCCAGCATCGCCGACGAGGGTGGCGATGACCTGGGTGGGCTCATCCCACGGGACAACCCGGCGATCCGCACCGAGCTCCGGGCGCTCGACATGTTCGGCTTCCCGCTCACGGGCCGTACGATCGTCGTCCAGCACGACCCACAGGGGCTGACCCCGGTCGCTCAGGCGCGCAGCGTACTCGCCGCTGCCGCGGTCAACCAGCGGCAGCGCCGCGACGACGCCGTCGTCCTCGGCGCGCTGCCGGTGCCGAACACCCTCGGGCTTTTCCCGTCGGCCAGCGAACGCGGGACCACGGTCCTGACGTACCTGTTCATGTCGCCGCGGACCAGCTTCCTCGGCCAGCAACGGGCCGCGCAGCACTACGTCGACACCTACCTGTCGGGTAGGGACGACGCCGTCGTGGGGGTCACCGGATCGATCCCGGCCCGGGCCCAGCAGGGGCGTCTCGTGCAGGCCGCGTTGCCCACCATGGAGCTGCTGACCGTCCTCGCCGTCGTCGTGCTGGTCGGGGCCAACTTCCGCTCCCTCGTGGCGCCGCTGATCGCGGTCACCGCCGTCGCGATCTCCTTCGTGGTCACCCTGCGCATCGCTGGTCTGGTCGGCCACCTGCTGGGGGTGTCGGTCCCAGGGGAACTCGAGCCGCTGATCGTCGCGCTTCTTCTCGGCGTGGTCACGGACTACGCGATCTTCTTCCTGTCCGCCCTCCGGCGCTCGCTGGGCAACGGGGAGGAGCGGTTCGCCGCCGCACACCGGGCAACCGCGAGCTTCGCGCCGATCGTGCTCGCGGCCGGGCTGACTGTCGCCGCCGGCACGGCCGCCCTGCTGGCCGCACAGTCCGGGTTCTTCCGCGCGTTCGGCCCCGGCATGGCGCTCGCCGTGCTGGCCGGTGTCATCGTCTCGGTGACCCTGGTGCCTGCACTGCTCGCCATCCTCGGCCGGCGCGCGCTCTGGCCCAGCTCGGCGCGGTTCTCCGCGCGGGACGAGATGCCCGGCCCGGCACCAACGTTGCTGTTCAGCCGGGTCTTCCGCGGCCGCACCATCACCCTGCTCACCAGACCGAGGCTGGCCGCGGCCGTCTTCGTTGTCTGCACGGCCGGTCTGGTGTTGGCGGGGCTGCCCCTGCGACACATCCAGCTCGGGCTGAGCTTCACGCCGTCGCTGCCGGCGTCGAACTCCGTCAGCCGGGCAGCGGTGGCCGCCGGCGCCGGGTTTGCGCCGGGCATCGTCTCACCGACCACCCTGCTGCTCGAAGGGAACGGCCTGGGCGCCCGACTCCCAGAGCTGCGACGCCTGCAGGGGCTGGTCCGTGACCAGCCCGGCGTGGCCGGCGTCTTCGGACCGGGCGAGAAGGTCACCCCGCTCGTCCTCGGCGTCGTGCTGGCCCGCAACGGTGACGCGGCTCGAATGCTGATCGTGCTGCAGGACGAACCGCTCGGCGCCGCGGCCATCGACCGGTTCGCCGCCCTCCGAGCAGCCATGCCGTCGCTGCTCGCCCGCAGTGGCCTGCGCGGCGTGCGGGCCGACTTCGCCGGTGACACCGCTCTCGCTGCGGGCATTATCACCGAAACGCGCGCCGACCTCGGCCGCATCGCGCTCGCGGCGCTCGTGGTCAACCTCCTGCTGCTCGTGATCTTCCTGCGGGCCCTCGTCGCGCCCCTCTACCTGCTCGCTAGCAGCGTGCTCGCGCTGACCGGTGCCCTCGGCTTGACCACGTGGCTCTTCCAGGACGTCCTTGGGCACGACGGCCTGACGTTCTACGTGCCGTTCGCCGCCGCGGTCCTGCTCGTGGCGCTGGGCTCGGACTACAACATCTTCGGCGTGGGGCATGTGTGGGAGGAGGCACGCCACCGACCGATGCGAGAGGCGATCGCGGTCGCCGTCCCGGAGTCCACCCGAGCCATCACCGCCGCGGCCATCACGCTGGCGGTGAGCTTCGCGCTGCTCGCGGTCGTCCCGCTTCGACCATTCCGCGAACTCGCCTTCGCGATGGCTGCCGGAATCCTGCTCGACGCCATCGTCGTACGGTCGTTCCTCGTCCCTGCCATGCTGACCCTCGTCGGTCCGGCGAGTGGATGGCCCAGCCGGCGGCTCCACCTCAAGGCCGCGCAGGTAAGACATCCGTCATCCGCCGATGGCTAGCCGTCTGGCTGCCCGCGGTGCAGGGTGCGAGTAGCAGCCGGGTTTAGCGTCGAGACAACCGGTGTATCGCCATACGAGGTATCCCATCAGACACGGCTCGATCCTAGGGAGTGCGTTATGTCCGACACGGTGGCCGACTTCCTGCTCGGGCGGCTCCGGGACTGGGGCGTCGAGAAGGTGTTCGCCTACCCCGGCGACGGCATCAACGGCATGCTCGCCGCCTGGGGCCGAGCCGGTAACGAGCCGAAGTTCGTCCAGGCCCGGCACGAGGAGATGGCCGCGTTCGAGGCGGTCGGCTACGCGAAGTTCACCGGACGGCTCGGCGTCTGTGCCGCGACCTCGGGGCCCGGTGCGATCCACCTGCTCAACGGCCTCTACGACGCCAAGCTCGACCACGTGCCGGTCGTCGCGATCGTGGGCCAGACGGCGCGGAGCGGGCTCGGCGGCTCCTACCAGCAGGAGGTCGACCTGCAGACGCTGTTCAAGGATGTCGCGAGCGACTACGTGCAGACCGTGATGGTGCCGGAGCAGCTGCCCAACGTCATCGACAGGGCGATTCGCATCGCGTACACACAGCGCAGCGTCACCTGCGTGATCATTCCGTCGGACGTGCAGGAGCTCGAGTACTCGGCACCGACACACGCCTTCAAGATGGTGCCGTCGAGCCTGGGGATGCCCAGAATCGAGGTGCACGCGCCCGAAGCGGACATCCGCCGGGCGGCCGACGTGCTCAACGCGGGCAGCAAAGTCGCCATGCTCATCGGGCACGGGGCCCGGCAGGCCCGCGAGGAGGTCATCCAGGTCGCCGAGGCACTCGGCGCCGGGGTGGCAAAGGCGTTGCTGGGTAAGGACGTCCTTCCGGACGACCTGCCCTACGTGACCGGGTCGATCGGGCTGCTCGGCACCCGCCCGTCGTACGAGATGATGATGGACTGCGACACGGTCCTGACGATCGGCTCGAGCTTCCCGTACACCCAGTTCATGCCGCCGTTCGACCAGGCCCGAGGCATCCAGATCGACATCGACCCGAAGATGATCGGGATTCGCTACCCCTACGAGGTCAACCTCGTCGGCGACGCGCAGGCAACGCTCAAGGCGCTGATCCCCATGCTGCAGCGCAAGGACGACCGGTCGTGGCGCACCGACATCGAGTCGAAGGTGGCCCGCTGGTGGGAGGTCATGGAGCGACGGGCGCATACGAGCGCAGACCCGATCAACCCACAGCAGGTATTCGCGGAGTTGTCGCCGCAGTTGCCGGACAACGTGATGCTTACCAGTGACTCCGGCTCGGCCGCGAACTGGTACGCGCGGCACATCAAGATGCGGGGCGCCATGCGGAGTTCGCTCTCCGGAAACCTCGCCACGATGGGACCGGGAGTGCCCTACGCGATCGGCGCGAAGTTCGGCCATCCGGACCGTCCGGCCGTGGCGCTGGTCGGCGACGGCGCGATGCAGATGAACGGCATCAACGAGCTCATCACCATCAAGAAGTACTGGCAGGAGTGGAGCGACCCACGCCTCGTCGTCGGGGTCCTGCACAACGATGACCTCAACCAGGTGACGTGGGAGATGCGGGCCATGAGTGGCGCGCCGGAGTTCCTGCCGTCCCAGCACCTGCCGGACTTCCCGTACGCCGGCTACGCCGAGAGCCTCGGGCTGCTCGGCATCCGCGTCGATCGTCCGGAGCAGGTAGGCCCGGCATGGGAGCGGGCCCTTCGGGCCGACCGGCCGGCGGTCGTGGAGTTCATCACCGACGCCTCTGTGCCGCCAATTCCGCCACACGCCACCCTCGACCAGATCGAGAAGGCCACCGAAGCCGTGGTGCGCGGGGACGCGGACTCGTGGGACCTGATCAAGGAGGGCGTCAAGACGAAGGTGCAGGAGTTCCTTCCCGGGACGAAGGAGTGAGCGGCCCGCTCTACGGCATCGACTGGATGGTCCGCAACGTCGAGACCGGTCGCTTCGAGCGGTCGCTGTCGGTGCTCAGCGCGGTGGGCGCAGCGGTGACCGCGATGGAGATCTACCTCGAGCACGATCGGGCGAGCTTCGGCAACCGGATGATGTGGCTCCCGGTCGCGCTAGGCCCGGTCGGTTTCGCGACGGGGATCGCCGGCTTCTTCTCGCGGCGGGCAGCGAAGACGGCGCTGCCTTTGTCGTCGGCGCTCATCCTGGCCAATGGTGTGCAGGGCACCTACCTGCACGTCCGTGGGATCGGACAACGACCGGGCGGCTGGCGACTCGCGCGGTACAACCTCGAGATGGGTCCCCCGCTGTTCGCGCCGCTGCTGATGTCCGTGGTCGGTGGCATGGGGGTCCTCGCCGCCATCCTGCGGCGCGAGGGCGACTGACGGTGGTGTTCCACAAGCGCGGCCTCGAGAGCCAGGGCGACACGCCAGGGGGAAAGCAGGAGCGCTTCCCCGGGTACGACGTGCTGGGCGAGGTGAGGACGTGGGACGCGGTCACCGCGGGCGTCGTCCTGGGTCGCCTCGGCATGCCGGCAGCCCTGCGCTACTTCACGGTAGGCGAGCAGGCGGCCGGGACGGCGCTGTTCGACCAGCTGCTCGACCAGCGGGCGGCGCCGCGCGTACCCGTCCTCGAGCTCATCGACGCCCGGCTGGCCGAGGACCAGACCGACGGCTGGCGCTACCAGGACATGCCGCCGGACGGCGAGGGGTTCCGGCGCAGCTTCGCCGGCCTCGACGACGACGCGCGCGGCGCGTATGGCCGCCGCTTCAGCGAGCTGGAGTGGGACGCCCAGGCCGATGTCGTCCAGCGGGTCCACGACGTGGGGGCACGCGACTGGCACGGTATGAACGCGACGCACATCTGGTCGCTCTGGACGCGCTACGCCTGCTCGGCGTTCTACAGCCACCCCTGGGCGTGGAACGAGATCGGGTTCGGCGGGCCGGCGTATCCCCGCGGATACAAGAACCTCGGGCTGGACTCCCGCGAGCCGTACGAGGTGGCGGACCGGACGAACCGTAGCCCCACCGGATGGGGCGACCGGGTCGAGGCGGCGCGTCGCCAGCACGCCGGCGCGGCCCGCTCCGCCGCCGAGCGGAAAGAGCCCGGCGCGTGAGGCTGCCCACGAGGAAGATGTTCGACGACGTACGGCAGCGCAACGAGTCGGCGTGGCTGCTGCCGAACGACGGCAGCCGAACCAACTACGAGCTGCGCCGCAACATGCAGCGCTTCGACGACAGCGACGAGGTGGACCTGGTCATCGTCGGCTGCGGTGCCGGCGGTGGCGTCCTGCTGCAACGGCTCGCCCGCGCCGGCTGGAAGGTCGTCGCCCTCGACGCCGGGCCGTTCTGGGACCCTGATACCGACTGGGTGAGCGACGAGTTGGGCTCGCACCACCTCTACTGGACCGAGCCGCGCGTCATCTCCGGCAGCGATCCGGTCCCGCTCGGGTCGAACAACTCCGGCCGAGGCGTCGGTGGCTCGATGGTCCACTACGCCGGTTACACCCCTCGTTTCCATCCGAGCGACTTCTCGATGCACAGCGACGACGGAGTGGGCGCCGACTGGCCGATCTCCTACCCGACCCTTCGGCCGTACTACGAGATGATCGAGTCGGAGCTACCGGTCGCCGGCGAGCACTGGCCCTGGGGCGACCCGCACGACTATCCGATGTCGCCGCATCCGATCGGCGGTGGCGGCATGGTGTTCCAGCGTGGCTGCGTCGCCGCCGGGATCGACGTCCGGGTCGGCCCGGTCGCGATCACGAACGGGCGCTTCGGTAACCGCCCACACTGCATCTACCGAGGTTTCTGCGTCCAGGGCTGCAAGGTCAACGCCAAGGCGTCCCCGTTGATCACGCACGTCCCGGACGCCCTGGCGCACGGTGCCGAGGTGCGCGCGGACGCGATGGTGACGCGAGTGGTCGTCGACGACGACAGCGGCCTGGCGACCGGCGTCCGCTACCTGCGGGGCGGCGTCGAGCGGTTCCAGCGGGCGCGGATGGTCGCGGTGGCCGGCTACTCGATCGAGACCCCCCGGCTGCTGCTCAACTCGGCGACCAGGAGATGGCCGGACGGCCTCTGCAACGACGCCGATCTCGTCGGCAGGTACCTCATGGTGCAAGGCGCACCGCAGACGGCAGGCCGGTTCGCCGAGGAGGTCCGCGCGTACAAGGCGCCGCCCCCCGAGGTCTCCACCGAGGCGTTCTACGAGACCGATCCCGGCAAGCCGTACAAGCGCGGCTTCTCGATCCAATGCGTATCGCCGCTGCCGATCACCTACGCCGAGCACGTCACTGCCCAGGGGCACTGGGGACCGGTGCTGCGGGAGTACATGCGCGACTACGTGCACTGGGCGACGTTCGGCGCGCTGTGCGAGTTCCTGCCGCTGCCCGGCAACCGGGTGACCCTCGCCGACGAGACCGACCGATACGGGTTGCCGGTGGCGAACTTCTCCTACAGCCAGTGCGACAACGACCGGGCGCTCATGGCGGCGGCGCAGGCGGTGATGGAGCGCATTTTCGAGGCGGCCGGCGCGGAGGAAACCATCACGATCAAGAGGTTCGCGCACCTCGTCGGCGGCTGCCGCATGGGCACCGACGCCACCTCGGGCGTCGTGGACGAGTCGTTGCGGAGCTTCGCGATTCCCAACCTCAACATCACCGACGGGTCGGTCCTGCCGACGCAGGGCTCGGCCAATCCGGCGCTGACCATCATGTCGCTCGCGGCCCGGGCCGCTGACCTGCTGCGCGACGGCGCCCGCACCGGCTCGCCCGCCGCGACGGCCCGCAGCCGATGACGACGGCAGCGGACGCCGCGATCGAGTCGCTCGACGTTTCGGCCTACACCGTGCCGACCGACGCGCCGGAAGCCGACGGTACGGCGACGTGGGACTCGACCACGCTCGTCGTCGTCGAGCCGGTCGCGGCCGGGGTGCGGGGGCTCGGCTGGTCCTACACCGGCGCGGCAGCGGCGGACGTCGTCAGCGGCGCGCTCGCGCAGGAGGTGCTCGGGCGGCCAGCGCTCGACGTGCCTGGTGCCGCGATGGCGATGGCCAGGGCGGTGCGCAACCTCGGCCGGTCCGGTCTCGTCGCGACGGCGATCTCCGCGGTCGACATCGCGCTGTGGGACCTCAAGGCGAAGCTGCTCGAGCTGCCGCTGTGCCGGCTGCTCGGCCAGGCGCACGAGCAGGTCGCGGTCTACGGCAGTGGCGGCTTCACGACCTACGACGGGAAGCAGACCCGGGATCAGCTCTCGCACTGGGTGCACGAGCAGGGCATCCCGCGCGTCAAGATCAAAATCGGCGAGGCGCGAGGGTCGGCCGAGTACCGCGACGTCTCGCGGATCGCCCTCGCCAGGGAGGTCATCGGCAGTGCCGCGGAGCTCTACGTCGACGCGAACGGCGGCTACTCGCGCGGACAGGCAGTCCGGATGGCGAGCCGGTTCGCCCCGTACGACGTCAGCTGGTTCGAGGAGCCGGTGTCGAGCGACGACCTGCGGGGCCTGGCGTCGATCCGCGGCGAGGTACTACCCGACGTAGCGGCGGGGGAGTACGGCTACGACCTCGGCTACTTCGAGCGGATGTGCGGTGCGCAGGCGGTCGACTGCCTGCAGGTCGACCTCACCCGCTGTGGCGGCGTGACCGAATGGCTGCGGGCGGCCGCGGTGGCCGCCGGTCACCACCTGCAGGTGTCAGCGCACTGTGCACCGAACCTGCACGCGCACGTCGCGGCGGCGGTGCCGAACATCCGGCACCTGGAGTGGTTCCACGACCACGTCCGGATCGAGTCGATGCTCTTCACCGGTGCGCTCGACCCGGCCGGTGGCACCGTCACGCCGAACCAGGGTCGGTCGGGCCTCGGGCTGGCGCTGCGCCCGGTGGCAGCCGAGCAGTACCGGGTGACCTGAGCGTCGCGGGGCCGGTCAGCGGCCCCGCAGCGATCGCCAGGCGGCGCGCGCCTCGGGCAGCACCAACGGCACCGCCGCCACGTTGAGCAGCGCCGCCACGGTGCAATAGGAGCAGAACCTGCGGTGCTTGCTCGCCTGCTCGGCGAACAGGTACAGGCCGCCCACCGCGTCGGCGGCCACCTTTGCGGCGAACAGCAGCGGCAGCACCGGTCGGGTGCGCCAGCGCTCGCCGTCGCCCATCCCCGCCAACGCCAGTGTCGCGCCGGCGCTGAGAATGCCGATGGAGCTGTCCGGCGTACGCAGCAGCTCGTAGGCCTCACCGCTCGCGTCGACCACGTCCGCCCCTAGGAAAGACAGCGGCGGCTCCGGCAGGTGGCGTACGACGCCGAACTGGTAGAGCCCCACGGCGCCCAGCGCAGCGGCGGCGCCCGTGGTCAACCCGGCGATCCGCCGGCGGTTGTCGAGGAAGGTTCCGCTGCCGCGGCGCAACGCGTCACTGACCTGTTCGGCGGCGGGAGAGGACGGGCGGCCAACGCCGCGATGCGTCGGTCGCGCGGCCGCAGCGGGCGGCCCCGCCGGTCGTCGTCGAGTCATCCGCTTCGCCCTTCCATGGACCGGGTCGGCTCGTGCCGACCTTCGGCGTACCCGCCCGACGACCGCGTCGTCGCCCTGACACACTCGCACCTGATCGGGTCGGGACGGAAGGATGCAGGCATGGTGGACTACCAGCTCGAGTACCCGAATGGCACGCTGCCGCTGCCCGCGAGTACGGCGACGGAGGGCCCATCGGGGCTCGACATCAAGCAGCTGCTGAGCGAAACCGGGTCCGTCACGCTCGACACCGGCTTCATGAACACCGCGTCGTGCACCTCTGCGATCACCTACATCGACGGCGACGCCGGCATCCTGCGCTACCGCGGGTACCCGATCGACGACCTCGCCGAGCACTCCTCCTTCCTCGAGGTGTCCTACCTGCTGATCTACGGCGAGCTGCCGACGTCGAGCGAGTTGGAAAGTTTCACCGCCCATGTCAGCTCGCACACCATGCTGCACGAGGACCTCAAAGAGTTCTTCGCCGGCTTCCCCCGTGACGCGCACCCCATGGCAGTGCTCTCCTCCGCGGTTAGCGCCCTGTCGACCTTTTATCAGGACGGCCTGAACCCCTTCGACATGGAGCAGGTGGAGACGTCCACGGCGCGGCTGCTGGCCAAGCTCCCGACGATCGCGGCGTACGCCTACAAGAAGTCGATCGGCCAGCCGTTCCTCTATCCCGACAACGCGCTGAACTACGTCGAGAACTTCCTCCGCATGACGTTCGGAGTTCCGGCCCAGCCGTACGAGGTCGACCCGGTCGTTGCAGGAGTGCTCGACCTGCTCTTCATCCTGCATGCGGACCACGAGCAGAACTGCTCGACGTCGACTGTCCGCCTCGTCGGCTCGAGCCAGGCCAACCTCTTCGCCTCCGTCTCGGCCGGCGTCAACGCCCTGTTCGGCCCGCTGCACGGGGGTGCCAACCAGGCCGTGCTCGAGATGCTCGACCGCATCTCGGCCGACGGCGGCGACGTCGACGCGTTCGTTCGGCGGGTGAAGGACAAGGAGCCCGGCGTGAAGCTGATGGGCTTCGGCCACCGCGTCTACAAGAACTACGACCCGCGCGCGGCGATCGTGAAGAAGGCGACGCGCGACGTACTCGATCGCCTCGGTAGGCCAGACCCGCTGCTCGACATCGCGGTCAAGCTCGAGGAGGTCGCCCTCGCCGACGATTACTTCGTCGAGCGCAAGCTCTACCCCAACGTGGACTTCTACACCGGCGTGATCTACAAGGCCATGGGCTTCCCCACCAGGATGTTCACCGTGCTGTTTGCCCTCGGCCGGTTGCCCGGTTGGATCGCCCAGTGGCGCGAGATGATCGCCGATCCGGCCACCAAGATCGGCCGGCCGCGCCAGGTGTATGTCGGTGCGGGCGAGCGGCGCCACGTCCCTATCGAGAAGCGCTGACCCGACGCTGGCGCGCCCGTACGCGGGCTTCGCTGCACGCCGCCTAGCATGGAAGGCCGGCGGGAGATGTCCAGGCGGGAGCGGTTGTGAGCGACAGCGCGGCAGTACCGACCAAGCAGCGCGATCCCTGGACGCGCCCCTTCACGGGCTTCTACCGCCCGACCGAAGGCGGGGTCTCGACCCTCGGCCCCGTCACCCGCTTTCTCTACGCCGCACGCAGCGTCATCCTGGTTATCTCGGCGCAGGCGGCAATCATCGCGGCGTTGCTCGCCATCACCGATCGTTCCTTCGACCCAGTGGCGTTCGTCCTGGTCTTTATCGGGCTCGTCGTCGCGCACGCGATCAGCAATCTCAGCAATGACTATTTCGGGCACCGGCGCGGCCACGACACGGAAGACTCACCCCGGCTGCGCTACACCGTGCACCCCATCGCCAACGGTGGCCTCGACGCCCGGACCCTGCTCACCGGGCTCGGCATCCTGTGCGCGGTCGGTGTTGCGATCGCGGTCTACTTCGCCCTCACCGCCGGCCCATGGGCGCTGTTCTTCATCGGCGCGGGCGTCGTGCTGCTGTTCCTGTACGACGCCGCGCCCATCACGCTGAAGAGCATCGGTCTCGGTGAGATCGCGTCGTTCCTCGTCTGGGGCCCGCTCATGGTCGCCGGCGGCTACTACGTGATGAGCGACGACCGGCTCTCCGGCTCAGTCTTTCTCGCGTCGGTGCCCTACGGGCTCGGCGTCATGTCCATCCTCGTCGGCAAACACATCGACCAGCGGGAGTTCGACTCGGCGCACGGCCAGCGGACGCTACCGGTTCTGCTCGGCGAGGCGACGGCCCGGCAGCTCGATCGCATCGCGGTCGTGGGCATGTACGTCGTCGTCGCCGTCGGGATCCTGCTCGGCTGGCTCACGCCGTTCGCGCTGCTGGTGCTGCTCGCCGCCCCGCGGGGGCTGCGCGCCGTTTCCGTGATGGCGCGGCCCAGTCCGGCCCAACCGCCGGCCGGCTACGTCGGCTGGCCGCTGTGGTACCACCGGGTCTGCCTGGTGCACAACCGGCTCTTCGGCTGGACCTACATCGGCGGGCTGGCACTCGGTGCGATCTTCCCGGGCCTCCGCCTGCGGTAGGCCGGTCCTCCGCCTGCGGTCAGGGCGGTCAGCCGATGGACACCACGGTGACGTGCCGGCGCCCTCGGGGCGAGTCGTAGCTCACGCTGTCACCGCACTGCGCGCCGAGCAGCTGGCGGCCGAGCGGGCTGGTCGGGGTGACGACCGTCACGTCGTCCTCCTGCTCGTCCATGACGCCGACCCGGTAAGTCTCGGGAGCGACGTCGCCGTCGAAGCGCAACGCGACGGCGACGCCCATCTCCACCCGATCGCCGTCGATGCGAACCGTCGGGATGTCCGCTGCCCGTAGGGTGTCCTCGAGCCGCTCGATGCGTACGTCGAGGTGGATCAGCTGGACGTCGCGCTCGGAGAACCAGGCCTGGTCGGCGGCGTCCCCTCGGGCGTCGGCGGACGCGCGGGCGAGCTCGCGGCGCTCGTGTTCGAGCATCTGCAGTTCCGTCTGCAGTCGGGTGATGGTCGCCGTGGAGAGCCGAAGCGGCTGTTCGGCACCACCTGTTGACGGTCGGACCGCGTACGCGCTGTCGATGGCCATGGCTCGTCCTCATTCGGTGTCCGGCTGTACCGGGCGTTGGAAGGATGAGCCTGCGCGCACTGTCTGAGACGGGACTGAGAGCCTGCTGTGCGGAGGCTAAGGCTTCCGGCGGTGACCCTCGCCTGGCTACGGCGACCCTTGTCAGGTGCCTATTCGCACGCCGGCCGACACGCCCCACCGCGCGGCCACGAGCCGCTTCACGCCGGTCGGAAAGTCGGCGCCCGCCGCACGATGCCCTTCGTACAGTGCGCGTTGAGCGCCGGCATCGCCGTCGAACGCCGCGATGCATCGCTCGGGCTCGACGTTGGCGAGGGCGAGGATCGCACCGGCCGCGCCGAGTACGCCCGCCATCGTGACCAGCGCCGCCGACCCGACGTAGGTGTCTCCGTCGTACGACGTCAGGGCCCCGAGCAGCCGATCAGGATCGCCGGAGGAGTCCTTGACGCCGACGACCGGCAGGTCCGGCAGCGCCTCGACCGCGATGCCGGGGGGCGACACGGCAGGGTAGGAGTAGGCCAGGACGCCCAGCGGGCCGGCCGCCTTGGCCACCGCGTCGTAGTACGGGCGCGGATCGGCGACGCGGGCCGGCGCCAGCGCGAGGACCGCGTCGGCGCCGGCGTCGACCGCCGACGCGGTGCGGGCGGCGGCCAGGCGCCCGGTCGGTGCGCCGGTGCCGGCGATGACCGGCACGTCGTCGGGCACGGCGGCCCGCACGGCGCCGACGAGTTCGGCCCGCTCCGGTTCGGTGAGCGCGACCGCCTCGCCGGTCGTGCCGGCCACCACGACGGCGCGGACGCCCACCTCGACGAGGTGCGCGGCCAGCGCACCGGAGGCGGCGGCGTCGAGGTCGCCGTCGTCGGAGAAGACCGTGATGAGCGCGACGCCGACACCGGCAAAGAGCTGGGGCATCCCGACGCCCTACCCCGATCCCGCCCCGCCTACTGATGCCGGCCACCGACCGCTGCCGGCCACCGACCGCTTAGTGATCTCCTTCGCGTGCCCCGTGGTGGCTTGTCGATCTTCGAATGGCACTTTTCACCACAACGGCCCGAGCGAAGGAGATCGCAACCGGGCGCTATCCCCATCCGTTGGTGCTCGATTCCCATCCCTCGGCGCTTGGCCGGCGCAGATCACGCTCCGGTCGACCCAGCGCTCCAGCCGCTCCAGTGCTCGACCTCGACCACGACCACGGGGCCGGCCGGCGGCTCGTCGGCGTACTGCGGGTACCGCGCCTGCAGGAGGCGGACGGCCCGTTCATCGATGTCGCAGACGCTGGCGGTGCCGTCGGCGCGTGCCCACCACAGCTGTGACCAGTCCTCGCTCCACCCGTCGACGAGCAGGCACGCCCGCGGCTCGTGGACGATGTTGTCCAGCCGTGCCAAGCGGCGAGTGCGCTTGGGTTTGGCGTCGATCGCGCTGACGATGCGGTCGCCGTCGAGCGCGAACGTCACCGGCACCAGGTGCGGCGCACCCGAGGAGCGCACGGTGGCGAGTCGAGCGACCCGCGCTGTCGCGAACCGTCGCCGCACCTCCGCCGGCGTCACGGCGCGCCGGCGACCAGCTCGGCGTCGGTGTCGAGCTTTCGGAGTACGACGTCCCGGCCGGCGCTCGGCACGGTGAGCAGGCACCGGTCGATCCCGATCTCGGCGTACCGGTCGAGGTTCGCCCGATTTCTAGCCCCGCCAAAGAGTGTCACGGGGATCCGGCCGCGACCGGTCGCCGCCGCCCGGTCGCGGAGCTCGGCGATCCGCCGACCCACGGCGTCGAGGTCGTCGGCCTGGTTCGGCATCCATTCGTCGCCGAAGTCGAGCACCCGGTCGAGGACGGTGGGCCCGTTGCCGCCGACCAGCACCGGCGGGTGCGGCCGCTGCACCGGCTTCGGCCACGACCAGATGCGGTCGAAGTCGACGTACGTCCCATGGAACGATGCCTCGTCCTCGGTCCAGATCGCCCGCATCGCCTGCACCCGCTCCGCCATCAGGGCCATCCGCGTGGCGGGGTCCGTGCCGTGGTTGGCCATCTCCTCGCGGTTCCAGCCGGCCCCGACGCCGAAGAGCACCCGCCCGCTGGACACCAGGTCGAGGCTGGCCACCTCCTTCGCCGTGACGATCGGGTCGCGTTCGACGACCAGGCAGATTCCGGTGCCCAGCCGCAGATTCGAGGTCGCCGACGCGACCGCGCCGAGGGCCACGAAGGGGTCGAGTGTGTGCCAGTAGTACTCGGGCAGCTCTCCGCCGCCGGCGTACGGCGTACGCCGGCTCGCCGGGATGTGCGTGTGCTCGGGAAAGAACAGCGACTCGAACCCGCGCTGCTCGACCGCCTGCCCCAGCTCGACCACGCCGATGGCGGAGTCGGCCGGGAACATGATGACGCCGTACTCCACGCTGCCTCCCTAGCTCGATGTGCTGGCTGACGCGGGCAGCGCCCGGAGCACGTAGGCGTCGACGGCGGCGTCCTTACCCTTGACCCGCAGGCCGGACATGGCCTCCACCGCGACACCGTCCGGCAGCCGCCGGTAGGTCTCCGCGCCGATCAGTACGGCGCCCACCGGAGCTTGCCCCTCGAGGCGGGAGCCGAGATTGACGGTGTCGCCGACTCCGGCGTAGGCCACGTAGCCCTGCCCGCCCATCTCGCGTACGACGGCCTCGCCGCTGTTGACGCCGACGCGAAGTCCTGGCCACCCGGGATGCCCGGCGGCCACTCGGGTCAGCTCTCGCTGCAGCGCCAGCGCGGCGCCGACAGCGCGCAGCGCATGGTCCGGCTGGTCACCGCGGCTGTTGAACGTCGCCATAATGCCGTCGCCCATGAACTTCTCCACCTCGCCGCCGAAGCGTCGGGAGATGAGCGGTGCTGCGACCTCGTAGTACTCGCTCAGCATGGCCGCGACGTCGCTCGGCCTCGAGCGCTCGGAGAACGTTGTAAACCCGGCGAGGTCGCTGAACAGGACGCTCACGTCCTGGCTCCGCTCGCGCGTCGTGGACAGGTAGAGATGGCGAAAGCGCTCGTCGCGCCACTCCCGGCGGGCCGCGAACAAGACCACGAGGTATGCCGTGACGATGAGCCCGTGCCATTCCCACCAGCTCGCGTGCCAGCTGCGCTCGCCGGTCACCGCGACGCCGATCATCGCCTCGGCAAGGAGGACGAAACACGCGACGACGCTGGCCGGCAGCAGCCCCAGCCGTTCCCGGTACACGCCGAGGTAGCGAACTGCCGACATCGCGTAGACGACCGTACCCAGCGCGGCCATGACGCCCAGCAGACTGCGGACGCTGCCTTCGCTGCTCGGCCGGTCGAGAGGCGGCAGCTGTGTCAGAGTCCACCCGGACCACACCGCTATGACGGCGAGCAGCGTCGCTCGCAGCAGCCGCCTGCGTCGCATGACGATCGGGGCGAACGCGGGCCGCAGGTCGACGAAAGCCGACGCCGCACCGAAGAGCGAGGCCACCAGGAGCCCCACCGGAATGGCGACCTTGAAACCCGACAGGTCGCTGGAGAGCAGGATGCCCGGCGTACCGATGGCGTGCAGCATCAGGAAGCCACCGGTGGCCAGGAACGCCAACGACAGCAGCAAGACCCGGGCGTCCCCGCGACGTTCGGCCGCCTCGCCCGCCGCGTAGGCGAGGACGGAAGCAGTGCCGCCGACGAGCAGGAAGAGCACGAAGTGCAGGCGGTGGTTGTCCCAATGCGGGTCCAGCTTGGCGCGCAGTAGCAGCGAGACGAGGCCCGCGAGTGGCAGCGCCGCAGCCAGTGCCCACCTCACGGCGACCGCGGCATCGCCGGCCCGACGCCCGGCAGATGGCATGGCCACGGCGCATGTTATCGCGCACCAGCTGCCAAGGGACGGCGCAGCACCCGACCGGAAACAGGGGTACCCCGACGGACCAGCCGTCAGTGGACCCGGACGCCGCCGATCACGATGGCTGCCGGGCGGGCGAGCACCTCCGGGTCGGTCCGCGGGTCGGCGTCGTAGGTGACGACAGCGGATGGTGCATCGGCCGCGTCCGCGCCGAGAAAGTCCCGGGCGGTCGTCGTGGCCGCCCGCAGCGCGATGACCGGCTCGACACCGCATTCGACGAGGAGCGCGACCTCGCGCGGTACGGAGCCGACGACGTCGCTGCCGGTGAGGATCGGCACGCCGTGCCGCACGGCGTCCGGCAGCAGCTCCGCAAAGAGCTGACGGCGCTCGGCCACCCGCCGCCGTCGCTCCTCCGGGGCATCGGGCGCGCAGGCGAGTACGGCGCACAACGTCGGTGTCCAGGCGATTCCGCGCCGCCCCATCTCGGCCACCGTCCCCGCATCGAGCGCCGTGCCGTGCTCGATCGAGTCGACGCCGAGCGTCACGAGGTCGGCGGCCAGCGGGAGGGTGACGTGGGCCGCGACGCGGGCACCCGCAGCGTGGGTGGCGCTGACGAGCCGGCGTACGACGTCGAGTCCGTAGGTCTGCTCCGGTGACGGCAACGGCGCGGACCCGCGCGCCCGGGCGGGGACGAAGTCGGCGACGAGCTTCACCCAACGAGCCCCTTGCTCCACCTCTGCCACGGCGATGTCGACGACATCCGCGGGTTCCGCCGGCAGGTGCACCGCATCGAAGTACATGCCCCGTGGCGCCAGGTGCCGGCCGGCGGGCACGACGAAGGGACGGCCGGCGATGCGCAAAAGGTTCAATACGACACTCGGCGTGCCGCCCGCGTCCCGTACGAGCGCCACACCGTTCCGGGCGTACCGCTCCCGATTCCGCTCCGCGCCGGCAGCGTCGAGCGGCACCGGCCCGTCGGTGCCCGCACCAAAGCTTAGGTGGCTGTGCGCATCGACAAGACCGGGCAGTGCGAACCGGCCGGGCAGCCGCTCCGCCTCCGGAATGGGATCGTCGCGCCAGCCGTCTGGCGTGAGCCAGCGATCCTGCTCACTCGTGCCGTCCGGAAGGTGGGTCGAGCGCATGTACCAAGCGGGCACGCGTTCACCCTTTCACTCGCGGTCGGGGAGGTGGGCCTGGGCTGGGAGTCCCTAGCGCGCGGCGGCGGATCTCAAGGCGTACTTTCGGGGGCAATAGGCCAACCGCGGAGGCAGCAGTGACAACGCCCGAACCCACGCCATCCGATGAACCCCTGCGGCGGGATCGACGGGAGCACGGTGGCGCGCCGGCACATCCCGACGACGACGCCCTCGCAGAACGCACGGAGGCCGAACGGGTCGACGCGGGGCTCGAGGACTACGACCCCGACCAGGTACCGGCGGCTACGGACAGCCCCACGGAGCTGGACATCACCGACACGCCTGAGTATCAGGACGAAGCGGCGGAGGTAAACCAGCAGCTCGCGGCCGGCGAGCTTCGGACGGAAGGCGACGATCGACCGTTCCCGCCCAGCGGCTACGACCGATCCTGAACGACACCGCGGTTGGGCGTGTACACGTCGCCAACCGTTGTCGATCTCCTTCGCTCGGCCCGTGGTGGCGTGTTGATCTCCAAACGGCCCTGTTCACAACAACAGGCAGGGCGAAGGAGATCGCAGGCGGGCGCCGGACCGCAGCTGTGTACGTCGGACGTCGCCTAGGTCGCGTCGAGTCCGGTGATGCGTTGCAGGAGCTGGTCGTCAGGCAGCGCCGCCGGAACCTCGACGTCGGCGGCCGGAGCGAGCGCGGCGACGGCGGCGATTCCCGCGCCGACGACGGCTGCCGCCGTTGCGATTCCGAGAAGGACCGTGGGAAGCGCTCCCGCGAAGACAGCGGCCGCGACAAGTCCCACGGCGGCACCGAATCCCGACCCGATCAGGCCCATGCCAATGCCCTCCAGGGTGACGAGACGGGACAGCGGCCCCTCGCGCCAGCCGATGGCGCGCAGGGTGGCGAACTCCGCGGAGCGCTCGCGGATGTTGAGGTAGAGCACGTCGGCCACCGCGACCGCGCCGAGCAGCACGGTCACGGCTGCGGCGAGGTAGTCCACACCGCGGATCTGCACGGAGATCGCATCACCGAGGAGGGAGCCGACGATCCGCCGCCCGGCGCCCCGACCGCCGAAGCGGTCGGCCGCTCGTTAGACGCGAGTCGTCGGGGACTGTGGAGTCCCGTGAGTGCCCCAACACTGACGGGACTCCACACCGCTGGCTGTCGCCTCGGGGACGAGCGGAGTTTGGTGTCCCTGAGCCGACGCTCACGGCGCCAGGTCCATCGCCGCGCTCTCCAGGTGTGGCTGGTCGACGGACTCCTGCACGCACCGGGCGAAGAGCCACCAACGCAGCCGTTCGGCGTCGAGGTCGAGAAGGTCGGCCATGCGCTGCGCGAAGCCCGCAGGATCTGCGAGGAGGCGGTCCGGGAAGTTGAGCATGTGCTGCAGCGGGTCGTACGTCGGGTCGCCGACGTACGGCTTCGGGTCGATGACCAGCCATGGCTCTCGCTGCGCGGCCAGCACGTTCTCGGGATGCAGGTCCGTGCACAGCAGCACGCAACGCTCGGCCGTGCCCGGCAAGCCGCGGAACAGCTCAATGCCAACCCGCGCGAGACCGGGATCCAGCCGAAGCCTTTGGTCGGCAGCGGCGTACCGCTCCTCGAACTCGTCGGCCCACCGATGGCACATGCTCTGCAGGGTGCGGAACGGGGAGCCGGTCGGCGGCTCGATCCAGAGCCGGCGCAACAGGCCGGCGACGACAGTGTCCTGCTCCGGTGGCGGCACACCCTGCGACAGGGCGGTGCCCGGCTCGCAGGCCTCGAGCAGCAGCGCGCTGGTCTCGCCTACGACCAGCGCATCGAGGAGTCGAACCGCGCCGTCGCCGTCCCATGCTCGCAGGCCCTCAACCTCATGCAGCGCCTCGTCGTGACGCCAGCCGACCTTCAGCACGAGGTGCCGCCCGGCCGGATTCCGCGCCGGAGCCACCCAGGAGGCGACCCCACCCGGTTGGCAGGGCCGGCCCAATTCGAGCGACCAACGCCGCGCCAGGTCGTGTACGACGAGCGGCAGTGCGGCCATCCAAGTTCGCCGCGACGAGTCGGCGTCGTCGGCTTCCTCCACCGCCTGCACCAGATTCCTCGGCAGCTCGAACCCGAACACGCCGCCATCCTCCTCGGACTTGACGACCGGTGAGGTACGGCCCGGCAGCCATCCGGCGGCTACCCCGCACGTAGCGCTTTGCGCCGGACCCGCGAGTACTGGGTGATGCGCATGGTCGTGCATGCGGGCGTAGCCGCGCAGGACGGTCTCTGCCAGGGACAACAGATCCTGAGCCGCCGCTGGGATCGGGCCGCGCGCAGGAAGTGTCGGCGCCAGGTCGGCGATGGCGTCGCGAACCGCGAGGACTCGGTCGTCGCTGCCGGCTCGGGCTCGAGTTGCCCGCCCTGGGCGGGAAGTGGGTGCCGTGCCGTTTCCTCGAGCAGCCGCCGCAGAGCGTTCTCGAGGGCGGTTCCCCAGCGGTTCGCGTACGGCAGCTGACGATGATCGACGCCCCATTGTAACGCAACGCATACTCCTGTGGCACCGCGAAGCAGGGCCATCGAAGACTCGGCGGCGGGGTGAGTGGAAGGAGGTCAGGACCGGGAAGCGCAGCAGCTGTTGCTGCGCCGAGATTAGTCGCGACGCAGCCCATCGATCGTGCTCAGCCCGTCGTTCACGACCACGTCGGTAGCTCGCGTCGGCTCGTCGGCGCAGATGTCATTGACGAACAGCGCGGCGGTTCGCCGGTCACCCGTCATGATGCAAATGACGGGCAGGTAGCCGAGTGCCGCGGTGGCGAGCGCTAGCCCGCTGACGGCCTCCATGATCGTCACCAGCCGCAGCGGATCGGTCTGGGCGACCACGTCGCCGAAGCCGACTGTGGTGACCGCCACGCCGCTTAGGTAAAGAGCGTCGAAAGAGTTGGTCGAAGACGAGATCTGGGTGATGAACGCCGACGGCACCCAACAAGCATCCGGTCACCAGCAGCGTCACGCTCGGTGGCTGCCCCGACGACCACGTCGACAACTGCGTAGGACCAGTCGACTGGGGCCGCAAGTCCTGATCGAGCCGGCTCGACCGCTAGAGCACGTCCCGCTTGCTGAGGAAGGAGACGCAGATGCGCACAACGACAGCACTACGGAGCCGGCTGCTGAGCGTGTCGGTGATGACTGTGGCGTCGCTTCTGATGACGCCGACGGCGATGGCAACGACCCCCGGCGACAACGGCCGGATCGTCTACTCCGCGCACCATGGTCAGGTGTCGAGTCCCGATCTCGCGCGGGTCCTGTCACCGCAATCAAAGCCGACGCGCGTGTGACGAGCCGTGTGAGGGCCGAAGGGCACAGATCAGGGCGGTTCAGGGAGCCGTGAGCCCCTCCGTGCAGCGGTCTCTGGGGCATGCGGGCCAAGCAGTAAAACCTGACAGGTCATGTGTCTCCAACAGGTCCCGCCACTGCGGATCGTCTACCCGCGACGGCAGGCACACCCGTCGAGTCGACGAGGTCAGTGAACGCAGGGTTGGCGAGTACGCGCACACTCCGAACTGGATGCCGTGCTTGCCTCGGGATTTCCCGAGTAGGAGAGCTCAGGTACCGACCCCTCACCCGGCCCTGAGCCGTTCACTGCGCGACGGAAGGAGCGACTGTTGCATGGCGCGCGCCAGCCACGCTTGGTAGCGCTCGGCCGACCAGCCCCGGTCAGTCACTAGCGCGGTCCACAGGGCGGGGTCCTTCAGTACCCACAGGACGTCGGTTGCCGCGTCGACGTCGAGGTCCTCGCGAAGCGGGCCGAGCGCGGCCAGGGCCTCAACCGTGATGCGTGCGCCGGTCAGCCGCTGTTGTTTGAGCGTGGTGTAGAGCTCGGCGATGTCGCCATCCGTGGCCGACGCGTTCCGCAGCGCCTCGAACAAGGGCGCCACCCGCTGGTTGATCATGCGGTCGTTGCGGGCTTGGAGCTCGAGCATCATGCGCCGGTCACGCTGATGGAGAACCTCCTGGACCCAGGGCCGCTCCCTGACCGGGTCGGGTGCCTCATCGCCGGCGAGCCGCAGGTCCACGGCCGCCTTGAGCAAGGCCGGCTTGCCGGTGAAGGCCGTGTACACCGTGGGCCGTGCCACGCCGGCGCGCGCCGCGATCTGCTCGATCGAGGTCTGCATGTACCCCTGGGTCGCGAACAGCTCGGCGGCTGACCGCACGATGCGCGTCCGCGTCGCCAGAGCCTGCTCGGAGCGGAGGGGCGACTCGTAACGGCGAGGCTTGACTTCCTTGGTCAATCCAATATACTCCCTGCCTATCTGATGGTGGTCAAGTATAACCAGTGGGGAGGGGTGTGATGCGCACCGAGCCCAGCCGCCCCTACGCGCTCGACGCGGGGGAGGGCCAGGCCCATTGGTTCTTCGACAGCCTGGTCACCGTCAAGGCGGCCGGCGAGCAGACCGATGGGGCCTTCGCCCTGACCGAGTTCGTCAACCCCCCGGCGTTCGCTAGCCCGCTGCACGTCCACCACGACGAGCACGAGGCCTTCTACATCCTTGAGGGCAGCGCCGAGATCCACTGCGGGGACGAGTCGTTCAACGTCGGACCCGGCAGCTTCGTGATGCTGCCTAAGGGCATCCCTCACTGGCATCAGGTGGGCGTCGAGACGCCGTTGCACAGCCTGGTCCTGACGACCGGACAGTTCGAGCGCTACGTCTCCGCCTGCGCAGAGCCGGCCCAGACGCGTGAGTTGCCCCCGCCGGGTTCCCCTGACACGGACCGGGCCGCAGCGGCTGGTGAACGTTTCCGGATCGAGGTCCTCGGGCCGCCTCCCGCGCCCCCGTCGTCGTAGCGACCGGCTCAGGCCCGGCAGATAGCGCCGCGGAACGGGCTTGTTACCGGTTACCCGCACGTGGCTTCGCACAATGGGACCAGGGCCCGCACGAGGTCGGGACATCGCTGCAGGAGGTCCACGGCGATCTCGCCGCCGCAGTTGCGGCCGATGACGACGGCGGGGGTCTCGTTCAGCGCCTCGAGCAGCGCGGCCCGCCCGTACCCATCCTCGGCACCTGCCGGCGGGCGATGCCGGCGAGCGCGCGGTTGCTCATCTTCGAGCTGGTCCTGCCCGACGACACCCACCCGTCACTCGCCAAACTCCTCGATCTCGAGATGCTGTCCGTGACCCCGAGTGGCCGGCAGCGGACAGCGAGCGAGTACGTCGCGCTGCTGCACACAGCGGCGACGTCGTCACCCTCGCCCTCACCGCCGTCGAAGCCGAACGCCGTAGCCGGTGGGGCCAGCCGCGACGACGACGGCGGGGCTAGCCAACTGGACTACATTCACGCTCGGGCGCGCCTCGATAGCGATCACGCTGACGTCTACTCGCACGTCTCGGCCGGCGATGCAGGACCGACGTCGCCGACCGCCTCGCGGCCCTCTTTGGCGAGATCGACGAGTTTCTGTGACCACGCTGTGACCACTGGGGCCATTTTCGCCCTAAGACGAGCACCAGCAGGGCTTGACCTGTAGAAACGCTTCGCGGGGGGTGTCGGAGGGGGGACTTGAACCCCCATGCCCTTGTGGGGCACTAGGCCCTCAACCTAGCGCGTCTGCCTATTCCGCCACTCCGACGTGCGCACGGCGAGATCGCCGCAGCGCCGCGCCAGCCTATACGACCTGATGCCCGACGAGCCCGAGACGGTTACGGTGCGGGGCGTGACGACGACAGGCTTCGGGATCGACATCGGCGGCAGTGGGATCAAGGCGGCACCGGTCGACCTCGAGCGGGGACAGTTCACCGCAGAGCGGGTGCGGATACCCACGCCGCACCCGGCTACGCCGGACGCGGTTGCGAAGGTGGTCGCCGAGGTGGCCGCCCATTTCGGTCCGCCGGAGGGCATCGGCGCGACGTTCCCCGGTGTCGTCAGGGCCGGTCGGGTCTGCACCGCAGCGAACGTCGACCCCACCTGGCTCGACACCGATGCGGCCGCCACCTTCGGCGCAGCCGTCGGGTCGCCGGTCTTCGTGCTCAACGACGCCGACGCGGCGGGGCTGGCGGAGGCCCGGTACGGCGCCGCGAGCGGCGAGCGCGGAGTCGTCGTCCTGGTCACCTTCGGCACCGGCATCGGCAGCGCGGTTCTCCTCGACGGGCGGCTCGTCCCGAATACCGAGCTCGGCCATCTCGAGGTCGACGGCCACGATGCGGAGACGCGGGCCTCCGACGCCGCCAGGGAGCGCGACGATCTCGACTGGGAGCAGTGGGCGAAGCGGGTGGCGAAGTACCTGCGCCGGCTCGAGGCGCTGCTCTGGCCGGACCTCATCATCTGCGGTGGCGGCGTGAGCAAGAAGGCGGAGAAGTGGCTGCCACATCTGTCCCGGGTGCGGTCGCGCGTCGTACCGGCTGCCCTGCACAACGACGCCGGAATCGTGGGCGCTGCACTCTGGGCCCGCGAGCAAGGCCCCGGCGTACGGTGACCCGATGAGCGCGAAGGACGCCCTGGACGAGGTCGTCGACCTCTGCCGCGACCTCATCCGCATCGACACCACCAACCCGACCAGCGACGAGCGAAAGGCCGCGGAGTACGTCGCCGAGAAGCGTGCCGAGGTGGGACTCGAACCCCAGTTCCTCGAGTCGGCACCAGGACGGGCCAACGTCGTCGCCCGGGTCGAGGGCGACGACCCCAGCCGCGGCCCCCTGCTGATCCACGGCCACCTCGACGTCGTGCCCGCGGACGCCGCCGACTGGCAGGTCGACCCGTTCTCCGGCGAGGTCCGTGACGGCTGCCTCTGGGGCCGGGGCGCGGTCGACATGAAAGACATGGACGCGATGACGCTCGCCGTCGTCCGTCAACGGATGCGCGAGGGCCGCAAGCCACCCCGCGACGTCGTACTCGCCTTTCTGGCCGACGAAGAGGCCGGCGGCAAGTACGGCGCCGGCTGGCTGGTGCAGAACCACCCGGATCTCTTCTCGGATTGCACCGAGGCGATCAGCGAGGTCGGCGGTTTCAGCTACACCGTCAACGACGACCTCCGGCTGTACCTCGTCGAGACCGCCCAGAAGGGCATGGCGTGGATGCGGCTCACGGCCCGGGGCCGGGCCGGGCACGGCAGCATGGTCAACGACGACAACGCGGTGACCGCGCTCTGCGAGGCAGTAGCCCGGGTCGGGCGGCACACGTTCCCGGTCCAGCTCACCAGGACGGTTCGTGCCTTTCTGGAGGAGATCAGCGAGGCCCTCGGCATCGACCTCGACCCCGACGATCCTGAGGCGGCGGTGCAGCGGCTCGGACCCATCGCCCGCATGGTGGGGGCGACACTGCGCCACACAGCCAACCCGACCCAGCTCGACGCCGGCTACAAGGTGAACGTCATCCCCGGGGCGGCGACGGCGTACGTCGACGGGCGCTTTCTGCCCGGGCACGAAGCGGACTTCGAGGCGGCGCTGGACGACATCCTCGGCCCGGACATCGTCCGGGAGTACGTCAACTACGACATCGCGCTCGAGACCGACTTCGACGGAGCGTTGGTGGATGCGATGGCTGCTGCGCTGAAGGCCGAGGACGAGGGTGCCCGGACGATCCCGTACATGCTCTCCGGCGGCACCGACGCGAAGTCCTTCTCAACGCTCGGCATCCGCTGCTTCGGCTTCTCCCCGCTGCGGCTGCCGGGCGACCTCGACTTCACCGCGATGTTCCACGGCGTCGATGAGCGGGTGCCGCTCAACTCGCTCCGGTTCGGCGTCCGGGTATTGGACCGTTTTCTCGACGGGTGCTGACCCGGCGCCGCTAGGCTAGTAGCCCACAGCCCACAGCCCACAGCCCACAGCCCACAGCCCACAGCCCACAGCGCACCGGACAACGGCGAACTCGGCCAGGCCGGCAAGGACCGACGTATCCGCAGGCGAATGCGACGGTAGGCGAGCGTCTATGAAGAACGACGCGTCAGAGGACGCCCAGCGCATCGCCGGCGGCCCGAACCAGCTCAGCGTCCTCGCTGAGCACGAGCAGCGCATGCGGCTGCCGAGCGCACAGCACGGTTACCCCATCGCTGTGGAGAAGCCAGGGCCCGTCCCGGCCGGCGAGCAGGCGTGCTCCCCGTGCGGTGGGGAACGGCTCCGCGCTGCGGTAGACGACGAGTCGTAAACCGGCGGGGTCACGGTAGACGTAAGCACTGACCGCCATGCGCTCGAGTTCGCCGGCCCCCGCCGCGACCAGCGACAGGTGCAGCGCGGACAGGTCGGGGAGGGTGTTCGCCGGTACGCCGCTGCCGGGCAGCCGGTGCTGCTGGTAACCCGCGACTGCGGCGACGATCGCTGGAGGTTGCGCGGCCGGCCGTCGGATGACCGCCACCACGGCGACCGCGGCTAGCACCACCACAGCCAGCCCGAGCGCGCCGGTGGCGAGCAGCGACGGCCAGCGTCGACGCAGCTCGGGCTGCTCGGCGGTGAGCGCTGACCGGACCCGGTCACGCAACGCGGGTGTGGCCAGCTCGCGGCCACGCTCGGCGACCGCCCGCCCGGCCCGACCGGCCTGCACCTCGCGCCAGCACGAGTCGCAGGCGAGCAGGTGCGCCTCGAACGACTGCCGAGGACGGGGCCGCAGCGTGCCGGCGAGAAAGGCCGCCGCCATCCGCTCAGGGTCGAGTTTCGCCATCCCCCACCCTCTGTCCGATCAACCCGGCCAGCGCCTTGCGCCCACGGTGCACCCGGGCGAGCACGGTGCCGCGGGGGACCCTGGTGATGCCGGCCACCTCGGAGGCGGTGAACCCGCAGAGGTCCATCAGGGTGACGGCTTCCCGCTGGGGTACCGGCAGCCGCCACAGCGCGTCGTGCACGAGACCGGCGTCCACCCGGGCGAGCGCCTCGTCCGCGGTGTCTGCCGCGGCCATCACCCGGGCGACCTGTCCCTCGTCGGGCATCTCCACTGGGCGGGTCGAGCGGCGCCGATGCTCTGAGCGCCAGGCGTTCAGACATATGGTCGCCAACCAGGCAGCGGTCCGCTCCGGCGTCCGCCGCCGCCAGCCCTGCAGAGCGCGGAGATAGGTGTCCTGGATCAGGTCCTCGGCCGCCTCGGGCGACGGGGCAAGCCTGGACGAAGTCCTCGTCGGGCACAATCCCAGCCTCCGCGGTCGACAGCCGATCCGGCCCAGCCGCTAGCCCTCCTTGATCGCCAACACCGGCTCCCGACCGCGGATGCCGCTGCTGAAGAAGGCGACCGACAGCAGGAGGCCGAAGGCTAGGTGCACGAGCAGCTCGAACGGCCGATTCGCCATCTTGAACTGGGTGAGCACCAGCGGCGTCACGACCAGGAAGTTCACAACGTACAGGACAAGCCCGTACGCCGTCCCCGCCAACGCAACCGTCCCGTTGGTCCGAAACGCCGGCGCTACCAGCCCGAAGATGGCGCCGTAGATCGCCGAAAGCAGAAGGTGAACGACCATCCCGAGAGCCGGGCTGGCCGAGCCGTCGGCGAGGGCACCCTTGCCGAGCGCGATCGACGAGATCAGCTTGAGCGGGGCGTTCGCCGGGTTGCCCAGCGACGTGACGAACCACATGGTGACCGCGATGAAGAACACACCCGCGACGACGCCACCGATCACCCCTCTGATCAGCCGTGAGGCCAGTGTGTCAGAACCGCCGTGGCTGACCGCGGAATCCATCGGCAGACCCCTTCGTCTTCCGGGACGGGGTCCGGACACCCGATCCCACTGACATCTAGGACGCGCACACCGGACCGTTGATTGCGCCGGCCCCCGACCGCCGGGTCGTTGCGGTCCACGTTCTCGTCCCGCCCGCGGCGTGCGGAACCGTCGCCGCGGGACTAAACCTGAGCCCACGGAGTCGGGCCTTGCGCGAGTGCTAGACCTGTCTAATGCTAGGCGGAGTGCCCCGCCCCGACCGGCTCCGGCCGCCACCGCACGATCTTGCGCCGCAGCAGCGCGCGTCGGCTTCCGTCGGGGAGGAGCCGCAGCCGGTCGAGCTCCCAGTGCCCGTACTCGGCGGAGTCGGTCAGCACCCGTAGCGCGGCGTTGCGCGACGTACCGCGCGGCAGGAAGAGCCGCCGGTACTCGTACTCGGTCGTCCCCGTCATGTCGCCCTTCATTGTGCGGCTATTCGGGCGCTCCCGACAGCAGGCGGCGCAACCGCGTGCGCCGGGGCCGGGCGCCGACCTCGCGGACGGCGCGGGGAAGGGCAGCACCCGCGGCGGGTACGACGGAGAGGTGCCGCTGCGCTCGGGTCAGCGCGGTATAGATGAGCGGGCGGCTGAGCAGGCCGCCGCCCTCGGGCGGGAAGACCGCCACGACGGCGGGCCACTCCGACCCCTGCGCCCGGTGCACCGTGATCGCCCAGCCATGTCGGAGGTCGCGCGCGTAGCGGACCGGCACGGTCGCCGGACCCGCGGCGAACTGGACGACGAGCCCCTTGTCGCCGATCTCCGTGACGACCCCCACCTCGCCGTTGGCGAAGCCGTCGTCGAGATGGTTGGCGGTAGCGACGACCCGGTCGCCGACGTCGAAGCCGCCAACCACGCCGGCACCGGGGTTGAGCGTGGCCTTCAGCGCGGCGTTGAGCGCGAGCGTGCCGGCCGGTCCCCGGTGCACCGGCGTCACGACCTGGACGTCGTCGGGAGCGATACCCAGCGCGCGCGGGATCGAGTCGGTGACCAGCTGGACCGTACGGCGGGCCGCGGTCGCCGAGTCGGCCGCCGGTACGACGACGACCTCGCGATCGGGGGACTCGACGGAGGGCAGCTCGCCGCCGCGGACGGCGATGGCCAGCCGGGCGATCGCCCCGCCCTCGGCCTGCCGGTGCAGCGTCGTCAGCTCCACGGTGGGCAGTGCACCCGAGTCGAGGATGTCGCCGAGCACCCGACCGGCACCGATCGACGGCAACTGAGCCGGGTCGCCGACCAACAGGAGATGGGTCCCGTCGTCGCACGCCTCCACGAGGGCTGCCGCCAGCTCCACGTCGAGCATCGACGCCTCGTCGACGACCACGACGTCGGCGTCGAGGGGCCAGGACTCCCCGCGGGCGAACTCGCCGGTGGTGCCCTGCGCGCCGAGGAGGCGGTGCAGCGTGACCGCCGGGAACTCGGTGAGCTCCTCGAGCCGCTTCGCCGCCCGCCCGGTCGGGGCCGCGAGTGCCACTCGCCGGCCATGCGCCTCGGCCAGCGCTACGACCGCTGCCACCGTCCGGCTCTTGCCAGTGCCCGGGCCGCCGGTGAGAACGCTCACGCCGTGGGCGGCCACGTTGCGCACTGCCGCCGCCTGCGCGTCGTCCAGCCCGCCGCTTCCCCCACCCACGTCGTCCGGCTGGCACAGCGGCTCGGCCACGCCCAGCAGCCGGGTGAGGCCCTCGGCCAGCGCGTCCTCCGCCATCGCGTAGCGGGCGAGGGCCACCAGCCCGTCGTCGTCGAAGCGCAGCAGCCGGCCCTCGGGCAGGGCCGCCTCGATCGCCGCGCCGGGGTCGGGTACGAACAAACCAGCCAGCACCGAGTGCAGGCTGCTTTCCGGCAGCGCGGTGTGCCCGTCGCGCGCGGCCCGGGCCAGTGCGTACTCGGCGAGGGCCGCGCCACGGCGAGGGTCGTCCCTGGTGGGGCGCTCGAGCAGGGTCGCGGCCAGGGCGTCGCCCTGCTCCGGGCGGGCCTCGGACACCTCCAAGAGCCGCCAGGGATCGAGCCGTAGTCGCCGGGCGGCCCCGTCACCCAGCGCGGCGACCGCTGCGCCGGCCAGCCGCACGGGGATGCCGGCGCCGACGAGAACCTCCGCGACGTCGTACGCCGGAAGCGCGTCGGCGAAGGCCTTGACCAGCCGTTCCGACCGCTTCGGGCCGACGTCGGGCAACGCCGCGAGCCGCTCGGCGGTGACGTCGTCCGGCCCGGAGATACCCGCGGCCGCCAACGCGGCGGCGAGCGTGCTACCGACACCGGGCCACAACCCCGCGGCGCAGAACGCGGGAAAGACCTCCGACACCCCGGCGAGCGTAGGGGACCGGGCCGTTGAGCGGCGCTCGGCGTCCACAGCCGGCCGACCTCAGCGGCGGGCCCAGGGCATCCGCTCGGGGTAGCCCATCTCCGGCGCGGAGACGTCGTCGAGGGCGGCGGTGATCTCTGCCGGCAGCGTGACCTTCTCGGTCTCGAGCGAGCCGCGCAGTTGCGCCGACGTACGGGCGCCGACGACGGGCGCGACGACGCCGGGCCGGTCCCGAACCCACGCCAGCGCCACCGCCAGCGGCGACACGCCGAGCCCCTCGGCGGCGGTGCACACCGCGTCGACGATCCGGGCCGACCGCTCGTCGAGGTAGGGCTCGACGAAGCCCTTGTACGACGACGAGGCGGCCCGCGAGTCCGACGGCGGCAGCTTGCGGTACTTGCCGGTCAGCACGCCACGTCCGAGTGGTGACCACGGCAGGATGCCAACGCCGGCGTCGAGTGCCGCCGGCACGACCTCCCGCTCCACGCCGCGGGCGAGCAGGGAGTACTCGACCTGCGTCGAGACGATTCGGGCGCGGCCCGGCCACGCGGCCTGCCACGTCGCCGCCTTGGCCGTCTGCCATCCCGAAAAGTTCGACACGCCGACGTAGCGCACCCGGCCGGACGCGACGGCGGTGTCGAACGCGGCGAGCGTCTCCTCCAGCGGCGTCGCGTCGTCCCATGTGTGCAGCTGCCACAGGTCGACGTACGACGTCCCGAGCCGCTCGAGTGAGGCATCGAGCGCGGCGAGCAGGTGCGCGCGCGAGCCGCCGCGGTCGAGTGGACCGGGGCCGGTAGGAGACCCGGCCTTCGTCGCCAGGACGAGCGCACTACGCGGTACGACGCCCCGAGGTGCAACCAGGCGCCCGATGACGCGCTCGCTCTCGCCGTCGGCGTAGCGGTTGGCCGTGTCGAGGATGTTGCCGCCGGCGTCCACGAAGGCCTTGAGCTGCCGACCGGCATCCTCCGGGTCGGTGTCCCGTCCCCAGGTCATGGTGCCCAGCGCGATCCGCGAGACGACGAGGCCGCTGCGGCCGAGGTGGCGCTGTTCCATTGACGGAAGGCTAACGCGCGCGCCGCTACGCTCGCGGGAATCCGGCCCGGGAAAGGACGCAGATGCGGCTTGGAGTGAATCTCGGCTATCGGGGTGCGGGAACCGACTCGGACCCGCTCGTCGTTGCCCGGGAGGCCGACCGGCTCGGCTTCTCGGTCGTGTGGGCGGCGGAGGCGTACGGCGTCGACGCCGCGACCGTGCTCGCCTGGGTGGCCGCCCGTACCGAGCGCATCGACGTCGGGTCGGCGGTGTTCCAGATTCCCGCCCGGTCGCCCGCGATGACCGCGATGACCGCGGCCACCCTCGACGCGCTCTCCGGCGGCCGTTTCCGGTTGGGCCTCGGCGTCTCCGGCCCGCAGGTCTCGGAGGGGTGGCACGGCGTGCGCTTCGCGGAGCCGCTCCGCCGGACCAGGGAGTACGTCGGAATCGTCCGGCGCGCACTGGACCGCCAGCGGGTGGAGTACGCCGGCCGGCACTACACGCTGCCGCTGCCCGACGGGCCGGGCAAGGCCCTGCGGCTGACCGTGCCTCCCGTGCGCGACCGGATCCCGCTCTATCTCGCGGCGGTCGGCCCACGCAGCCTCGAACTGGCCGGCGAGATCGCCGACGGCTGGCTAGCGATCTTCTTCGCGCCCAACTTCTCGGCTGAGCAGCTGGCGTCGGTCGGCACCGGTCGCGACCGGGCGGGAAAGGGTATGGCCGACTTCGACGTCGTCGCCAGTGTGCAGCTCAGCGTTGGGGACGACGTCGCGGCCTGCGCCGACCGGCTGCGTGGCCATGTCGCGCTCTACGTCGGCGGCATGGGCAGCCGCGAGCAGAACTTCTACAACGGGCTGGCCAGGCGGATGGGCTACGACGCCGCCGCCCGGGAGGTGCAGGACCGCTACCTCGCCCGCGACCACAGCGGCGCGATGGCCGCCGTACCGCACGAGTTCATCGACCGGACGTCGCTTCTCGGCCCGAAGGAGCGCATCGCCGAACGGATGCGCGAGTTCGCCAAGGCGGGCGTGACGACGCTGTCGGTATCGGTCGCCGGAAAGTCCGCCGACGAGAAGGTCGCGGCGATCCGGACGGCCGCGGAGGCGCTCGACCTGGCCGGGGGCGGCGCGTGAACGTCCTGCAGGCCGCCGTGCTCGGCGTCGTCGAGGGGCTCACCGAGTTCGTCCCGGTCTCCAGCACCGGCCATCTCACGGTCGTCGAGAAGCTTCTCGGGCTGAAGGTCGACGACACCAGCATCACCGGCTTCACCGCGGTCATCCAGATCGGCGCCATCGCGGCTGTCCTGCTCTACTTCCGGATGGAGCTGACCCGGCTCGTCGTCGCCGGGCTGCGCGGCCTGAGGTCGGCCGACGTGCGCCGGGACGACCCGGACTTCCGCCTCGCCTGGTACGTCGTCGCGGGCTCGATCCCGATCGGAATCGTCGGGTTCCTCGGGAAGGGGGTCATCGAGGGGCCGCTGCGCAACCTCTGGGTGGTCGCGGCGGCTCTGATCGTCTGGAGCGCGGCCATGGTGTACGCCGAGCGGGTCGCCTCGCAGCGCCGCCACGAGAGCGACCTGCGGCTGCGCGACGTCGTCGGGATCGGGCTGTGGCAGTGCCTGGCTCTGGTGCCCGGGGTGTCGCGCTCGGGCGCAACGATCAGCGCGGGCCTCATCCGCGGCATCGACCGGGTGACCGCGACGCGGCTCTCGTTCTTCCTCGGCATCCCGGCGCTCGTCGCCGCCGGCCTGTTCACCCTCAAGGACGCGCTCGCCGGCAGTGTCGGCGCGGTGCCCACCCTCGTGGGCATCGTGGTGTCGTTCGTCGTGGCGTACGCGTCGATCGCGTGGCTGCTGCGCTTCGTCGCCCACCATCCGATCACCCTCTTCGTCTACTACCGGGTCCTCGCCGGGATCGTGGTCATCGGATTGCTGATCTTCGGCGTTGTCGCGGCGACGTGAGCACGGTCCTGTTCGTCCGGCACGGTCTCACCACGATGACCGGGCCCGTTCTCGCCGGCTGGACACCGGAGGTGCATCTCGACGAGCGGGGGCGCGAGCAAGCCCGCACTCTCGGGGAGCGGCTGGCGCCGGTGCCGCTCGCCGCCGTCGTTGCCAGCCCGCTCGAGCGCTGTCAGGAGACCGCGACCGCGCTGGTGGCCGGTCGCGACGGACCCGCCGTCGAGACGGATGACCGGGTCGGTGAGTGCCGCTACGGCGACTGGACCGGCCAGGAGCTGAAGAAGCTGGCCAAGGACCCGCTTTGGCAGGTCGTGCAGGCGCATCCCAGCGCCGCGTCGTTTCCCGGCGGCGAGGCGCTGCGCGACATCCAGGTCCGCGCCGTCGATGCCGTCCGCGACTGGAACGAGCGTCTCGGGCCCGAGTCGACGTACGCCGTCGTCAGCCACGGCGACGTCATCAAGGCGGTGCTTGCCGACGCGCTCGGGCTACACCTCGATCTCTTCCAGCGCATCGTCGTCGACCCCTGCTCGGTCAGCGTGGTGCGCTACACCTCGCTGCGTCCCTTCGTCGTCCGGATGAACGACACTGGCGGGACGGTCGCCGACCTGCTGCCGCCGAAACGGAAGGGCCGGCGACGCCGTGGTGCCGGATCGGGCGCCGGGGGCGCCCGGGGCGCCGACTCCGACGCCCCGGTCGGCGGGGGAGCCGGCTAACGATCTCCTTCGCTCGGCCCGTGGCGGTTAGTTGATCTCCACGTGGCGCTGCCGGCAACAACAGCCAGGGCGAAGGAGATCGCTACCCCCTCGATTTGCCGCCAAAGCCGCGACAGAAGCAGTAGGCAGATCAGGGACGCTTCGTGGCATACAACTGCAGCCGTGAAAAGTCCGCCGAGGTCGCGTCCAGTCCGCTGATGCCTTGCCGGAGATCGCCGCCAGGGAGCGCGACCGGACGGGGACGACCGTGCTGGTGACGAGGGGCAGCCTGCCGACTGGCCGCCGGCGACCCGAATAGGGTTGTTCTATGCCTCGACAGGTCCACGAGTTCGACCCGCCCGACCGGTTCATCGCGGGCACCGTCGGGCAGCCCGGCGACCGTACGTTCTTCCTGCAGGCCACGGGTGGCGGTCGCGTCGTCAGCGTTGCCTTGGAAAAGGTGCAGGTCGCGGTTCTCGCGGAGCGTCTCGACCAGATGCTCGACGAGGTCCGCCGTCAGCTCGGGGCGCGCAGCGGCGTACCGGAGGCCGCCCCCCTCGAGCTCGAGGATGTAGCGCCCCTGGAGGTGCCGGTCGAGGAGGAGTTTCGGGTCGGCACGATGGCACTCGCCTGGGACGGCGAGACCGCGAGGATCGTCGTCGAGGCGCAGGCAGCGGTCTCCGATGGAGCGGAGGCGGCCGAGCCACTCGCCGACGAGAGCGCCGATGGGCCCGACGTGCTCAGGGTGCGGATGCCGCCGGTCGCCGCGCGGGCGTTTGTCTCCAGGGCGCAGCGGGTCGTGGCAGCGGGCCGGCCGCCCTGTCCGCTGTGCGGGTTGCCGCTCGACCCGGAAGGCCACATCTGCCCCCGGCAGAACGGCCACCACCACTAGCCCGTCAGCCACACTGGATCCCGTGAGCGTGCCGGAGCCCGAAGCCAGCGCCCTCGACCTCGAGGCCGTGCTGCGGCTGCTGTGCGACGGCACGGTCTCCGTCGAGGGACGCCTTCTCGACGCCTCCAACGCCACCCTCTACTGCGTGGTCGAGCTGGACGGCGTCGCCGTCAACGCCGTGTACAAGCCGGTGGCCGGTGAACGACCGCTGTGGGACTTCCCCGACGGCACGCTGGCCGGTCGTGAGGTGGGGGCGTACGCCGTCAGCGCCGCCACCGGTTGGCAGATCGTCCCGCCGACCGTGATGCGCGAGGGACCCTTCGGCCCTGGGATGTGCCAACTCTGGATCGACACGGACGACACCGTCGACCTCGCGATGCTGGCGCGCTCCGACTCCGCCCAGCTGCGCCGGATGGCTGTCTTCGACGCGGTGGTCAACAACGCGGACCGCAAGGGCGGGCACCTGCTGCCCACGCCCCAGGGCCACGTCTACGGCGTCGACCACGGGGTCTGCTTCTCGGTCGAGGACAAGCTGCGCACGCTGTTATGGCGCTGGCGCGGCCGCCCGCTGACCGACGAGGCGCTCGACGTTCTGCGTGCCTTGCGCTCCGACCTCGACGGTTCGCTCGGCGCATCCCTCGCCACGCTGGTCTCCCGGGCCGAGGTGCGGGCCACCCGCCGCCGCGTTGACCGGCTGCTTGCCAGCTGCCGGCACCCGCAGCCGAGCGAGGACTGGCCGGCCATCCCGTGGCCACCCTTCTGAGCGCGCGCGCCGTTCTGGCAGCTAGGGCTCCGACTAGGCTCCGACCTCATGCAGTCCTGGCCGGCGCCCGACGTCCCGCGCCTGCCGGGGCCCGGCGGGTCACTGCGGATCCTCGACACGGCGTCCGGCCAGCACCACACGCTCGGGCCGGGCGGCCGCGTGGCGATGTACGTCTGCGGCATCACGCCGTACGACGCGACGCATCTCGGCCACGCCGCGACCTACCTCGCCTTCGACCTCATGTATCGGGTACTCCGCGACAGCGGTGTCGAGGTCGACTACTGCCAGAACGTCACCGACGTCGACGACCCCTTACTCGAGCGGGCGGCCCGCAGCGGCGAAGACTGGGCAGCCCTCGCGGAGCGGCAGACGGCGCTCTTTCGCGATGACATGGCGGCGCTGCGGATCCTGCCGCCGCGCTGGTACGTCGGCGCGGTGGAAGCGATTCCGGAGATCGTCGAGCTGATCTGCGACCTCCGCGAGAAGGGCGCCGCGTACGACGTCGACGACGACGTCTACTTCTCGGCGGCGGCCGCACCGCAGTTCGGCTCGGTGGCACACCTCAACGTCGAGTCGATGTTGAGGCTCTATGCAGAGCGGGGCGGCGACCCCCAACGGCCCGGCAAAAAGGATCAGCTCGACTGCCTCCTGTGGCAGGCGGCCCGGCCGGGGGAACCGGCGTGGGACTCACCCTTCGGTCCAGGTCGACCGGGGTGGCACGTCGAGTGCGCGGCAATCGCGCTGCGCCGGTTCGGGCCGACGATCGACGTCCAGGGCGGCGGCAGCGACCTCGCATTCCCGCACCACGAGCTGGGCGCGGCGGAGGCCTCCGCCGCCACCGGCCGGTGGCCGTTCGCCCGCACCTTCGTGCACACCGGCATGGTGGGCTACCGGGGCGAGAAGATGTCCAAGTCGCGGGGCAACCTGGTCTTCGTCTCCCGCCTTCTGACAGCCGGGGTCGACCCGGCCGCCATCCGGCTCGCACTGTTGGCACACCGCTACCGCGACGACTGGGAGTGGACCGACGCGGAGCTGAGCGCCGGGCAGGAGCGGCTGGTCCGCTGGCGGGCCGCCGTACGCCGCCCGGTCGGGCCGTCGGCGGAGGCGACGCTCGACGGCGTACGCCGCCGGCTCGCCGACGACCTCGACGCACCCGGCGCCCTGGCGGCGGTCGACGCGTGGGTCGAGGAGGCGGCGGCGCCTCCCGGCGCCGATTCAGGCACCGGGCTAGAGCCCGGCACGGCGGGACCGTGCCTGGTGCGCACGGTCGCCGACGCGCTGCTCGGCGTGGCCCTCTAGATCGGCAGCCGAGGGCCCGCGTCCCTGTTGGCTGCCCGGCGCAGGCTTCACAGCACGGGTCATCGACCGTCGAGTGGGCGAGGAGAGACTCGTCATCGCCGTCGAGCGGGCGAGTAACGCCAGTCGCCACGCCAGCCGGACAAAGGGTGTTTCGGCGGCGCGTTAGCCCGACGGCGACGAGTCAGCCGTCGCGGTCCTCGCGGCCGCGGCGGCGCAGGTAGCGCTCGAACTCGCGAGCGATCGCATCGCCGCTCGCCTCGGGCAGATCCGTCTCGTCGGCTCGTGACTCCAGGGCGCGCACGTACTCCGCGACGTCGGAGTCCTCGCGGGACATCTCCTCGACGCCTCGCTCCCAGGCGCGGGCCTGCTCGGGCATGTCGCCGAGGGGTACGGCGACGTCGAGAAGGTCCTCGACCCGGCGCAGGAGGGCGATCGTCGCCTTGGGGCAGGGCGGCTGTGCGACGTAGTGCGGGACCGCCGCCCAGAACGTCACCGCCGGCATCCCGGCCAGCCGGCAGGCGTCCTGGAAGACTCCGACGATGCCGGTAGGGCCCTCGTATCGGGAGTGCTCCAGCGCCAATCGCTGGGCGGTGGGCTCGTCGTAGGCCGTGCCGGTCACCGGCACCGGCCGGGTGTGCGGCGTGTCGGCCAGCAGAGCACCGAGGGTGACCGTCATCTCCACGCCGAGCTCGGAGGCGATGTCGATGAGCTCGGAGCAGAAGCCGCGCCAACGCATGTTCGGTTCGAGTCCGCGCAGGAGGACGATGTCGCGCGGCGCGTTCGGCGGCCTGGCGACCGAGAGCCTCGTCGTGGGCCACGCGATGCGGCGGGACTGGCCGTCGACCATGGACACCGTCGGGCGGTTGACCTGGAAGTCGTAGTAGTCGTCGGGGTCGATAGCGGCGAGCGGCGTCGCGGCCCAGACCGTCTCGAGGTGCTCGACGACGGCGGTGGCGGCGTCGGCAGCGTCGTTCCATCCCTCGAACGCGGCGACGAGTACCGGGTCACGCAGCTCGGGCACACCGTCGAGCTCGACCACGCACGTCTCCCTCCGCCGGCCGGAGCGTCGGCCGCTGGCCCAGCCTACGACGGACCGCTTCCGGCCGGCGGTATCCGCCGTCCGCGGACCGGCGGCCAGGCCGACCGCATCGTCCGGCGCCCCGAGTGTCCGCCGGGAAAGAGCCGGCATCGCGACTACGATGACCCGGCATGGACAACCACGGCGGTCAGCGGCCCGACCGGGCGGCGGCCCTGCTGGCCGCGTTGGGCGAGCGGGTCGTCGTCGCCGACGGGGCCATGGGCACCATGCTGCAGGCCGCCGACCTGAGCCTCGATGACTTCGCCGGGCTTGAGGGTTGCAACGAGATTCTCAACGTCACCCGGCCGGACGTCGTGCGGGCGGTGCACGAGGGCTTTCTGGCGGTCGGCGTCGACTGCGTCGAGACGAATACCTTCGGTGCCAACCTGGCGAACCTCGCCGAGTACGACATCGCCGAGCGCATCCAGGAGCTCGCCGAGGCGGGTGCCCGGCTGGCCCGCGAGGTAGCCGACGCGTTCTCGACGGCCGCGGAGCCGCGGTGGGTGCTCGGGTCAGTGGGTCCCGGCACGAAGCTGCCGACGCTGGGCCACGCGTCGTACGCCGACCTGCGCGACGCCTACCAGGCGGAGGTCACCGGTCTGATCGTCGGCGGCGCCGACGCTGTGCTCGTCGAAACGGCGCAGGACCTGCTACAGGCCAAGGCCGCCATCGTGGGCGCCCAGCGCGCGATGGACGCAGCCGGCGGGCAACTGCCGTTGATCGCTCAGGTCACCGTCGAGACCACGGGCACGATGCTGCTCGGTTCCGAGATCGGCGCGGCGCTCACCGCCCTCGAGCCACTCGGCATCGACGTCATCGGCTTGAACTGTGCGACCGGCCCCGCGGAGATGAGCGAGCACCTGCGTTACCTCTCCCGACACGCCCGGGTGAGCCTGAGCTGCATGCCCAACGCCGGTCTCCCGGAGCTCACGAAGGACGGCGCCAGTTATCCGCTGACTCCGCAGCAGCTCGCCGACGCGCACGACGTCTTCACCCGCGACTACGGGTTGGCGCTGGTAGGTGGCTGCTGCGGAACGACGCCGGAGCACCTCCGACTCGTCGTCGAGCGGGTCCGTGGCCGGGCGCTGGCGCCGCGCCGACCGCGACCGGAGCCCGCCGCCGCGTCGCTCTACCAGAGCGTGCCGTTCCGGCAGGACACGTCCTACCTCTCCATCGGTGAGCGGACGAATGCCAACGGCAGCAAGGCGTTCCGGGAGGCGATGCTCGGCGGCGACTGGGACGCCTGCGTCGAGATCGCGCGGGCCCAGACCCGCGAGGGGGCCCACCTGCTCGACCTCAACGTCGACTACGTGGGTCGCGCCGGTGCCGCGGACATGCGCGCGATGGCCGCCCGGCTGGCGACGGCGAGCACCCTGCCGCTCATGCTCGACTCGACCGAGCCGGACGTCGTCGAGGCCGGCCTCGAACAGCTCGGCGGTCGCGCCGTCGTCAACTCCGTCAACTACGAGGACGGCGACGGCCCCGGCTCGCGGATGCGACGCGTCATGCCGATCGTCCGCGAACACGGTGCGGGCGTCGTCGCCCTGACCATCGACGAGCAGGGGCAGGCCCGTACGGCGGACTGGAAAGTCGCGGTGGCCAGCCGCCTCGTCGAGGACCTGACCGGGAACTGGGGGATGCAGGCCTCCGACATCCTCATCGACTGCCTCACGTTCCCGATCACGACCGGGCAGGAGGAGACCCGCCGCGACGCGCTGGAGACGATCGAGGCGATCCGGGAGGTCAAGCGCCGCTACCCCGATGTGCAGACCACGCTCGGCGTCTCCAACGTCTCCTTCGGGGTCAACCCGGCGGCCAGGATCGTGCTCAACTCCGTGTTCCTCGCCGAAGCGGTCAAGGCCGGGCTGGACTCCGCGATCGTGCACTCGGCCAAGATCGTACCGATGTCGCGGATCCCGAACGAGCAGCGCGAGGTCGCCCTGGACCTGGTCTACGACCGCCGGCGTGCGGGCTACGACCCGCTGCAGCGCTTCCTCGGGCTGTTCGAGGGCGTCACCGCCGCCGACGCCCGGGCCTCGCGCGCCGAGGAGCTCGCGTCGCTGCCCCTGGCCGAGCGGCTGAAGCGGCGGATCATCGACGGCGAGCGCACCGGGCTCGACGCCGACCTCGAGGAGGCGTTGCGGAACCGGCCCGCCCTGGAGATCATCAACGACTACCTGCTCGAGGGCATGAAGGTCGTCGGCGAGCTCTTCGGCTCCGGGGAGATGCAGCTGCCCTTCGTGCTGCAGTCGGCGGAGGTCATGAAGGCGGCGGTGGCCTACCTCGAGCCGCACCTAGAGCGGACAGACGAGCAGGGCAAGGGCACGATCGTCCTTGCGACGGTCAAGGGCGACGTCCACGACATCGGCAAGAACCTCGTCGACATCATCTTGACCAACAACGGCTACACCGTGGTCAACCTCGGCATCAAGCAGTCGATCTCAGCGATCCTGGAGGCGGCCGACGAGCAGCGGGCCGACCTGATCGGCATGTCCGGCCTGCTCGTGAAGTCGACAGTCGTCATGCGGGAGAATCTCGAGGAGATGAACTCCCGCGGCGTCGCCGCGCGGTGGCCGGTGCTGCTCGGCGGCGCCGCGCTCACCAGGGCCTACGTCGAGCGCGACCTCGGCGAGATGTACGCCGGCGAGGTCCGCTACGCGCGTGACGCGTTCGAGGGGCTCCGACTCATGGAGGCCGTCATGGGCGTCAAGCGCGGCGTCCCGGGAGCGGAGCTGCCGAAGGTCCGCGAGCGGCGCGTGCACGCCGTACGCCGGCCCCAGGAGACTCCCGACGCTGAGCGGCCGGCGCGCTCCGACGTCGCGGTCGACGTCCCCGTGCCGACGCCGCCGTTCTGGGGCGACCGCGTGGTCAAGGGCATCCCGCTCGCCGACTACGCCGGGATGCTCGACGAGCGGGCGACCTTTCTGGGCCAGTGGGGCCTCCGCGGCGCCAGGGGGGCGAGCGGGCCGTCGTACGAGGAGCTCGTCGAGACCGACGGCCGACCCAGGCTGCGGATGTGGCTGGACCGCATCCAGTCCGAGCAGCTGCTCGAGGCAGCGGTGGCCTATGGCTACTTCCCGTGCCAGAGCAAAGGCGACGACCTCATCGTGCTGTCAGCGGACGGTAGTGAGCGGGCGCGCTTCACCTTTCCGCGGCAGCGGCGCGACCGGCACCTCTGCCTCGCCGACTTCTTCCGCCCGGAGGAGTCCGGCGAGACCGACGTGGTCGCGTTCCACGTCGTCACGATGGGGCGACGGATCAGTGCGGGAACTGCCGAGCTGTTCGCCAAGGATGCCTACCGCGACTACCTGGAACTGCACGGGCTCTCGGTGCAGCTCACCGAGGCGCTCGCCGAGTACTGGCACCGGCGGATTCGCGAGGAGCTGACCATCGCCCGCGACGACTCCGACGACATGGACGAGGTGCTGGCGCACCAGGGTTACCGGGGGTCGCGCTACTCCTTCGGCTACCCGGCCTGCCCCGACCTCGAGCAGCAGCGGCAACTGTTCGAGCTGCTGGCGCCGGAGCGGATCGGCGTCGCGCTCTCCGAGGAGTTCCAGCTGCACCCAGAGCAGTCGACCTCGGCAATCATCGTGCACCATCCCGAGGCGAAGTACTTCAACGCGAAGTGACCCCGGCAATCGGCGCGGTGCTCTTCGACATGGACGGCCTGCTCGTCGATTCCGAGCCGGTCTGGTACGCCGTCGAGGTGGAAGTCATGGCCCGACTCGGCGGTGGGTGGTCGCACGAACAGCAGGCGGCCTGCGTCGGCGGGCCGCTCGGGCACACGGCCGAGCACATGGCCGCCCTGGTGGGCAGCGACGTCGACCCGCGACTGGTCGAGGGCTGGCTGGTCGAGGGGATGGCCGAGCGGCTCGCCGCCGGTGTCACGCTCCTGCCGGGAGCCCCCGAGCTGCTCGACGCGCTGGCGACGGCCGCAGTCCCGTGCGGGCTGGTGTCCTCGTCGTACCGGCGGCTCGTCGATCTCGTGCTCGACGCGGTGGACCGCACCGGTCCGGCCGCTGGCCGCTCCCCGGCTTCCGCCGCCTTTGCGGTGTCCGTCGCGGGTGACGAGGTCAGCCATGGCAAGCCGCATCCCGAGCCCTACCTGGTCGCCGCCGCGCGGCTCGGGGTCGACCCGGCGAGCTGTGTCGTGCTCGAAGACTCCCTGACCGGGGTGGCCTCGGCCGAGGCGGCGGGGTGTGTCTGCGTCGCCGTACCCGATCTGGTGCCCATTCCGGCGACGGCGACCCGTCCGGTGCTCGCCTCCCTGGCCGGGGTGGACGTTGCCTGGCTGGCAAGTCTCCCGGGCCGGCTCGCCGCCGGCTGAGTATCACCCGCTTGGTGGATTGCCGTGGTCGCTGCCGAGGGTTTCGATAGGTGCACGCAGCGTCGCCGCGGCCGAGGACACCGGTGACGACGCCGCAAGAGGCGGTCGGGCGCCCCCGCTCCCGACCGCCCCTTGCTGTCTGCGGATAGGCTTCCGCCATGATCGAGGACTCCGCACTCGCGGCCGCGCTCGCCACCGACGCCGGCCAGCTGTTGCTGAAGGTGCGAGAGGAGTACGCCGACGCCGACCAGCCCACGCGCAAGGCGGCCGGCGACCGGAGGTCGCACGAGTTCCTGATGGCCGCCCTGGCCCAGGCCCGCCCGACCGACGCCGTGCTCTCGGAGGAGGGCAAGGACGACCCCGTGCGGCTGGAGTCCGAACGGGTGTGGATCGTCGATCCCCTGGACGGGACGCGGGAGTACTCCGAGTTCCGTGCCGACTGGGCGGTGCACGTCGCCCTCTGGCAGGCCGGTGAGCTCGTCGCCGGGGCGGTCGCCCTGCCGGGAAGCGACGTCACTTTCGCCACGCCCACGGTTCCGCTCGCTCCGGCGTACGGCGGTGCGCCTCGCCTGGTGGTCAGCCGCAGCCGGCCCCCTGCGTGGATTCCATCGGTGCAGGAGGCGCTCGACGCCGAGCTGGTGCCGATGGGGTCGGCCGGCGCCAAGGTGATGGCCATCGTTCAGGGCCTCGCCGATGTCTACGTGCACGCCGGCGGGCAGTACGAGTGGGACTCTGCGGCGCCGGTGGTCGTCGCCAGGGCGGCCGGCTTGCACACCTCGCGGGTCGACGGCTCACCCCTGCGCTACAACTCGCGGGACCCGCTGCTGCCGGACCTGGTCGTCTGCCGTCCGGAGCTGGCTGGCGACGTGATGGCGGCAGTGACGTCGATCGCGAGCTGAGCTCCGGCCCGGTCAGTGCAGGGGGAAGAAGACCGGGATGGTCGCCAGGGCGATGGCCACCGTCGAGCCCACGAGCACGATGCCGAGCCGGCCGAAGTCCCAGAAGCGGTACCCGCCCATGCCGTAGACGATCATGTTGGTCTGGTAGCCGATCGGCGTGAGGAACGACGACGACGCCCCTACCGCCACGGCGATCGCGAAGGGCCGTGGGTCGGCCGAGATCTGCGCTGCGGTCGCGAGCGCGATGGGAAACATGACGATCGCGGTGGCGTTGTTCGTCACCAGCTGGGTGATGAGCACCGTGGCGACGAGCACCGCACCGAGCACCCCCACGTCGCCCCAGCCGCCGAAGACGCGGATGAGCAGGTGCGCGATGTCGGTCGCGAGACCGCTCGACGCCATCGCGGCGCCGAGCCCGAACGACGCGGCGAGCACGACGATCACGTTGAGGTCGATCGCCGCCCGCGCCTCCTGCGGGCTCAGGACGCGAAACCCGACGAGGAGCAGCGCCGCGATGAGCGAGGCGTGCAGGACGGGCAGCAGGCCGGAGGCGGCGGCGGCGAGGAACCCGACGACGACGAGGCCCACCACCCAGGCCTTGTCGCGGCGTACCGGGCCACCGCCTCCCATCGGCGCGGTGAGCGCGAACTCCGGTGCCCCCCGCCACCGCCGGCGCAGATCGCCCGGTCCGAGGACCACGAGCACGTCGCCGGGATGCAGGGCGATGGACCCCAGCTTGCCGGCCACGGGCTCGCCCTCGCGGTGGATGGCGACCACCGCGGCGCCGTACCGGTTGCGGAAGTCGACGTCCTTGAGGGTCGACCCGCCGAGCGGTGACCCGGGAGCGACGACCGCCTCGTAGAAGCGGCGGCCTGGGCCGCCGGCCACGGAGAAGTGGTGCTCGTCGGCCGACTGCAGCCCACGCACCCGCTGCAGGTCGACGACGTGGTTCACGTTGCCGGCGAAGACGAGCCGGTCACCCTGGGCGAGCCGCTCGGTGGGGGCCACCGGGGCGATGGCAGTACCGTCGCGCTCGATCTCGACCAGGTACACGCCTTCGAGGTTGCGCAGGCCGGCCTCGGCCACGGTCCGTCCGACCAGGCCGTCCCGCGCGACCTTCATCTCGAACGTGAAGTGTCGGGGGTCGTCACCGACGTCCTCGCTCGGCGCCTGCCGGCGGGGGACGAGCCGGGGTGCCAGCAGCACGGTGAGCGCGATGCCGACGACCGCGATCGGCAGCCCGACCGGCGTGATCTCGAAGAGCGACAGCCCGTCCTGGTGGGCGCCTCTCAGCAGACCGGTGACCACGACGTTCGTGGTCGTTCCGATGGACGTGACGAGGCCACCGAGCAGCACCGCCGCGTTGAGCGCCATCAGGTACCACGACGGCGAGCGCCGGCTCCGCCGGGCCCAGGCGGAGACCTGGGGTGCCAGCATGCCGGTCGTCGGGGTGTTGTAGACGACCGAGGACAGCAGTGCGGTCGGCATGAGCACTCGCGCGAGCTCGCGCCTCGTCGCCCGGTCCTGACGCTTCCCTCTCGGCCGGCGCCCGAGTGCGGTGGCGGTGATCCGGTCCAGGGCTCCGGTCACCTCGGCCGCGCCGGCCATCACGTACAGCGCCGCCACGGTCACCGGAGCCTCGCTGGAGAAGCCGGAGAAGGCCGCCTCCGCGTCGATGACGCGGGTGACCAGGAGCACCGTGACCGCCGCCAGGATGACGTACGGCGCCGAGAACCGTTCGGTGGCGAGGCAGGCCACCGCCACCACGATCACCGCAAGGGTGAACCACGCCTCGATGCTCATGCCTGCACAGTCGGCGCCGGAGCTGTCGGGCGCAGGAGCTCTCGCAGGATGACGCGGTCCTCGGCCGCGAAACCGAGCGCGACCAACACGCCAACGTAGACGAACACTGCTGTCGCGATGCCAAGAATCGAGTCGAACGGGGACGGCAGGACGTCGCGGACGACGATGCAGGCCACAAGACTGGCCGCGCCCGCCAGCAGGCCCTTGGCGACGCTCAGGTTGACCGGCAGCATCCGCAGCAGGACCCACACCTCGAGGATCCGCACGGCATTGAGAGCGATCAGTGAGACCTGCCACGCGACGGCGGCTCCCAGGATGCCGTGGTCCGGAATCAGCCACACGTTGAGCGCAATGTTCAGGGCGAGCGCGCCGATGTTGTCGATCATCGAGAGCACCGACCGTCCCGACTGGTTCAGCACGACGCCGCACGGGCCGGCAGCCGAGTCGAGAAACTTGCCGATCACCAGAACCGCCGCGACCTGCGCGCCGACCCGGTACGCCGGCCCGAACAGGCCGAGGAGCGGGGAGCTGAACACGATCAGGACGATGCTCGCCGGCAGCAGGAGTCGGACGATCCAGCTGGTCGCGGCGGTGTAAGCCCGGGACAGGCTGACCATCGCGCGACGGGTGTAGAGCAGCGCGATGCGCGGAGCCAACGACGCGCCGATGGGCGTCGCCACGAACGTCGCGAGGGTCACGAGTCGGGTGGCGACGCTGTAGACGCCGACCTCCGCGCTGGTGCGGTAGACGCCGAGCAGGATGGTATCGGCCCACACCAGGCCCGAGGAGGCCAGCGACGTGAACCAGCTGACCGAGGAGAAGCCGAGGAGCTCGCGCACCTGGTAGCGGTAGTAGTCCGGCCGCGGCCCCAGCAACCGGCGCAGCGCCAGGAACGCCAGCGCCGCGGCCACGTAGTTGCTGACGACGAGAGCCGCCATGGCGCCACGCAGCCCGAGGCCGGCCGCGAGAAGCACGCAGGTCAGCGTGAACCGGGTGAGCGGCTCGAACACCATGCCGACCAGCGCGTACGGCCGCGTCGTCCGGAAGCCCTGCGTCGCCGACAGCGCGGCGTCCGTGAACGTGGCGGCCGGTAGCGCCACGCCGACGAAGCGCAGCGGCGTGATCAGGCCGTCGTCGGAGAAGGCGGCATGGACGATGGCCGGCGCCAGGAGCACCAGAGCGACGCCGAGTACCAGCGCCCCACCGGTGCTGATGGCTACGCCAAGCCGGCTCGTGCCGTGCACGGCCGCCTCGTCTTGGTCGGCGAGGTGCACGGCGACGAACCGGATGAGACCCGCCCGAAGACCTGACAGGGATAGCAGCCCGAGCAGGACGAGGAACGCGAACGCCTGAGCGTAGAGACCGACCTCACGTCGGCCGAGCAGGCGCACCATGACGATCGTGATGCCGAGCAGCGCAGCCTGGCTGATCACTGCGGAGACGAGGTTGAGCCCACCGCCGCGCGCGAAGCCGACAAGATCGCGGCCGGCCGCCGCAGGAGGCCCGCTCGCCGAGCGTGACGTCACCATGCCGAGCCATCCTTATTGTGTGCCGGGCGGCTCGGTGATCTTCGCGCTGTCAGTGCCTGCCCCGCGGAACGTTCCACGTCAGTACGACGGTAGCTCGCCCTACGTCAGTAGGCGCCGCTACCACGCAGGACGGCGAAGACCGTCTTCCAGAGGATCATAAAGTCGAGCGCGAGCGACCAGTTCTCCACGTACTCGAGGTCGAGGCGCACGGACTCGTCCCAGCTGAGGTCGGAGCGGCCGCTGACCTGCCACAGGCCGGTGAGTCCCGGCTTGACGAGCAGGCGCCGGCGTACGTCGCTCTCGTACAACTCCACCTCGCTCGGCAGCGGCGGCCGCGGCCCGACGAGCGACATGTCACCCTTGAGGACGTTAAGCAGCTGGGGAAGCTCGTCGAGGGAGTACCGGCGGAGCCAGCGACCCACCCAGGTGACCCGAGGGTCCAGGCGAATCTTGAAGAGCAAACCGTCAGACCGGTCGTTCTCGTCGAGCAGCGTCTCGAGCTGCGCCTCCGCGTCGACATGCATCGAGCGGTACTTGTAGATGGTGAAGGGACGCCCGCCCTTGCCGCAGCGAATCTGACGGAACAGCACCGGTCCAGCCGTCGTGAGCCACACGGCCAGCCCGAGCGTCACGAGCATCGGCAGCAGCAGCACGATCGCGCTCAGGGCGATAGTCCGGTCGGAGAACGCCTTGAGCAGGCGACGCCCGCCGGAGAGCTCCGGCTCGTCGACGTGCAGCAGCGGCAGTCCGGCCACTGGCCGGATGTGAATGCGTGGCCCGGCGATGTCGGTGAGGGCCGGCGCGACGAGGATGTCGACACCGCTGCCCTCGAGGTCCCAGGACAACCGGCGCAGCGCCGCGCCGGAGACCTCGCCGCAGGATGTCACGGCCACCGAGGAGGCTCGGGCGCCGCGGACTGCCGCCCCGATCATCGAGAGGTCACCGAGCACCGGGATGCCCTCGACTCCCGAGATCCGGCTTGAGCTGCGCTGCTCGATGCAGCAGCCGACGACGGCCATCCCGGCGTACGGCGCGCGGCGGGTCGTACGGATCAGGTCCGCGACGCTCTGCTCGCTGCCGGCCACGATGACCCGGTGGGCGCAGCGGCCCTTGCGGCGGAGCTGGATCAAGACCTTGCGGACGCCGTAGCGGCCCAGCAGGTCGAGCGCTGTCGCCAACGGCAACGCGATGACCACGAAGCGCCGCCCGATGTGCGAGTCGGTGGCGTAGGACACCGTGGCAATGGCGGCGATGAGCCGCAGTGCGGCATTGCAGGTGCGCTTGAACTCCTCCGAGCCCAGGGCGAGGAACCGCGCCTCGTACGCGCGGCTCAGCCACATCGACACGACCCAGGCGGCGGCAAGAGCGATCGTCAGGACTGCGTAGCGCTGGCCGGGGAGCGTGCCCTCGTTGCGGAACCGGACGAAGAGAGCGACGAAGGAGGAGAGCAGGATGGCCGCAATGTCGACGGTGACCACGACCGCGACGAGTCGGCTCTCCCAGCGCTTCGACGCCCGGTACTCCTGCGGAGCGGTGTCAGCTGCGGGCAGCAACCGGATGTGGGCTGCCGGCTCCGTAAGGTCGATCACCCGATCGGTCGCGGCGGATGCGCCGCTGACGCGACCGTCGGAGGGTGGACCGTCAAGTCGGTTGGTGCGCATCGCGTTCCCCGACCCGGGGACCCCTGGCGCGGCTGTCCGGGACGCGGCGCCGGAGAGCAGGCGCGTCCGCGGTTCGCCGGTCGCCGATGCCGCGCGTTCCCGCGTACGCAGCACAGCCCTTATCACCGTCGGTCACCTCAAAATCAGTCGAGCGCATCAGTATTACCGAAAGAATTTCCCGGATGAGCAGGCATTCGATGCCGACCGCTCTTCCGGATGCCCGCGAACCACAGCCACTGGCTCGTCACCGGCCGTAGCCACACATCCTGCCATCAAAGCCGCTGTTCGGACCGTTGGCGATCCGCCGAACGGCTGACCAGGGTCCACCGTTTCGATATCTCGTAGTTGCGCGGCTACCCTGAGTGAGAGACAGTGGAACCGGCCGACCGGGTCGCACCCGCCGGTTCGGCCCGCGCCGGACCTGGGAAGCCGGTACGATAGGCCCCTCAGGGCGAAATAGTTCAGCACCCGCCGTCGGCCGAGGGCCGTGGCTGGGACGCTCTTTCACGTGGGCGAGATGTCGCGCCCGTGCCCGTCCCTTTCCTTGGAGGAGGAGTCCGAACCGGTGGTCGACCATCTCATCGAGCCGCATGGCGGCGTGCTCGTCAACCTGCTCGCCGACGACGAGCGCTCGGCGGAGCTCGTCAAGCAGTCCCGCGACTGGCCGTCGTGGGATCTCACGCCGCGCCAGCTCTGCGACGTCGAGCTGCTTGTCTCGGGCGGCTTCTCTCCGCTGACCGGCTTCCTCGGGTCGGCCGACTATCAGTCGGTCTGCGAGCAGATGCGCTTGGCGGACGGCACGCTGTGGCCGATACCGGTCACGCTCGACGTGCCGGAGGAGTTCGCGGCTGGGCTGGAGCCCGGCGCGAGCATCGCGCTGCGCGACGCCGAAGGGGTCATGCTGGCCGCTCTGCACATCCAGGACCTTTACCGGCCGGACCTCGCGGCGGAGGCCCAGCAGGTCTTCGGGACGACCGATGTCAAGCACCCGGGGGTCGCTCACCTGCTGCAGCGAGCCAACCCCGTCTACCTCGGCGGACGGGTCGAGGGTTTGCAGCTGCCGCTGCACTACGACTACCGCGAGCTGCGGCAGACGCCGGCTGAGCTGCGCGCCGTTTTCGCCGAGAAGGGCTGGCGCAAGGTCGTCGCCTTCCAGACCCGCAACCCGCTGCACCGGGCGCACCAGGAGCTGACGCTGCGGGCGGCCAAGGAGGTCGGCGCCAACCTGCTCATCCACCCGGTCGTCGGCATGACCAAGCCGGGTGACGTGGACCACTACACCCGCGTTCGCTGCTACTCGGCGATCATGCCGTCGTATCCGCACGGTACGGCGATGCTCTCGCTGCTGCCGCTCGCGATGCGCATGGGTGGTCCGCGCGAGGCGGTTTGGCACGCGATCATCCGAAAGAACCACGGCGTTACGCACTTCATCGTCGGCAGGGACCACGCGGGTCCCGGCGACGACTCGAACGGCAAGCCGTTCTACGGTCCCTACGACGCCCAGGACCTGCTCCGCCAGCACCAGGAGGAGCTCGGCGTGGTGATGGTGCCGTTCCAGATGATGGTCTACGTCGAGGACCGCGACGAGTACATGCCGGTCGACGAGGTCCCGGAGGGCGCTCGCACGCTCTCGATCTCCGGCACTGAGCAGCGCCGCCGGCTCTCGTTGGGTCTCGACCTGCCGACATGGTTCACCCCGCCGGCGGTTGCCGAAGAGCTGCGCCGGTCCTACCGGCCGCGGTCGAAGCAGGGTTTCACGGTGTTCTTCACCGGTCTGTCCGGTTCCGGCAAGTCGACGATCGCGAACGTGCTGCTGGTCAAGTTGCTCGAGATGGGTGGCCGCCCGGTCACCATGCTCGACGGTGACCTCGTCCGCAAGCACCTGTCCAGCGAGCTCGGCTTCTCCAAGGAGCACCGCGACATCAACATCCGCCGCATCGGGTGGGTGGCGTCGGAGATCACCAAGAACGGCGGCATCGCCGTTTGCGCGCCGATCGCGCCGTACGAGGTGACGCGCTGGGACGTGCGTTCGATGGTCGAGCCCAACGGTGGTTTCGTCCTCGTCCACATCGCGACGTCGGTCGACGTGTGCGAGGAGCGCGACCGCAAGGGTCTCTACGCCAAGGCCCGGGCCGGGGTGCTCAAGGAGTTCACCGGCATCAGCGACCCGTACGAGGAGCCCACCGACGCCGAGGTGCGCGTGGACACCGCCGAACTCACCGCCGAGGAGGCGGCCCAGGAGATCGTGCTGTACCTGGAGCGGGAGGGCTACATCGGCGCGGCCGAAGCGGTCTGACCAGTCGTACGTCAGGAGGGGCGCCCCCGTTGCGGGGCGCCCCTTCTTGCTTGCCGGCCGCTCAATGCCTCGCGGTCCCGGTCACGTCGTCGCGATGGCCCGCAGCACGTCGAGGCGGGCCGCCCGGCGCGCCGGCAGCAGCGCCGCCAGCACGCCGATGATGCCGGCCAGCACGAGGTAACCGACGAGGGAGCCGGTCGGGATGACCAGCGTCCGAATGCCCTGGTCGTGCAGTGCCGTGACCAGCGCCCAGCCGAAGCCCAGCCCTACCGCGACGCCGAGCAGAGCGCCGAACACAGAGATGATCACAGACTCCAGCCGTACCATCCGGCGCAGCTGGCGGCGGCTCATGCCGACGGCGCGCAGCAGCCCGATCTCGCGGGTTCGCTCGAAAACGCTGAGAGCGAGCGTGTTGATGATGCCGAGCACGGCGATGAAAATCGCCAGAGCAAGCAGGACCAGGATGAAGCTGAGGACCTGGTTGATCTGCTTGCGCTGCTCCGCCTTGAACTCGGCCTGGTCGCGGACGTCGATGTTGGGCGAGAGGGCTGCGGCCGCCTCCACGGTCCTTCGGACCTGTGCAATCGGGACGTCCGGGGCGGACGTGACGGCGACGATCGAGTCCAGGGAGTTCGTGTAGTTGCGCTCGAAGGTCGCTGTCGAGATCAGGTAGCTCCCGAGCAACTGGTTCTCCCGGTAGATCCCCCCGACGCGCAGGGAGGTGAGACCGGTCCGGGTGAAGACCACTGGGACCTGCTGACCCACCGCCCACTTCTTGGTGGTCGCCGTCTTCTCGTCGATGAGCAGCCCTCCGGCCGCGAGCGCGTCCTTCGAGCCCTTGAGCATGTCGAGGGTGACCGTGTGGTCGACCGTGTCGGGCTGGGTGCCCTGGATGCCGACGGAGCTGCCGCCTACCTTCGCCTCGCCCAGCCGGAAGGATGAGACCGCCGCCACACCGGGAGCGCTGCGGAGCCGCTCGGCGACAGCGTTGGTGAACGGGGTGAACGTCTTCGTCGTCAGGAGGAAGTCGGCCCCCAGGCTGCGGTCGATCACCTCGCCGGCGCTCGCCTTGACCGAGGACGACATGACGGTCATCGCGCTGACCAGCGCCATGCCGACCATCAGTGCCGAGGCGGTGGCCGCGGTGCGTCGCGGGTTGCGCAGTGCGTTCTCGCGGGCCAACCGGCCGGCGACTCCGCTGGTCCGTTGCAGCGGCGCACCGAGCAGCCGCACGACCGGTCGGCTGATGAAAGGGGACAGCGCGCGTACTCCCCAGAAAACGGCCGCGGCGCCGAAGCCGACCAGTGCGGCCGGCTGGCTGCTCGCACCGGCGAGGCCGACGCCCATCAGAACCGCGCCGCCGGCAGTCAGTACGCAGCCGACGATCGCTCGGCGCCGAAGCGAGGCCATCGGCAGCGCCACGTCGTCGCGCATCGCGGCGACCGGCGGGATCTTCGCCGCCCGCCGTGCCGGACCGTACGCCGCGGCCATCGTGACCCCGATGCCGACCGCGAACGCCCAGCTCGGCGTGTGCGCCAGCAGGACGAGCCCGGTCGCGGGGATGTCAGCACCGAACGCCTTGAGCAGCAGCTTCAGCAGCTTCGCCACCCCCAGGCCCACCCCGAGGCCGAGCGCCGAGGCGACGACGCCGACCACCAGCGACTCGCCGAGCACGGAGCGGGTCACCTGGCGTCGGCTCGCCCCCAGCGCCCGCAGCAGCGCCATCTCCCGCGAGCGCTGAGCCACGAGCATCGTGAACGTGTTGAAGATGATGAACGACCCGACGAAGAGCGAGATCCCGGCGAAGACGAGCAGGAAGACGTTGAGGAACTTCAGCTGTGATTGCACGGAGTTGGAGTTCTCGGCGGCCGCCTGCTTCCCGGTGATCGCCTCGTAGCCCTTCGGCAACACCCGCTGCACGCGGCCGCGCAGCTCGACCTGCGAGACGCCGGCCGTCGCCGCGAGCTTGATCGTGGAGTAGCTGCCCGGTGAGCCGAGCACCCGCTGGGCCGTGACTGTGTCGAACGTCGTCAGCGTCGCGCCGGCCAGGTCACCGGTGGAGCCGAAGGAGAAGATGCCGACCACTTGCTCCTGCCGCGGCCCCCCGGCCAGCAAAACCATGACGGTGTCGCCGACGGCGATCCGGTGCTTCTCGGCCGTACGGGAGTCGATCGCGATCTCGGTTGCGGCGCTGGGCCCGCGACCGGACGTAAGCCGCAGGGGCGAGAGCGTCGTCCCCGTCCACGCCCGGCCGAGCCCGGGCGCCCCGCCGTTCTCGACCACCTTCTTCGTGTGCGGGTCGACCAGCTGCGCGTAACCCTCGACCGTGCCCACCGCTTCCTTGACACCGGGCACGGCCCGCACCTGTCCGAGCAGGCTGCTCGGCACCGGCGCTCGCTGCTCGGCGCCGCCCGCGGTTGTGGTGAAGTCGGCCCGCGCGCGGACCGACACGCTGGTGTTGCGTTCGGCGTCGCCGAACAGGCGATCGAATGTGGCGTTGATCGTGTCGGTCAGCACGAGCGTGCCGACGATGAACGAGACGCCCAGCACGACGGACACCGTGGTGAGAGCCAGCCGGAGCTTGTGGCCGAGGAGGTTCTTCAGCGTCGTACGGAGCACCTCAGCCCTCCTTGCGCGGCCCGGACAGCTCGAACCGCTTGAGCCGGTCGAGGACCCGCTCGGCCGTCGGGTCGCTCATGTCGTCGACGATGCGGCCGTCGGCCAGGAACAGGGCGTGGTCGGCGTACGACGCGGAAACCGGGTCGTGGGTCACCATGATGACCGTCTGGCCCATGTCGCGGACCGAGCGGCGAAGGAAGCCCAACACCTCACCGCTCGACCGGGAGTCCAGGTTGCCGGTCGGCTCGTCGGCGAAGACCACCTCGGGCCGGCTGGCGAGGGCCCGTGCACAGGCGACGCGCTGCTGCTGGCCACCGGAGAGTTCACTCGGCCGGTGATGCAGCCGGTCTCCCAGGCCGACGACGTCGACCACCGTGTCGAGCCAAGCCTTGTCGGGCTTGCGGCCCGCCAGGTCCAGTGGCAGCCGGATGTTCTCCAGCGCGTTGAGGGTCGGAACCAGGTTGAAGGCCTGGAAGACGAAACCTACCCGGTCGCGGCGAAGGGTGGTCAGGTGCTTGTCGTCCAGCGTGGTGATGTTGGTGTCGCCGATGTAGACGGCGCCGCTGGTGACGGTGTCGAGCCCCGCCAGGCAATGCAGCAGTGTCGACTTGCCCGAGCCCGACGGGCCCATGATCGCCGTGAAGCGGCCGCGGCCGAGCGCCACGGTCACCTCGGCGAGCGCCGTGACGGCGGTCTCGCCCCTGCCGTAGACCTTTGACACGCGCTCGGCGCGAGCGGCGGCGGGAGCCCCGGCGCTGGTCTGCGCCGAACTGGATCCCGCCGTTGACGTCGTGGACACGATGCCCCTTTCTGTCCCGACTCTTCTGTGCGTCCCGACTCTTCTGTGCCTCTAGCCGTACACGCTAGAGTTCCGGAGCGCTCCGTTGGATGACGGATGTCCGACATCTCGGCGTCGGTTTCACGCTAGTCCGCCGGGCGAGCCTGGGCCGGCTCGGCGGCGGGCATGGCGGGCGGCGTGCCGCCCCACTCCGGGCAGAGCGCCTGGTGGTCGCACCAGCCGCAGAGCGGCCCGCGTCGGGGACGGAACTCGCCCGCCGCCGTCGCTCGCTCGATCGCCTGCCACAGCGCCTCGAGCAGCCGCTCGAACGCGCGCAGCTCCCGCTCGTCGGGGGAGTACCGCAGCATGTCGCGGTCGTTGAGGTAGAGCAGCCGCAGCTCCCGCGGCACGCTGCCCCGCGTGCGCCAGAGCACCAGCGCATAGAACTTCAGCTGGAAGAGCGCCTTGCCCTCGAACGCCTCGCCGGGAATGCGGCCGGTCTTGTAGTCGACGACCCGCAGCTCGCCGGTCGGCGCTTGGTCGAGACGGTCGACGTAGCCGCGCAGTCGCAGGCCCGAATCGAGCACCACCTCGACCAGGCACTCGCGCTGCACGGGCTCTAGCCGCTGCGGGTCCTCGAGCGTGAAGTAGCCGTCGAGCATGCCCCTTGCCGATGCCAGCAGCTCGGCGGCCCGCCGCCCGTCGACGTCGTCCGGGAAGAGCTCCGCGAGCTCGGGCTCGGCCTCGAGTAGTCGGGCCCACTCGGGGGCGAGCATCGCCGCCGCCGCGTCGACGGTGCGCTCCATGGCCGGCAGGTCGTAGAGCCGCTCGAGCACGGCATGCACCACAGTGCCGCGCACCGCGTCCGGAGAGGACCGCTCGGGCAGCCGGTCGATGGCCCGGAAGCGGTAAAGCAGCGGGCACGTCATGAAGTCGCCGGCCCGACTCGGGGACAGCGAGCCGATGGCGGGCGCCGGGAGGTCGATCGTCGTCATGTCCTGGACGGTAGGGGAGGGGTGAGACAAAGCGGAGCTGTTCGCTCCGCGGCGTCAGGGTGCGTCGTCTCCAGGACCCAGCCGCTCGGCCAGGTAGGCGAGGGAGAGCGGGTAGCGATAGTCGATGCCCATGTGCGTGGCGTCGAAGAGCTCGAACCGTACGTCGGTCACGCCGATACGCTCGAGCGCGGCCCGGAACGCCTCCGCACCGAGGTCGAGGAACCACTCGTCGCGGGTGCCGGCGTCGATCCAGATGGCACGCATCCCACGCAGCGCGTCGGCGTACTTCGGCACCATCCGGACCGGGTCCCATGCCAACCAGCGCTGCCACACCTGCTCGTCCAGCCGGCCGGTCCGCAGGTCGAACGGGAGGCGGACGGTGCCGTCGTCGTCCGCGGAGAAGCAGGCGGCGCAGCCGTAGGTGATCGTCAGCACGCCGTCGGTCTCCTTCGAGAGGGCCGGGCGCGACCGGAAGTCGGCCCAGAACTTCTCGAACGAGGCGTCGTAGTCGCGCAGCGCCCGAACGACCTTGCCGTGCTCCGGGATGTAGCAGCACTCGTAGAGCGCGTCCCCGGCATGGGTAGCGAGGCCACCGAAGAGGTCTGGCCGGAGCATTGGTGTGATCATGGCGCCGAAGCCCCCGCTGGACTTGCCTGCGACGCCGCGGTGCGCCGCTGCCGGCAGCGTGCGGTAGTGCGCGTCCACCCACGGCACGACCTCGTCGCAGAGGTAGGTGTGGTAGCGACCGGTGCCCGGCGAGTCGACGAACTGGCTGCCGCCGTACGCCGTCCACGCGTCGACCCACACGATGACGCACGGCGGCGCGTCGCCCCTGGCGAAGAGCGCGTCGGCCGCCTCCGGGAAGTTCGGCCGCCACGGCGTGCGATTGCGCCACATGGGCAGCGCGCCGGTATAGCCCTGCAGCATGTAGATCGACGGGTAGCGCCGGTCTGGCTCGTCGTCGTAACCGGGCGGCAGGGAGATCCACAGCGGGCGGCTCGGCGAGTCGCCCAGCGGGTTGTCACGGAGCACGTCGCTGTCGAAGGTGACCTCCTCGATCCGACCGGCGAAGTCGTGGGACCAGGGCAGCACGGCGCCTCCATTGAGTTTCCGATCGACCGGGTTTCCGATCGACCGATCGGCATCGTGTCACGCGTACGCTCGTCCCGTGAGCGAGCGTGCCCGACCGCCGAGCGCCGATGTCTTCGTCGGGCGCATCGTCGGCATTCCCATCTACCTCGGGCCGTCGTGGTTCTTCGTCGCGCTCCTGCTCACCGTCGTCTATGCACCCGACGTCGAGGCCGCCGTCGCCGGCATCGGCAACGCCAGCTACCTGGTGTCCTTCGGCTTCGCATTGCTCCTCTACGGCTCCGTGCTCGTCCACGAGCTGGGTCACTCGGTGGTGGCGCGGTGGTTCGGCCTGCCCGTACGCCGGATCACCCTCCACGCGTTCGTCGGGCTTTCCGAGATCGGCGAGGAGCCTCCGACGCCGGCCCGCGAGGCAATCGTCGCGGCCGCCGGACCCGCGATGTCCGTCGCCATCGCGCTCGGCGGGGCAGCCCTCCTGCCCGTCCTCGAACGCGGCACGATCCCGTACGTGCTCACCATCGGGCTGGCGCTGTCCAACGCGCTGGTCGCGGTCCTCAACCTGCTGCCCGGGCTGCCGCTGGACGGCGGCCGGGTGCTGCGCGCCGCCGTCTGGCGCATCTCGCGGAACCCGCTGACCGGGACGACGGTCGCCGCGTGGGCCGGCCGGGTGGTCGGCGTCGCCATCGCCACGATCGGTTTCCTCTACGGCACGCTGTCCCGCGGCGGCGTCTCGTTCTACAACGTCGTCATCTCGATCCTCATCGGCGCCTTTGTCTTCTCCGGCGCGACGGCGGCGCTGCGCTCGGCTCAGGTCCGCGCGGTGCTGCCGCGCCTGCAGGCCCGCGCGCTCACCCGCCGCTCGTTGCCGGTCACCGCCGACCTGCCCCTCGCCGAGGCGCTGCGACGACTCGGGCTCGACGCGGCGCGCGCGCTGGTGGTCGTCGGGCCGGACGGCTCGCCGACGGCGATCGTGTCGGAGGCGGCGGTGGCTGCCGTACCGGAGCAGCGCCGGCCGTGGGTCAACGTCGGCACGCTGGCGAGGGCCATCGAACCGGGGACCTCGATCCCGGCCGATCTCGCGGGTGCCGATCTGCTCGACGCGCTGCGGGCGACGCCGGCGGAGGACTACCTCGTCGTCGAGGACGGCGGGCGGGTCTACGGCGTACTGTCCGCAGCGGACGTCGCGGCGGCGCTGAACGCGCCGGCCGCCCGGTGACGTCACCGGCCGGCGCGCGTGGCCGGCGCGGGCCGTTCCAGCCGGGGGACCAGGCGCAGCTCACCGACCCGAAGGGGCGTCACCACACGATCACGCTGGAGCCGGGGCGTGACTTCCACACCCATCGCGGCGGCTTCCCGCACGACGAGCTGCTCGGCGCGCCGGAGGGGGTGGTGGTGAAGACCAGCAGCGGTACGCCGTACCTCGCGCTGCGCCCGCTGCTGTCGGACTACACGCTGTCGATGCCGCGCGGGGCAGCCGTCGTCTACCCCAAGGACGCAGCCCAGGTGGTGCACATGGCGGACGTCTTCCCGGGCGCGCGGGTCGTCGAGGCGGGCGCCGGGTCCGGCGCGCTCACCTGTGCGCTGCTGCGGGCCGTCGGTGACGAGGGGCTCGTGTCCTCCTACGAGCGGCGGCCCGACTTCGCCGAGGTCGCCCGGGCCAACGTGGAGCGCTTCTTCGGCGGTCCCCACCCGGCGTGGCGGCTCTGCACGGAAGAGCTGGCCGAGTCACTCGCCGCGCGTCCGCTCGACGAGCCCGCCGACCGGGTGGTCCTCGACATGCTCGCACCCTGGGACGTCCTCGACGTGGTGTCCGGTTCGCTGCTCCCCGGTGGGGTGGTATGCGCCTACGTGGCGACGACGACGCAGCTGGCGCGCTTGGTCGAGGCACTGCGGGGTCACGGGACTTTCACCGAGCCGGCCGCGTGGGAGTCCATGGTGCGCGGCTGGCACGTCGAGGGGCTCGCCGTACGTCCGGAGCACCGGATGGTCGGGCACACCGGCTTCCTGGTGACGAGCCGGCGCCTCGCCGACGGTGTCCAGCCGCCACTGCGCCGCCGGCGCCCGGCCAAGGGCGCCCACCCCGACGACGAGCCAACCCCGGTCGAGGGCGGCACCCATCGGCCCGACCTGCCATAGCCCGGCGCAAAAACAATCGGCCCGTTCGGGTTACACCCGGCGGCCGTGGCGACGATAACAAGGCTGATCGACCGCCTCCGGCGCCCTCGCCGAGCGAACCGCCGAGGCCGTACGTACGAACGAACAGGTAGGACGGAAGGTAGGCTGCGAAACGCCGCAACCTGCCGGAGGAGGTGCAGGCCCGTGCCCAGTCGCGACGACGCCGAAGCGCGCGCTGCCCGCTTCGAGAAGGACGCTTCCGAGCTCCAGACGCAGGTCTCCTTTCTTCAGGAGGAGATTGCAATGCTGCGGCGCCGGCTCACCGACGCACCGCGGCAGGTGCGGGTTCTCGAGGAGCGGCTCGCCGACGCGCAGGCCAACCTCGCGGGCGTGGTCTCGTCCAACGACCGGCTGGTTGGCACGCTCAAGGAGGCTCGCGACCAGATCCTGGCGCTCAAGGAGGAGGTCGACCGGCTGGCGCAGCCGCCGTCGGGATACGGGGTCTTCCTCGCCAGGCACGACGACGCGACCGTCGACGTTTTCACCGGCGGCCGCAAGCTCCGGGTGAGCGTGAGTCCCGCTGTCGAGGCGGACTCGCTCCGCAAGGGCCAAGAGGTGCTGCTCAATGAGGCGCTGAATGTCATTGATGCCCTGGAGTTCGAGCGCCTGGGCGACGTCGTGATGCTCAAGGAGATTCTCGAGGGTGGCGACCGGGCGCTGGTCATCGGCCACACCGACGAGGAGCGCGTGGTCATGCTCGCCGACTCACTACTGGACGCGCCGCTGCGGGCCGGCGACTCGCTCCTGCTCGAGACCCGTTCCGGATACGTCTACGAGCGCATTCCCAAGGCCGAGGTCGAGGAGCTGGTGCTGGAAGAGGTGCCGGACATTGACTACGCCGCGATCGGCGGTCTGGCCAACCAGATCGAGCAGATCCGCGACGCCGTCGAGCTGCCGTACCTGCACGGCGACCTGTTCAAGGAGCACCAGCTCAAGCCCCCGAAGGGCGTCCTGCTCTACGGTCCCCCCGGCTGCGGCAAGACCTTGATCGCCAAGGCGGTGGCCAACTCGCTGGCCAAGAAGGTCGCCGAGGTGACCGGGCGGCCAGAGGGGAAGTCGTTCTTCCTCAACATCAAGGGCCCGGAGTTGCTGAACAAGTACGTGGGGGAGACCGAGCGGCACATCCGACTGGTGTTCCAGCGAGCCCGGGAAAAGGCCTCCGAAGGCACGCCGGTCATTGTCTTCTTCGACGAGATGGACTCGATCTTCCGCACCAGGGGGAGCGGTGTCTCCAGCGACGTGGAGAACACAATCGTCCCGCAGCTGCTCTCGGAGATCGACGGGGTCGAGGGGCTGGAGAACGTCATCGTGATCGGCGCCTCCAACCGCGAGGACATGATCGACCCCGCGATCCTGCGTCCGGGCCGCCTGGACGTCAAGATCAAGATCGAGCGTCCGGACGCGGAGTCGGCGCGAGACATCTTCTCCAAGTACCTCACCTCGACCTTGCCGTTGCACAGCGATGACCTCGTCGAGTTCGGGAACAACCGCCAGGAATGCGTGGCCGGCATGATCCAGCGCGCGGTCGAGCGGATGTACACCGA
>JBBSIN010000006.1:0-55965 GCA_038232055.1 Mycobacteriales bacterium
CGCGGTCAGGCCGGGCGCGGGAACAGCGCATCGCTGCCACCGGCGACGACCAGCACGGGCACCTTGATCCGGTGCAGGTTGGCGAGGTTGGTCTTGACGGCCGCGGGCGCCGACAGAATGTCGCCGCAGGGATCGATGTTGAGGCGCAGCAGCGCCGCCTTCAACACTCTGCGGTCCACGTCGTGGAACAGGGCGCGCGGCGCCACCCTCGGAGGTACGAAGGCGCGTACCCGCTGGGGCCGAAGCCGTCCACCCCGCTGTCCACCGGCAGCGCACCTGCGGGTCTGCTGCGCGAGCAGTCGCTTCGACAGTCGCGAGACGACCTTGTCGGAGTAGGAGACGACGACGAGCCCGTTGATGTCACCGAAGGAGTAGGCCTCGATCTGGGAGATCAGGCCGCCGAAGGAGTGACCGGCGAGTCACCTTGGCGAACCGCGGAACGGCCGGCCGACTGCCGATCGAGTAGTGCCCGGTGCGGAGATCGGTGATGATCTGGTGGGCGATGTCGGCTCGCGCGCCCAGGCAGATCTTCTTCCCGTACGGCTTGCCGCTGAGGTCATAGCCCAGCCGGTCGATGACCACCGACGCATGACCGGCGCGGGCCTGCGCTGCGGCGTGGTCATAGCCCGGGACGTTCCGGAAGCGCCAGAAGAACTGGCCGACGCCGAGCCCGTGCAGGTAGAGGGTGACCGCATCCATCCGGACGCCATGGGAGAGGCTGCCTCGTGGCGCGACCAAGTGCCCGTTGACCGTGTAGGTCTTGCCGTCAGCGTGACATGGCAACTTGGACCGGTTGACGTTGCGGACCTGGAAGGACACCGCGATGTCGGTGGCGCCGCGGTGACCGCTAGTGGCGGTCGTCGTACGGTCGAGGGCAGGCGATGCGGAGGCGGCGCCCGAGGCGCCGGGCAGGACGAGCCCGCCGACCGCCAGAGCGGTCGCGAGCAGCGGAAGACGACGGCTCATGGTCGTTGATCCCTTTGGCCGGGGAGGCGAGCAATGTCCTACTTGCCCGGAATGGCAGGTGCCTTCCGCGCTGCTTCCCCGTTCTCGACCGGTCAACCGCGCACGCGCGCTGCCCGGGATCAGCGGCGCCCGGCGAGCGGCATCACTGGCGCGACCGTGCGGCCGAATGTCGAGTTGGTCACGCCGGCGAACGAGGCGTACCAGGCCGCGACAGCCGTCAGCAAGCCGAGCCATCCGCCTAGCTTGGTGATGCCGGTCTGCTCGCCCAACTCGCCCCAGGCCAACACCCAGAACGTTACGGCTAGCAGCACGAAGACCAAGGCCACCGCGCCCGTCGTACGCAGCGAGGCGATGAACATGTACGACGTGAAGATCGCCCACATGATGAGGTAGAGACCGACCGCCTTGTACGCGTTGGCGGCCGGCAGCTTCGGCGCAACGTTGTTGACGAGGTAGAAGAAGGAGAGCCAGAACGCGCCGAACGACGCGAACGCGGTCGCGCCGAACGTGTTCGCCTTCTTGAACTCCCACATCCCGGCGAGCAGCTGCGCGAGGCCGCCGTAGAAGAGGGCAAGTGGCAGGACGACGGCCTCGAGCCGCGCGTCCTTCACGATTCCGGCGTTGAAGCAGGACAGCACGAACGTCGTGCCGGCGAACGCGGCCAGGCCGAGCGGTCCTGGATCGGCGATCGTCGGATCCGCGACGCTCGGGGCGGCGGCGTTCGGTACTCGCTCGGTCGCGGTGCCGGTGTCGTCTGCGCGGGTCTCGCTCGTGGACATGTCGGCCCTCCTGCTCGGTGACGGGGCGGCCGAGAAGTGGCCGCGGTACGGCGGCAGGCTGATACCCGCCTCACGGCGAAAGAATCAACGGACATCCTGGGGCCGGTCGCAGTGGCCTGACCATGTCGGAAACAGGACAGTCCTGGTTTGGCAAAAGTGGCCGCACTTGCGCCACCGCGGAGCTAGCGTGCCCCACGGCATGAGGGGACGGCATGACTAGACCAGCCCGGGTAGCAGTGGCGGCAATCGTTGCCGTGAGTGGCTTCGTCGCGACTGCGGGTACGGCAACCGCGGTCGGTCGTTCGGCCGGCTCACCAGTGGCCACCACGCCGACCACGGCGTACACCTACACGGTCAACTCGGCAACCGCTGACAGCAAGGACGCCGACCTGCTCGACCACGCCTGTGCCGGCGTCTGCGGGCTGAGGGGTGCGATCGAGCAGGCGAACTTCAACTGCACGGAAGGTCCCAACCCGGACCCGAGCATCGGTACGACGATCCGGTTCGCGATTCCAGGTGCCGGCGTACACACCATCACGCCGACTCGCTCGACCGCGTCGGGCGACGCGCACCCTGCCCTGCTGCCGGGCATTGTCTGTCCGGTCGTTCTCGATGCGACCAGTCAGCCGGGTTACGCCGGACGTCCCCTGATCGAGCTCGACGGGTCGGCATCCGCGGCGGCTGGCGAGTTGGCTTACGGGCTGAAGTTCACCGCGAACACGCTCGGCAGCGTCGTGCAGGGGCTTACCGTCAACCGCTGGCACGGACCCGGCATCGCGGTCAGCGGGCCTGGCGGCTCGCAGGCGTCCGGCTTCGTCCTCCGCGGCAACTTCATCGGCACCGACCCCACCGGCACCGTTGCCCGACCCAACACCGGGCAGGGCATCAGCGTGGCCGGCAACGTGCGGATCACCATCGGCGGCACCGCCTCAGGCGAGGGCAACCTGCTCTCCGGCAACGGGTCGCCCGGCGCCTCCAACGGTCGCGGAATCGACTTCGGCCCTGGTGACGCCACCGGCAGCCTCGTGCAAGGCAACTTCATCGGCACCGATGTGAGCGGCACCAAGGCCATCCCGAACTCGGCCGAAGGGATCATGCTCAACAGCAACTTGGGCTCCCTGCTCGGGGGGACGGCGCCCGGCGCCCGGAACCTCGTCTCGGGCAACAACGGCAACGGCATCGCGGTCTTCGGGTCCGCGGTCGGCAGCCTCACCATGCAAGGCAACTTCATCGGTACGCAGGCGGACGGCGTACACGCACTCGGCAACGTCGGCTTCGGTATCGCGCTGCAGAACTCCGGCGGCAAGGACACCATCGGCGGCACGTCGCCCGGCCAGGGCAACACGATCGCCTTCAACGGCAAGGCGGGCGTCCAGGTGGGCACCGGTGCCGCGCATCGCATCAGCGGCAACAGCTTCTTCGCCAACACCGGCCTGGGCATCGACCTCACGCCGTGCAGCAACGGCGCCTGTCCCGGTCCGACGCCCAACGACAGTGGCGACCTGGATTCGGGACCCAACCTGTTCCAGAACTTCCCGGTCGTCGGGTCCGTGACGTCGACGACGACGTCTTCGACGGTCAAAGGCTCGCTGAGTAGCAAGGCAGGCACGACGTACCAGGTCGAGCTGTTCTCCGCAGCCGCATGTGACCCGTCGGGCTACGGCGAAGGGAAGAAGTTGCTCGGCGCCACGGCCGTCACGACGACGTCGAGCGGTACGGCGCCCTTCTCCGTCACCGTCCCGCGGGTAGCAGCCGGCAACGTCGTCACCGCCACGGCGACCGATCCGGCGGGTAACACCTCCGAGTTCTCGCCGTGCCGTGGGCCGCTGACCGTGACGCCGACAGCCGCTGCGCCTGGCGCGACCGTCAAGCTCGCGGGGAAGGGCTTCGGTGCCGGGCAGACGGTGACGCTGCTGTGGAACTGCCCGATCAGTTCCTGCAGCGGCTCCAGCGTTCTGGGGACGGTCGTCACCGGCAGCGCCGGGACGTTCAGCGGCAAGGCGGTCAAGGTGCCTGCCACGTCGGTTCCGGGGAAGTACTGGATCGGCGCCCGGGCGACAGCGGTGTTCGCCACCGTTCCCATCACCGTGAGCTGATCGAAGGCGCGTCGGACCCTTCGGGCGAGCCTGGCGGAACCCTTGCGGGCGACGCTGAGCTGACCCCCATACTCGTCGTCAGCCGCCGAGCGACGGCGCGTCGAGGCGGCCGGGGCCGATCAGGTCCGGACGGACGCCGGCCTCGGCGACGTCGCCCGGAAGGCTCCTGCCGAGCAGCAGCGCGGCGCCGGCACGCGCGAGAGCCGGTGCCATCTGGATGCCGTAGCCACCCTGTCCGGCGTACCAGAAGAACCCTGGCTCGTCGTCCCGCGCGCCGACCACGGGTGATCGGTCGGCGACGAAGGAGCGCAGACCTGCCCACGACGTCCGTACCGTCCGCAGGTTGAGGGTCGTGACGGCGTTGACGTGCTCGAGCGCAAGGGCGATGTCGGTGTCCTCGGGGCGGGCGTCGCATGGTGGCATGGGGAACTCGTCGGCCGGTGAGACAAGCAGCTGGTCGCCCTCAGGCTTGAAGTAGAACCGCTCGAGCATGTCGATGACGAGCGGCCAGTCCGAGATGGGCGCGGGCCAGCTGACGGGCGTGGTGAACAGCGTGCGCCGCAGCGAAAGAAGCTTTACCGGCCGTACGCTCGCGCGTTCGGCCACGACGTCCGCCCAGGCGCCGGCCGCGTCCACCACCGTCCCGCACGTGTAGCTTCCGTTCGGGGTGTCAACCCGCCATCCCGCGCCGTCGGCATGCAGTGCGGTGAGCGGTGCACCCGGAAGGACGCGCGCCCCACGTCGTCGGAGGCCGCGGACGTAGCCGGCGTGCAGCGCCATGACGTCGATGTCCATGGCGCTCTCGTCGAGGGCGGCGGCGGTGAGTACGTCGGGCCGCAGGGCGGGACACCGTCGGCAGGCGTCCGCCGGCGTCAACGGAACGACACCGCCGGAGCGGCCGGCAGCAGCCAGCAGCGCGGGCAGTGCATCGCCGCTCTCGCCGTCAGCCACCCACAGCAGGGGACGCGGCGAGAGCAGGGTCGGCGTACCCAGCTCGTTCACGAGGCGGTCGAAGTCGGAGCGGCTTGCAGCGGTAAGTGCACGGACCGTCGAGTTGCCGTAGCTGCGCAGGTACGCGGCCGCCGAGCGTCCGGTGGTGTGGCGGGCCAGTTGCGGCTCGGCCTCGAGAACGAGCACGCGGAGCTCGGCCGCCAGCTCGTATCCGATGGACACTCCGGCGATGCCGCCGCCGGTGACGACCACGTCGATGGGGGAGTCAGCCACCTGTCGTCCTCTTCCCGCTCAGCGGTCGGCCGCTGGGGCACCTCGCCAGTCGAGCATGAGCATCGTGGCGTCGTCGCGCAGCTGACCACCGGCGTGCTCCATGAGCGCGGCGATAGTCGTGCGCACCGCCTCGTGAGGCGGCTCGTCGACGAGTGCGTCAAGGAGCCCGACCAGCCGGGTGTCACCGAATTCCGCACCGCTCTCGGGTGAAGCGGCTTCGAGCAGGCCGTCGCTGACGGCGACGACTCGGGAACCTGGTGACAGAACGAGGTGCTCGACCGTGTATTGCTGGTCCTCGAACAGACCGAGCGGCAGCTGCGCCTCCAACGGAATACTGCTCACGCCACCGGCGTCCGCCCGAAGCAGGCCCGGCTGTCCCGCGTTGATCACTGACACCTGCCCGGTAGCGAATTCGACCTCGAGCAGCAGCGCCACCACGAACTGCTCTCCGCCGAACTGCTGAAAGAGCGCCCGGTGCGCCGCCATAGCGCGCTCGATGAGGGCGTCTCCACTGCGTCGGCCGTTGCGCAATGCGGTCACGGCCAGAGTGCCGAGCAGGCTCGCCCGTAGCCCATGACCCATGGCGTCGATCACCGACAGTTGCAGGCGAGTGTGGTCGACTGCGTAGTCGAAGTTGTCGCCGCCCACGTGATAAGCGGGGACGAGCTGGCCTGCGACGGCGAACTCGGCGCCGGCATAGCTACGAACGGGCAGCAGAGCCCACTGCATCTCCGCGGCGAGGCTGAAACGCTGCCGTCGGCGGGCCCGCTCGAACACGTCCGTGTAGCGGGCCGCGGCCAGCACCATGTGCGCGAGCGCGGCACCGAGTTGGCCGAGACCCGCCTGGAAAGCCTCGTCAGGCCATGCCGGCAGCCGCATCTGCACGACGCCCAGCCGCTCCGCCCGCAGCGTCACCGGTCCCCACACCCAGGCACCGCCGTCGTCGGCACGTTGCATCACGGGCTGCTGCGTGATGAAGGCTTCTCCCGGCTCGCTGCCATCGACCGGCACCGCGGCGTACGGCCCGGCCTGCTCACCCGGCTGGAGCCGCAGGAGAACCGCCATGTCGTAGTCCGCCAACAGCAGCGCAACGTCCTGCGCCGCCACGACGTCGGCGAGAAAGTTCGCCACCACGGCTACCGCGTCGCTCGGTGGCGCCCTATCCAGGGCCGCCAACAACCGCCCGATCGGCCCACTGAGCTCTTCCATGGTCGAGCATCCTCGCGCATGACGGTCGCGCGTCGGCCACCAGTGTCGTGGGGTAAGCCGCGAGATAGCGTCGAGCCGTGCCGCATCCCTACGATGCTCTCGACCTGGCCGCGCTGCGCCGGCGACGCAGCGCGAAGTGGCGCAAGTACGCCGGCGACGTGCTGCCGGGGTGGGTCGCGGAGATGGACTACCCCCTCGCCGACCCGATCCGCGAGACGCTGGCGCAGATGGTCGCCGCGAGCGACGTCGGCTACGCCTGGTTCGGCGACCTGCCCGAGATATACGCCGCCTTCGCCAAGGAGCGGTACGGCGCCGAGGTCGACCCAGGACACGTCCTCGGAATCCAGGACGTCATGCGCGGCGTCCTTGTGGCACTCGACCTTTTCACCGAGCCGGGCGCGGCCGTCGTCGTCAACCCGCCAGTCTATCCGCCGTTCTTCACGACGATTCCCTTGGCCGGCCGCCGCGTCGTCGAGGCGCCGATGGCTCGGAACCAGCAGACCGGCCGGTGGAGCCTCGACCTCGACGCGCTGGAGCGGGCATTCGTGGACGGCGCGCGGTGCTGGCTGCTGTGCAGCCCGCACAACCCGACCGGTCGGCTGTTCTCCCGCGCGGAGCTGACGGCGGCGGCCACGCTTGCGGACCGCTACGGCGTGACGGTCCTCGCCGACGAGATCCACGCACCGTTGGCGCTGCGGGGTGCTGCCTTCGTTCCGTGGGCGACGCTCGACGCCGAGTCGGCGGCCCGCTCGGTGACCTTCGTCTCGGCGTCGAAGGGCTGGAACCTGCCGGGGCTCAAGTGCGCGCTCGCGATCGGCGGCTCGGCCGACGTCGCGACCCGGCTCCGCAGCGTGCCGGACGAGATCCCGTACGGCGCTGGCCTTCTCGGCATTGCCGCCACCACCGCCGCCTTCCGAGACGGTGTCGGCTGGCTCGACGACACCCTGGGCTATCTCGCCGAGGTCAGCGACCACCTCGGCGAGCTGCTCGTCGAGCGCCTGCCCGGCGCGCGCTGGGAGCCGCCGGAGGCGACGTACCTCGGCTGGCTCGACTGCCGGGCCCTCGGGCTCGGCGACGACCCGGCGGCCGCTTTCCTCGACGGTGGCAGGGTCGCCCTCGCCCACGGTCCGGACTTCGGCGGACCGGGAGTCGGCTACGCCAGACTGACCTTCGCCACGTCACGCGCGATCGTCGAAGAGGCGGTCGAGCGCATGACCGACGCCCTGGAGACCGCCAAGTTCTAGGAGAGCGCCATGTCAGCGAGGTCCCTCGGGCTTTCCGCCGAACTGCACGACTACCTGCTGCGGGTTGGGGTCCGGGAGCCCGACGTCCTGCGCCGGCTGCGCGATGAGACGTCGGCGCTGCCGCAGGCGAACATGCAGATCGCGCCGGAGCAAGGCGCCTTCATGGCGCTGCTCGCGGAGCTGATCGGCGTACGGCGCTGCATCGAGCTCGGCACGTTCACCGGCTACAGCGCCCTCGCGGTTGCCCGCACCCTCCCGTCGGACGGCCGTATGGTCTGCTGCGACGTCAGCCCCGAGTGGACCGACGTGGCCCGGCGCTACTGGGCCGAGGCGGGCGTCGCCGACCGGATCGAGTTGCGGCTCGCACCCGCGCTCGACTCACTCGACGCGTTGCTCGACGAGGGTGCCGCGGACAGCTTCGACTTCGGATTCGTCGACGCGGTCAAGACCGAGTACGCCGCGTACTACGACCGGCTGATCCAGCTCATCCGGCCGGGCGGCCTGATGCTCTTCGACAACGTCCTGCAGGACGGCGACGTGGCTCGCCCGGACGTGGACAACGACGCCGTCCGGGCCATCCGCGAGTTCAACGACCGCCTTGCGGATGACGACCGGGTCACCATCGCGATGGTCCCGATCGCCGACGGGCTCACCCTCGCTCGCCGGACCTGACGGTCAGGCCGCGTCGAACGTGTCCGGGTCCGGACCGAGCCGGCCCACCCCGTCGAGCGCGGTCAGGGCACCCAGGTCGGTCTGGGAGAGCTCGAAGTCGAAGACCGCGAGGTTCTCCCGGATGCGGTCAGGGGTGACCGACTTCGGGATGGCCACGACGCCCAGCTGGACGTGCCAGCGCAGCACGACCTGCGCCGGGGAGCGGCCGTAGCGCTCCGCCATCTCCCGGACCACCGGGGAGTCGAGCAGGCCGCGCCCCTGGCCGATCGGGCTCCACGCCTCGGTGACGATGTCGTGGGCCTCGTGGACGTCGCGCAGCTCGGACTGCGGGAAGCCGGGGTGCAGCTCGACCTGGTTGACGGCGGGCACGACGTTGCTCTGCGCCAGCAGAGCCGCAAGGTGCGTGGCCGTGAAGTTGGAGACGCCGATCGCGCGCGCCCGGCCCTCGGCATAGATGCGCTCGAGGGCGCCCCACGTCTCGACGTACTGACCATGCATGGGCAACGGCCAGTGGATGAGGTAGAGGTCCACGGTGTCGAGCCCGAGCCGCCGCAGACTCTCGTCGAACTCGCGCAGCGCATTGTCGTGGCCGTGGCCGCCGTTACGCAGCTTCGTCGTGACGAACAGCTCGTCGCGCGGTACGCCGCTGGCAGCGATCGCCTTGCCGACGCCGTCCTCGTTCTGGTACGCCGCCGCGGTGTCGATGAGGCGGTAGCCGGCCTCGAGCGCCGTACTCACCGGCTCGACGACCTCGTCGGGTGGGATCTGGAAGACGCCGAAGCCAAGCTGGGGCATCTCCGCGCCGGTGTTGAGTCGAACGGTGGGGATCGTTGTCATGCCTTCGTCGTTCCGCGTTGCTCGGGCGGCAACCCTCTCTGCCGACCGGGAATGATGACTCTGTGACCGCCGTACCCGAGATCCGCTACCCGGAGGGGCTGCCGGTCAGCGCGCGCCGCGAGGACATCGCTGCCGCGATCAGGGATCATCAGGTGGTGATCGTCGCCGGCGAGACCGGCTCCGGGAAGACCACCCAGCTACCAAAAATCTGCCTCGAGCTCGGCCGCGGAGTGCGCGGCCTCATCGGGCACACCCAGCCGCGCCGGCTGGCCGCGCGTACGGTCGCGGACCGCATCGCCGAGGAGCTTGGTGTGCCGCTCGGCGGAGCCGTCGGCTACACGGTGCGCTTCACCGACCAGGTCGGTCCGGACACGCTGGTCAAGCTCATGACCGACGGCATCCTGCTGGCAGAGATCCAGCGCGACCGCCGGCTGGAGCGGTACGACACGCTGATCATCGACGAGGCGCACGAGCGCAGCCTCAACATCGACTTCCTCCTCGGCTATGTGAAGCGGCTGCTGCCGCGCCGCCCGGACCTCAAGGTCGTCATCACGTCGGCGACGATCGACCCGGAACGCTTCTCGCGGCACTTCGACAACGCGCCGATCGTCTCGGTGTCGGGGCGCATGTATCCGGTCGAGGTTCGCTACCGCCCGCTGCTCGCCGACGGCGGCGACCCCGACCGCGACCAGACGCAGGCCGTGATTGACGCGATAGGTGAGCTGGCCGCCGAGGGACCGGGCGACATCCTGGTCTTCCTCAGCGGTGAGCGGGAGATCCGCGACACCGCCGAGGCGGTGCGCGCAGCCGAGCTGCCCGACACCGAGGTCGTGCCGCTCTACGCACGCCTGTCCACCGCCGAGCAGCACCGTGTCTTCGAGCCGCATCCCGGCCGCCGCGTCGTCCTCGCCACCAACGTCGCCGAGACGTCGCTCACCGTCCCCGGCATCCGGTACGTCGTCGACCCCGGCACCGCGCGCATCTCCCGCTACAGCCTGCGGACGAAGGTGCAGCGGCTGCCGATCGAGCCGATCTCCCAGGCGTCGGCCCGGCAACGTGCCGGCCGGTGTGGCCGCGTCGCCGACGGCATCTGCATCAGGCTCTACGCGGAGGAGGACTTCCTCGGCCGGCCCGCGTACACCGACCCTGAGATCCTGCACACCAACCTGGCCTCGGTGCTGCTGCAGATGACTGCGCTCGGGCTCGGCGACATGGCGGCGTTCCCGTTCCTCGACCCACCGGATCGCCGCAACGTTCGTGACGGCGTCGCGCTGCTCGTGGAGCTCGGCGCCTTCGACCCGGTCGCCAGCGGCGCGAAGTCCGGCCGGCGGCTCACCCCGCTCGGTCGCCAACTCGCCCGGCTGCCGGTCGACCCCCGGCTGGCCCGCATGGTGCTCGAGGCCGACCGCAACGGCTGCCTGGGTGAGGTGCTCGTCATTGTGTCCGCCCTGTCGATCCAGGACCCGCGGGAACGCCCAGCGGATAGGCAGCAGGCCGCGGCGGAGTCGCACACCAGGTTCGCGGACGAGCGGTCGGACTTCCTCGGCTACCTCAACCTCTGGCAGTACCTTCGCGAGCAGCAGCGGCAGCTCTCGGGCAATCAGTTCCGCAAACTGTGCAAGGCGGAGTTCCTGCACTATCTCCGCGTGCGCGAGTGGCAGGACCTGCACGGACAGCTGCGCCGGGTCGTCCAGGACCTCGGTCTCACCGTCGAACGGGCGCCGCTCGGTCGGGATCGAGAGCCGGATGAGCAGGACCGGATCGCGCAGTCGCTGCTGGCTGGTCTGCTTTCCCACATCGGGCTGCGCGAAGGCGAGAGGCGGGACTTCCTCGGCGCACGCGGCGCGCGGTTCGCCATCGCCCCCGGCTCGGTGCTGTTCCGAAAACCGCCGAGGTGGGTCATGGCGGCCGAGCTGGTGGAGACCTCGCGGCTGTGGGGACGGGTCGCGGCGCGGATCGAACCCGAGTGGGCCGAGCGTCTCGCCGGCCACCTCGTCACGCGTACCTACAGCGAGCCGCACTGGGAGAAGCGGCGCGGCGGGGTGGTGGCCGCCGAGAAGGTGACGCTGTACGGCGTACCGCTGGTCGTGGCTCGACGTGTCGACTACGCGGCGGTCGACCCCATCCTGTCGCGAGATCTCTTCATCCGGCACGCGCTGGTCGAGGGCGACTGGACCACGCGACACGCGTTCTTCGCGGAGAACCGTGCGCTGCTCGAGAAGGTCGAGAACCTCGAGCACCGGATCCGGCGGCGTGACGTCGTCGTCGACGACGAGACGCTCTTCGACTTCTACGAGCGACGTGTCCCGGAGGACGTCGTGTCCGGCCGGCACTTCGACGCGTGGTGGAAAGAGACGCGTCGGGTGCAGCCCGATCTTTTGACCTTCTCCCACGACATGCTCCTGCGCGACTCCACCGAGGGCGTCCGCGCGGAGAACTACCCCGACGTCTGGGTGCAGGGTGACCTCCGGTTGCCCCTGACGTACCAATTCGAGCCGGGGAGCGAGACGGACGGCGTCACGGTGCAGGTGCCGCTCGCGGTGCTCGACCGGGTCGACGCCCGCGACTTCGAGTGGCTGGTGCCCGGGCTACGGCACGAGCTCGTCACCGCGCTGATCCGGTCGCTACCGAAGCCTCTTCGGGTCAGGTTCGTTCCCGCGCCGGACCACGCCGGTGCCGTCCTGGCGCAGCTGCGACCGCGCGAAGGAAATCTGCTCGAGGCGCTGAGCTCGCAGCTGCCGCGGAGAACCGGCGTCGAGGTCCCGCTCGACGCGTGGCAGCTCGCGCGGGTCCCGAACCATCTGCGGGTCACGTTTCGCATCGTCGACGATCGACACCGCACGCTCGCCGAGGGCAAGGACCTCCGCGACATCAGGCGACGCCTGCAGGGCGAGGTCCGCTCACTCCTCGACGACGTAGCGGGTGAGATCGAGCGGCACGGGTTGCGGACCTGGACTCTCGGGACGCTTCCTCGGGAAATCGAGCGCAGGGTGGGCGGTTACGTCGTCACCGGATACCCGGCCCTCGTCGACGAAGGCCAGACCGTCGGCGTACAGGTCTTTCGCAGTGCGGCCGAGCAGCGCTCGTCGATGTGGCGCGGCTCCCGCCGCCTGCTCATGCTCAACGCACCCTCGCCGGTCAGGCCCGTCGTGGCGCGGCTCTCGAATGAGGTCAAGCTGGGCATCGCCCACAACCCACACGGCAGCGTTCCGGCGCTCCTCGACGACTGCGTGGCCTGTGCGGTCGACTCGCTGCTCGTGGAGTGCGGCGGGCCGGCGTACGACGAGGCCGGCTTCACCGCGTTGCTCGCACACGTGCGCGGCGAGTTGACCGACAGGGTGTTCGACGTCGTGAGCCTCGTGGCGCGCATCCTCTCCGCGGCGCATCGCGTCGAGGAGCAGCTGCGCTCGACCTCGTACCCCGCGTTGCAGCCCTCGGCCACCGACATGAGAACGCAGCTGTCGCGGCTGGTGTACCGCGGCTTCGTCACCGCGACCGGGCGGCAGCGCCTGCCCGACGTGTTCCGCTACCTACGCGGCGTCGAGGGGCGCGCGGAGAGACTGGCGGACGATCCGGCCCGCGACCAGCTGCGCATGGCGAGGATCGAGCGGATGCAGCACGCCTACGCGTCGCTTCTGCAGCGGCTCCCCGCGGATCCGGACAAGCGCCGGGCGGGGCACGAGATCCGGTGGCAGATCGAGGAGCTGCGCATCAGCGTCTTCGCGCAGGACCTCGGCACACCGCGGCCCGTGTCGGAGCAGCGGATCCTGCGAGCGATGGACGACCTACTGGCGTGACCCGCGGCACCCACGCTGCCGCCACGAGGCGGGTACGCCGTCAGGCCGCCCGGGCGGGACGAGGGTCAGGAATCAGCCACGCCACGGCGATGCCGAGCACGCCCAGCGCCAGGTGGATCAGATTGTCGAAAACCGTGTGGTACTCGTGCGGCAGCAGCCCGAACAGGTCGGGCACGATGAATCCGACGATCGCCACCACGAGGTACACCACGCCGAGGCCGCCGACCACGTTCCGGACCAGGTCGATGTCGCCTCGGAAGCCCACCGCTGCCATCAGCCCTCCGGTGACGAGGTGCACGATGTCTTCGGCGATGTCGATGTTGAGCACCCCGAACAGCGACCTTTCCCCCAGAATGAGGCCGAACACGCCGATGAGCACGATCACGACGCCGACGACCTTCGCGTAGTTCCTGACCATTGGGCCCTCCAGCCAGCCGGTGACTATCAGTTACAGCATCTGCCCGTATCGTAAGCTTGTCCATCATCGTCCGCCCGAACGCGCGGCGTGTCGGATTACTCGGCCGTGTCCCACCATAGAGTGACGATGTCGTCCACGCCGACCCCGACCAGATCGGTCGGGCCGATCTCCTGCCAACGATCCGTCGGCAGGCAGAGCCGGCGACGGGCGAACTCGACCAGCACCTCGGGTGGGATGTCGTCGCGCGGCGGCCGGTGGAATCTCTCCGCCCGCACCGGCAGCCCCGCGTCGGCGAGCACACGCGCCGCGAGGTCGGCGGTGGGTCCCGACGGTCGATCCTCGCCGTGCACCCGTCGCCACAGCGGACCGAGCGGAACCCAGGGGTGTACCGCGGTCAGCTCCATGACGACCCGACACCGGGCATGCGCGTCCAGCGCGAGCGCGAACGACGCCAGGTCCGGAACGTTATAGGCCACGTGGGCGCACACCACGACGTCGGCGACCGGGCAGTCGGCAGCGACGTCGGGCCAGCTGCCACGGACGGTACCGACCCGGACGCCACGGGCGGCCGCCGCGTCCTCGAGCTCGGACAGCATCGCTGCTGACTCGTCGACACCCACCACCTCCGCCGCCGGTGGCGCGAGCGGCAGGCTCGCCGCGCCGCCGCCGCAGCCCACATCGAGGACTCGGCCACCGGTCAGGACCGCCTCTCGGGCGAGCCGAGTCGTCGGGATTTCCGGCGGGTTCCCGGGCCTGGCCCCGAAGAGCCCTACCGGGAAGCCGTACGGCGAGTCGGCAGCGGCGGCGAGGATCTCCGGCGAGATGCGCCATCCGGCCAGCTCGTCGCTCCAGCGCTGGGCCGCGGTCGCGGAATAGTTGAGCATGCAACTTGTTGTCCGATACGAAGACATTGACCCTCGTCTCACAGGGAGGTCCCGGTGGATACCGGACTGTTCATTCTCCGTCTGGTTGTCGGGCTGCTGCTCGTCGGCCACGGCACCCAGAAGCTCTTCGGCTGGTTCGGCGGCCACGGCCTCGTCGGCGTCGGCGGCTGGTTCGAGTCGATCGGTCACCGTCCAGGCCGGCTCATGGCGTTCGTCGCCGGGTTGTCCGAGGCCGGCGGCGGGCTCCTGCTCGCGCTCGGCCTGCTCAACCCGCTCGCCGCGGCCGTGGCAATCGGCGTCATGCTCGTCGCGGGCTCGACACACTGGCCCAAGCTCTGGGCGACCGAGGGCGGGTTCGAGCTGCCCTTCGTCTACGCAGTGAGCGCCGCCGCCCTCGCGTTCACCGGTCCAGGCGCGGTCTCCCTCGACCGGGCGCTCGGCTGGGACCTCGCCGGGACCGGCTGGGGTCTCGCGGCCGTCGTAGTCGGCGGGATCGGCGCCACCGTGGCGACCCTGCGCGCCGCCGCAGTACGCCGCAACACCATCGCCACGACGTCGTACGCCGACGAGCCGGCGACCGAGCGCGTCGCGGCCTGACGTACCAGCACGACTGAAGGGCCCGCGCGGGCGTCCTGCGCTGGCCCTTCAGGCCAGCCGATCTCCTTCGCCTGCCGTGTGGTGGCTATGCGATCTCCAAGAGCCGCCGCGGGGAACAACGCACCGGGCGAAGGAGATCGTCGAGATGCGCGTGTACGACGGCGCACCCGCGCTTGTTGGACGGCGCACCGCACTTGTTCGACGGCGCATCGCACCTGCTTCCCGCCTGAGCCGGCGGCGACCGATCAGTGTAGCCGCTGGCCGAGCACCGCTTGATCCGTCGAGACGCCGTACGCGGCGCTGCGGTAGCTGCGGATGTACCAGGTTCCGCCGGCGGGTCGCCAGACGGCGATGTCGGCCCGGCCGTCGCCGGTGAAGTCGGCGACGACGGGGATGTCGCCGCGGGCGCCGTAGCGGACGCTGCCACCGCCGCGGACGTACCAGGTGCCGGTGGCGGGTCGCCAGACGGCGATGTCGGCCCGGCCGTCGCCGGTGAAGTCGGCGACGACGGGGACGTCGCCACGGGCGCCGTAGCGGACGCTGCGGTAGCCCCGGATGTACCAAATCCCCGTGGTGGGTCGCCAGACCGCGACCCTCGCGTGGTGGTCACCGGTGAAGTCGGCAGCCACCGGCACGTCGCCGCGGGCGCCGTACCGGACGCCGCGGTAGCCCCGGATGTACCAGGAGCCGGTGGTAGGCCGCCAGACTGCGACGTCGGCCCGACCGTCGCCGGTGAAGTCCGCCAGGACGGGGACGTCGCCGCGGGCCCCGTAGCGGACGCTGCCGGCGCCGCGGGTGTACCAGGTGCCGGTGGAGGAACGGAAGACCGTCATGTCGGCCCGGCCGTCGCCGGTGAAGTCACCACGGGTCCGTGGCTTCGCCTTGGGCTTCGGCGGGGCCGGCGGCGGGAACGGCGACCCCTCCGCGTCCTTCGCCGTGAGGTGCAGCTTGCGTGAGCAGGCGGGCCAGGCGCCCCAGCCCTGCTTGTGGAGCAGCCGCTCCGCGACCGTGATCTGCCCGACGCGGGAGGCGAGATCGGCGCGCGGTGCGTACGTCCTACCGCCGTAGGAGATCCAGGTACCGGCCGAGAACTGCAGACCGCCGTAGTAGCCGTTGCCGGTGTTGATGTCCCACCGGCCGCCGCTCTCGCAGCCGGCGAGCCGGTCCCACGTCTTGGCCGTCGCGGCGTGCGCCGGTGTCGCCGGCCCGATCAGGGAGGCGGCTATGACCAGCGGTAGTGCCAGGCTCCCGCCCTTGGCGACTCGTACGGATGTGCGGCGCGCAGCAGTGATGCGGCCCATGGCGGCGTCCTCTCGACCGCCGGCGAGGTGAGCTGTCGGGTTAGGGCGAGAGTTGCCCCGCGCTCAGTGGCGCTTCACCCCGTGGGCCGTCAAGCGGCTCCGGTGGGTCCCCCACTCCTGCCCAGATGTACGACGCAACGCGCGGTGGGCAGGATTGGGCGGACCGCGGCCAGCCCGCGCTGATGCGCGGACCCGGGAATGCTACCCGACGCTCGGGAGCCGCCGCGCAGTCGCGACTTCAGGAGCCCTGAAGCTTCTCAAGAGCTCTGCAGTCGTCAGGAGCTCTGCAGTGACCCCAGCGCGGCGATGGCCGCTCCCCGCGCTCCGGCCATGTCCCGGTCGGGTACCAGCGCGAAGGTAGCGACCCGGGCCTGCTCCTCCCGCAGCGCCGTGTGCTTGCGCACCGTGGCGAGGAACCAGTCGCGGAAGTCTGGCGCGGCCTCGACCACGCCGCCACCGAGGAAGTAGGCGTGCGGGTCGGTGAAGTTCGCGGCGATGGTGAAGAGTCGTCCGAGGGCCATCGCCTGCTGCTCGAAGACGGCGAATGCGAGCGGGTCGCCCTGCTCGCCGTACCGACGGACGAGCTTCGCGGCCTCGAGGGCAGGCAGCCGGCCGAGCTCGTGGTCGGGGAAGCGGGTCAGCCAGTAGGGCAGCAGGTTCTTGCCGATGCCGATCAGGGAGGCGACGCTCTCGGCGTCACCGACAAGCCCGCAGTTGCACTCGGGTAGCGGCTGCCCCTCCGCGAGCAGCCCCTGCATCGGAATGTGCACGTGACCGAGCTCGCCGGCCATTCCGGCGGCGCCCGCCACGATCCGGCCTGCCTCGACGAGCCCGCCGCCCAGGCCCGTACCCACGATCGCCGAGACCGACGAGCGCTGTGCGGCGGCATCGGCGAAGTGCAGGTGATGGGCGTACAGCGCCGCGGCGTTGCCGTCGTTGTTGTAGACGACCGGCAGCCCGAGCCGTGCCTCCAGCGCCCCGCGGACGTCGAACCCGCGCCATCCCGGCGCGGCGAAGTTGGTGGAGCCCTTCGAGGAGATGACGCCGTCCGCGCTGGCCGGCCCCGGCGTGTCCAGACCGACTGCCCGCACCGACGTCAACGCAATGCCAGTGACGTCGAGCACGTGTGCCAACGCCTCGGCCATCGCCTCCACCGCCACGTCAGGGCCTTCGCGCACCAGACTGGGGATCTCCACCAGCCGGTCCACCAGGAACTGCCCGGCAGCGTCGAGCACCGTGGCGTTGTTGGTCGTCCCGCCGTTGTCGAGCCCGACGACTACCCACGGGCCTGAAGCTGGCATCCGATATCCCTCCGCAGGTGTACCGCGACGATTATGGCGAGCTGTGACGAGGTGGGAGTTGGCGACGGTCGCCAAGGGACGATCGTGGCTGACGGACGGCGTCAACCGGCTGCGGGCCGGCGGCTCCCGGATCGCCGAGGCGACACTGGCGGCGATCGGGGTAACGCGAGGACACGACCTCGCGGACGTGCTCCGCGAGACCGATCGGGCGCTGGGACTGCCCGACCACGAGGACGGCTGACACCGGACCGACGCGCTCCAAGTGCTAAGGTACTTGCACAGGCAATCATAGGAGGTTTCGATGACCAGCGACGGCAGCGAGGGCGTCAGCAGCGCGATCGAGGACCTGACCGGCGACTACCAGCTCGACGTCGGGCACACCCGGCTCGGGTTCACCGCACGCCACGCGATGGTGACCAAGGTGCGTGGGTCGTTCCAGGAGTTCGAAGGCACCGTGCACCTCGACGCCGACGACCCGGCGAAATCCACTGCCGAGCTGCACATCAAGACCGCGAGCATCACGACCGGCAACGAGCAGCGCGATGCCCACCTGCGCACCAACGACTTCTTGGACGCGGAGAACATCCCGGAGATGGTCTTCCGGAGCACCGCGGTCGAGCGGGTGGACGACACGACGTACCGGGTCACCGGAGATCTCACGGTCAAGGACACCACCAAGCCGGTCACCGTCGACGTGGAGTTCACCGGGTCGGCGAAGGACCCGTACGGCAACCTGCGCGCCGGCTTCGACGGCAGGGCTTCGATCAACCGCAAGGACTGGGGCGTCAACTGGAACGCGGCCCTGGAGACCGGCGGGTTCCTGGTGAGCGACAAGATCGGGCTGGAGTTCGACATCTCCGCCATCAAGCTGAGCCCAGCGGCGTAAGGAGGCCCAGCGGTTAGAGCAGCGCCGGTTGGCGCCACGGTTCGCCGCGCAGGTAGGTGTCGAGCCAGGCGCGCACAGCGTCGTACCAGACGACGACGTTGCCCGGTTTGAGCACCCAGTGGTTCTCGTCCGGGAAGTAGAGGAACTTCGACTCGACGCCGCGCCGCTGCAGTTCCCACCACAGTCGCAGCGCTTCGCCAAGCGGCACCCGGTAGTCCTTGTCGCCGTGCACGACGAGCATCGGCGTCCGGATCGATGCGGCGTGGTGGTGCGGCGACCAGGTCTGGTACCGGTTGGGCTGCTCATCGGGGTTGCCGAACTCACGCGTCCAGTACCCGGGTTGGTCGGTTGTGCCCTGGAACTGATCCAGCGACCACAGGCTCGCGTGCGTGACGATGCAGCGGAAGCGGTCGGTGTGACCGGCGATCCAGTTCGCAAGGTAGCCGCCGTACGAACCGCCCATGACCGCGGTCAGCTCGGCGTCGATGTCCGGCCGCGCGACGGCGGTGTCGGTGATCTGCAGAAGGTCGGTGTACGGCGTACCGCCCCACTGACCCCAGCCGCGACGGACGAAGTCGAGCCCGTAGCCGGTGGACAGTGCGGGGTCCGGGAGCAGCACGGCGTAGCCGCGCGCAGCGAGCAGCCACGGGTTCCAGCGCCACGACCAGGCGTTCCACGAGTTCAGCGGTCCGCCGTGCACCCACAGCACCAGCGGCGCGGGGGTCTGCGCCGACGCCGCGTCCGGCAGCACGAGCCAGCCGCGTACGCGCGCGCCGTCGGCTGCAGTGACGGCCACCTCCTCGACCCGACCCGGAATGTCGACGCGGCCGGGGGCTGGCAGCGGCGTACCGGTCTGGTCCGCCACCTTCGGCTCGAGCCGTACCGGCGTAGGGGGCTCATCGATCCGGGACCGCAGCGCGTAGAGGGCGGTGCCGTCCGCAGCCGGGCAGAGGGATTCGTAGTGCCCGTCGCCGGTGAGCCGGGTGACCTCGCCGCTGGCGACCTCGACGCGGTACGCCGGGGCGCGCCCGTTCTCGTCGGCCGTGAAGTACACCGCCGCGGAGTCGGCAGCCCATACTGCGCCGCCGGGCCACAGGTCCAGGTGCGGCGTGAGGTCACGGCCCTTCCCCGCGGCGAGATCGAAGAGCCACAGCGTCCGGTCCGGCGGTTGGTCGTAGCCGGCATCGCTGGCCCGGACAGCCACCACGGACCTGCCGTCCGGTGACGCGGCCGGATCGGCGAAGAAGTAGTCGGCGTCACCGGCGAGCACGCGCCGCTCCCCGCTGGCGACATCGATCGCGACGAGCGTGCTGCGCGGATAGCCGGGCTCGTCGTCCACGCTCCATCCCGCGATCACCGTGCGCCCGTCCGGAGTGACGGTGAACGCCTGCTCGTCGAGCGCGCGCCCCGGCTCCGGCGTGAGGTCACGCAGCTCGCCGGAACCGTCGTCGCCGATGTCGGTTACCGCCAGCCGGAGCTGGCCCGGCCCCAGGTCGTGGTCCCAGAACCGGACGGGCGACTGCTCGAAGAGGATCGCGTCGACACCGGCGTCTTTGCGCGCCGTACGCCGCTCGTCGTCGGCGTCGTGGTCGGCCCCCGGCAGCATGCTGCCCGACACGACCACGACGCCGGTGTCGCGGGCGGTCGCCACCCCGGCGACCCCGCCCGGCGGCGACGCGACCTGCCGGGCCTCCCCGCCACCCGCCGGCAGCAGCCACAGCGCCGCCTGCTCGTCGTCGGCGGGCTCGGCGTCGGCATCCGGGCGCTTCGAGACGAAGAGCAGGCTGCCGTCCGGCAGAAACGCAGCCCCTTCCTCGCCGGCTGCCGACCTCGTGAGTCGGAACGGCGTTCGCTCGGCTAGGGGGTCGATCTCCCACAGCGCGGAGACGTATCGCTTGCGATCGCGCGAGAGCGTGGCAACCGATGCGATCAGGCGGTGACCATCCGGTGACAACACAAGGGAACCGACGCGGGGTATTGCGACGTATTCCGACAAAACCTCGAAAGCTGGCACACGGGGACGATACGGCGTTGCCGCGAGTGGCCGCCGAGGGACACGGGAATTGGTCGCGCTTGTTCCGGGATGAATCTGATCGGCAGCTCGCCCGCGACGTTTACAGCTGAGTGCTATAAGCCCGGTTGTGCTGCTGCAGGCTGGCATCCGAGCCGAGGAACGCATGCTTGGACATGTCGGCCGAGTACCGGCTCGCCGGCGGCGTACGCCCGAGCGCTTCGGCCATGCTCCGAAGGTGATGCGGCCCCGCGCCGCAGCACAGCCCGAAGTACCGGATGCCGATGTCGAGGGCCTGGTGGGTGAAGTCGGCGATCTCGTATCGGTTGCAGGTGAACGGGTCGAGCGCGGTCGGGAACGGCCTACCACCGGGAAGCGCGTCGTACGCCGGGTCGCGCAGCGACTGGAAGCTCGGTTCAGCCGGAGTCGTGCGGTACGGCACGGGCAGCGCGGCCACGGGGATGTCGACGGCCGGTACGACCTCGGCGAGCAGTGGCAGCATCGTGCGGGGACCGCGGATACAGTTCAGCCCCACGACGTCCGCACCGGCGTCGGCTATCCGCCGGCAGGCGTCGGCGATGCTCCAGCCCTCACGCGTCTCCGGTGACTGATGGACGGCGAGCGTGACGACCGCCGTCGCTCCTGCCTTCTTCACCGCATCCAGGGCGATGAGCGCCTCCTCGCCGTAGCTGAAGGTCTCGCCAATGACGAAGTCGACGCCCATCTCGACGGCCCAGTCGACTTGTTCTGAGAACATCGCGCGCGCCTGGTCGGCTGCCGTCGCGTTGCCGGGCTCGTAGACATTGGTGTTGCAGATGTTGCCCGCGACGAGCGAGCCGGTTTCCGCGCCGACCGCCTTGGCGATGTCCAGAGCGGAGCGGTTCAGCCGCTCGAGCAAGTGCTCCTTGCCGACGAGGCGCAGCTTCTCACGGTGACCGTAGTAGGTGAAGGCCTCGACCACGTCCGAGCCGGCGTGCACGAACTCTCGGTGCAGTTGCGCGACCTCCTCCGGATGGTCGAGGACCACCTCCGGGACAAAGGCGCCGGCCTGCAGGTAGCCCCTTCGCTCGAGCTCGAAGAGGTAGCCCTCAGCGCAGAGGACCGGACCGGTGGCGAGCCGCTCGAGCAGACCGCCGGACGTTGTGCTGGTCACCAGATACCTCCTGACATGTTGACGATAGGGGGTGGGCACTCCGGCGGGCCGGGTCAGCTCCAGGGGAACGGTGAGCTGCTCGTGGGATGCAGCCGACCCTGCTCGTACCGGGAGAAGCGGAACGGCTCGAGCAGCGCCTGGGTCTCGCCCAGCAACTCCCGCGCCACAAGGGCGCCGACGCCCAGCATCTTGTAACCATGGTTGGAGTCGGCGATGACGTAGGCGTTCTGCCGGAAGACGTCGAACACCGGGAAGCTGTCCGGTGTGAAGCAGCCGATGCCACCCGAGGGCTCCTTGGAGAAGAGGTGCGCCTTGCCCTCGAAGCGCTTGAGGCAATGGGCGAGGCCCGACGTCCACATCCTCGCGAACTCCTCGCCGACGATGAAGTCGGGGCTGGCCGGTCCGTACGGGTCGACCGCGACCTGGTCGGTGGGGCGATCGATGACGAAGGGCATCGCCCCGCCCTGCACGCCGCCGAAGTTGAAGTCCGGCTTGAAGTAGATGCCCCACAGCGACTCGGTGACGAGCGACCCGTCCCGGTCGTCAAAGAGGGGAGCGTCGGTGTCCACGTGCACGACGGGCGGCATGGCGCCTGAGTTGTCGGTGAGGAACGCGGGATCGACGCCGAGCGTCCCCTCCTGCAGTGACCAGTACGTCCACATGTCGCGGCCCGGATGCCGGCTGCCGTCGGTGCCCTGAACGGTGATCTGCTCCGGTAGCTCGAGCATCCGCCACACGTCGCGTACCCACGGCCCGACAGTGACGACCAGCGAGTCGAGCTGGACCGGCCCCGCATCGGTGTCGACAGCCGTGACCGCGCCGCCGTCGAGCGTCAGGCCGGTCACCCGCGTGCCGGGGTAGATCCGCACGCCTTCGCTGCGGGCCTTGTCGGCGAGCCCACGCATCGACGCCCGGTTGTTGGCGTAGCCGCCCCGCTTCTCGTGCAGGACGCTGGTGACTCCCTTTGCCTGCCAGTCGGAGAAGATGCCCTGCAGGTACGACCGGCTCTCGAGCTCGCCCTCGATGAAGGTGGATGGGTAGCCGATCGCCTGCTGCTCCTGCGAGATCTGCGCGACGCCCGCGTGCATCACCTCGGGGGAGATCTGCAGGTAACCCACCGGATGATAGGCGAACGCCGCTGGGTCGGACTCCCACACCGAAACCGAATGGGCCATCAGCTCACGCATGGCCGGCTGGAAGTAGTTGTTGCGGATCACCCCACAGGCGATGCCGGACGCACCCGCCGCGACGTCGCTCTTGTCCAGTACGACGACGTCGCGCCCGTCGCCTCGACCACTGGCCCGGAGCCCCTTGGCCAGGTGCCATGCGGTCGAGAGGCCGTGGACGCCGGCACCGATGACCACGTAGCGAGCATCCGGAACAGGCACGGCGCTTCCTCGGACTCCTGCCCAGTGGACTTGTTGCCCAGGGGGCAATACTGTTTCAATATCGGCGAGGGGAGGCTAGCATTCCCACGACCGGGGAGCCAGCCAGTCGGCACGTCGCCGCCGTCCAACGGGCGATGACTGTGCTGGAGGTGCTCGCCGACTCAGCCGCCGACCTGGGGACCAACGAGATTGCCCGCCGTACCGGCATCAACCCGAGCAGCGCCTCGCGCCTGCTCGCGACGCTGGCGGCCGGCAACCTCGTGCAGCACATTCCCGAGAGCGGCCGCTACCGGCTGGGCCTGCGGCTGTTCCAGCTCGGCAACGAGGCGGTCGCCCGCGTCGACCTGCAGGGCCTGGCCCGACCGCACCTCACCGCACTGGCCGACGCAACCGGCGAGACGGCGACCCTCTCGGTGCCGGGTGAGCGGGAGGCGATGACTGTGGACTTCGTCCAAGGTGCCTCGTCGGTGCAGAGCGTCGCGCGGGTCGGCCGCCCCAGCGTGGCGCACGCGACGGCGGTGGGCAAGGTCTTCCTGGGCTACGGCGGCGAGCTGCCTCCCGGGCCGATCCCCGCCTTCACCCCCCGGACGATCACCGACCCGCGCCGGCTCGCCGATGAGATTGCCCGCGCGGTCAAGCGGGGATGGGCGGAGGCGTTCGGTGAGCGCGAGGCGGACCTGAATGCGATCGCCGCCCCGGTCCACGCCACGCGGGGTGAGCTCATCGCGATTGTCGGTCTGCAGGGACCGGCCGGGCGCTTCGACCGCAAAGCCATGCGCAGCGCGACCCCCCTGCTGCTCGAGCGGGCGGCTGCGATCTCGCGGAGGACGGCGGCATGACCGCACGGAAGCCGGCTCGCTACTCGGCCTTCGACCTCGTCCGCCGCGGACTGACCCGCCGCGACTGGCCGCGGAGCTGGCGGGAGCACGACCTGAACAGCAGCTACGACGTGGTCGTCATCGGCGCCGGGGTGCACGGCCTCGCCTGTGCCTACTACCTCGCCGCCAACCACGGCATCACGAATGTCGCAGTCCTGGACAAGGGTTATCTCGGCGGCGGCGGCTCCGGGCGCAACACTGCCATCATCCGCTCCAACTACCTGACGCCAGAAGGCGTCGCCTTTTACGACCGCTCCGTCAAGCTCTACGAAAACCTCGCCGCGGAGCTCAACTTCAACGTCATGTTCGAGCAGCGCGGCCACCTCACCCTGGCGCACAACGACAGCTCGCTACGCACGATGCGGTGGCGTGCGGAGGTCAACAAGCTGCAGGGAGTGAACTCCGAGGTCATCGGGCCGGCGGACATCAAACGGCTGGTCCCCTATATGGACGTCTCGCCCGAGTCGCGTTATCCGATCCTCGGCGCGCTCTACCACCCACCCGGCGGCACCATCCGCCACGACGCCGTCAACTGGGGCTACGCCAGGGCCGCCGACGTGCTCGGAGTCCAGATCCACCAGAACACCGAGGTGCTGGGGATCGACGTCGTGGGCGACCGGGTCACCGGCGTGCGCACCAATCGAGGGGCCGTCGCGGCGCCGATCGTGGTGAACTGCACCGCCGGTTGGGCCTCGCTGGTCAGCGCACTGGCCGGCGTGACCCTGCCGATCACCACGTATCCGCTGCAGGCCGCCGTCACCGAGCCGGTCAAGACGTTTCTGCGTACGGTGGTGGTTTCGGGCACCCTGCACGTCTACGTCAGCCAAACCGATCGGGGCGAGCTCGTCTTCGGCGCGAGCGTGGACCCCTACCCGTCGTACTCGATGCGCGGGTCGCTCGAGTTCACCGAGGAGCTGGCCGGGCACGTCCTTGAGTTGATGCCGGGCATCGCCAGCCTGCGTGTGCTACGGCAGTGGGCCGGGCTGTGCGACATGACCCCCGACTACTCCCCGATCATGGGGGTGACCCCCGTCGACGGGTTCCTTCTCGATGTCGGATGGGGCACCTACGGGTTCAAGGCCGGACCGGTCTCCGGCGAAACCATGGCCGAGCTGGTGGCGACCGGCAAGACTCCCGAGCTCATCGCCTCGTTCGACCTCGCCCGCTTCGCCGACGGACGCCTCGTCGGCGAAAAGGGCGCGGCGGCCGTCGGGCATTGATGCGGCACTTTCAGGCACCGGAGCAACCATGCTGCTGATCCCCTGTCCACACTGCGGACCGCGCAACTCCAGCGAGTTCCGCTACGCCGGTGAGGGTCGCCGCCGGCCGGACGTCACGGCCGTCATGCCGCCGGAGTGGCGGAGTTACCTCTACGAGCGGCGCAACGCGGCCGGCTGGGTACGCGAGAGCTGGTACCACACGTTCGGCTGCCGACGGTTCTTCGCCGTCGAACGCGACACGGTGACCAACGCCGTCCGCCCGGGCAGCCCGGCATGAGTGCGCCGTACCGGCTGGAGCCGCAGCCGGGTGAGGTGCTCGACCGGAGCCAGCCGGTCCGCTTCCGGTGGGACGGGCGAGAGTACGACGGTCTCGCCGGTGACACGATCGTCTCGGCGCTGCTCGCCTCGGGAGTCGACTGCTTCTCCCGCAGCTTCAAGTACTCCCGTCCGCGTGGTGTCCTCACCGCCAGCTTCGTCGATCCCAACTGCACGGTGCAGGTCGGCGACGAGCCCAACGTGCGGGCGGCACACCGCCGGCTCGCGGCCGGCATGGACGTCCGGCCGCAGAACGCCTGGCCGTCGCTGCGGTACGACGCACGGGTGGTCAACTCCGCGTTGGCCCGCTTTCTCACGGCCGGCTTCTACTACAAGACGTTCATGAAGCCACAGCGGCTGTGGCCGGTCTACGCCTCCGTGCTCTCGCGCTTCGCCTCCGGTGGGTGCACCCGCCCGGACGCGGCGCATGCCTACTACGACAAGCGCTACGCGCACGCCGACGTGGTCGTGGCCGGAGCCGGCCCGGCCGGCCTCGCCGCGGCAGTGGCGGCGGCACGCGCCGGTGCGCGGGTGATGCTGGTGGAAGAGGAGTACGACGTGGGCGGCCACCTTCGGTGGGGCGATCCGGCCGACCTCGCGCGGCTCGCCGAGCTGCGTGCGGTACTCGTCGCCGAGCCGGGCATCGAGGTGCTGACCGACTCCGTGGTCACCGGTCGCTACGACGACAACTGGCTCGCGATCCTGCAGCGCGGCCGGCCGGGCGGCGGTGAGCGGTTGGTCAAGACCCGAGCGGCGACGCTCGTCGTCGCAGCCGGTCTCGTCGAGCGGCCCTACGTCTTCGCCGGCAACGACCTGCCGGGCGTCGTGCTGGGGACGGCGGTGCGCCGGCTGGTCAACCTGCACGCCGTACGACCAGGTTCGCGGGCCGTGGTGTTCACCGCCAACGAGGAGGGCGAGGCGGCAGCGGCGGACCTGCAGCGGGTCGGTGTCGAGGTGGTCCGCACCGTCGACGCGCGCCGGGGCGAGGGCATCGCGCGGGCGCTCGGCCGACGCCACGTCCAGGGCGTCGAGCTGACCGACGGCTGGCGGCACGCCGTCGACCTGCTCGTCACGTCGACCGGCTGGACGGCGCCGACCTCGCTGTTGAACATGGCCGGCAACCGCCCGGTGTGGGACCCGACGGCGGCCCGCTTCCGACCCGGACCGGAGCTGCCGGACACCGTCTTCGCCACGGGCGGCATCGTCGGCGACGGCACGACCGACGAACTCGTGGCGCACGGCCAGGCGGTGGGCGAGGCGGCAGCCGCTCGAGCCCGCGGGGAGCGGCCCGCGCCGGTGCCCCCGCTGGGCGTGCGACCGCACCCGGCGATGTTCCGGGGGCCGACCCACGGCTTCGTGGACATGTCCGAGGACGTCACGTCGAAGGACATCGTCGCGGCCGCCGCCGAGGGCTACGACTCGAGCGAGCTCGTCAAGCGCTTCACCACCGCAACGATGGGCCCGTCACAGGGCAAGCTCGAGGTGGTCAACACCGTGGCGGTGCTCGGGGAAGCCGTGGGCCGGAACATGGAGCAGCTGGGTACGACGGTGTGGCGGCCGCCGTACGCCCCGATCAGTCTCGGTGCACTGGCCGGACGGATCTTCGAGCCGGTACGACGTTCGCCGATGCACGCGTGGCACGAGGCCCACGGCGCGACGCCATTGGTTGCCGGGCAGTGGATCCGGCCGGACTCCTACGGCGATCCCATGGCGGAGGCGAGCGCCGTACGGCGCGCCGTCGGGATCATCGACGTCACGCCGCTCGGCAAGCTGGAGTTGCAGGGGCCCGACGTGCCGAAGCTGCTCAACCTCGTCTACGTCAACAAGTGGTCCAAGCTCGACGTCGGCTCGGTGCGCTACGGAGTCATGTGCGCCGAGGACGGGGTCGTCTTCGACGACGGTGTCACCGGGCGGCTCGCCGACGAGCACTACCTCATGTCGACCACGTCGTCCGGCGCGGCCGCCGTTTGGGAGTGGCTCGAGAACTGGCTGCAGACGGAGCACGCCGACTGGCAGGTGCACGTCACGCCACTGACCACGGCGTACGCGAGCATCAACGTCGCGGGCCCTCGGAGCCGGGAGTTGCTGGCCCGACTCGTCGAGGGGATCGACCTGTCGCCGGAGGCGTTCCCCTACATGCGCGTCCGGACCGGCCGCATTGCCGGAGTCGAGAACTGCCTGGCGTGGCGCATCGGCTTCACCGGCGAGCTCTCCTACGAGATCCATGTGCCGGCGTCGTACGGGCTGCACGTCTGGGAGACGCTGCTTCGCACCGGCGACGACCTGGGTGTCGTCGCATTCGGTGTCGAGGCGCAGCGCATCCTGCGGCTCGAGAAGGGGCATCTCATCGTCGGTCAGGACACGGACGGCCTGACGAAGGCGTTCTCCGCCGGACTCGAGGGCCTGGTGAAGCTCGACAAGGACGACTTCGCCGGCCGGCCGGAGCTGGTGTGGGGAAGCGAACGACTAAGCGACGCACCGCGCCTGGTCGCGCTGCAACCGCTCGACCCCCACCTCGTACCGGCCGAGGGCAGCCAGATCGTGCACGACCACAGCCGCATCGCCGGCCGGGTGACCTCGAGCCGACGCTCGCCAGAGCTCGGTCGGTCGATCTGCCTGGCGCAGGTCGAGCCCGACCTCGCCGCACCTGGCAGCGTCGTGACGATCGTCCTTCCCGACGGCAGCCGCGCGGAGGCGACGGTGCAACCACAGCTGGCCCACGTCGACCCCGAGGGGAGCCGGCTCCGTGGCTGAGTCCAGAGCGGCTGCAGCCCAGCCGTCTCCGGTGGCCCGCTGCCCGGTCCGTCCCGCCGAGCCGGTCGAGGTACGCGACGGCTGGGAGGTGTCGCAGCGCCGCTCGGCCGCGCCGCTGCGGCTGATGGACTGCTCCCCGCTGGGCAAGGTCCTCGTCCACGCCGAGCCCGACGGCCGGGCCGCCGCGGCGCTCGCCGTCCCCTTCGGCCGCTCGAGACGCGACGAAGGCGGCACGTTCGTCGTCGGGTCAGGTCCGGGGGAGTGGATGCTGCTCGGTGCGGTCGGCACCGGCGGTGCGCTGGCGGCCCAGGCAGGGGCACTGCCCGACGACCGGCTCGTGACGGCGGTCGACGTCACGCACGGACGCGCGCTGCTGCGCCTGACCGGCCCCGACGCCCCGGCCCTGCTCGCCAAGGTGTGTGCCGTCGACCTCCGCGACCGGGTCACACCGGATGGCGCCGCATTCCGCAGCTCGGTCGCCAAGCTGGCAACCGACGTGGTCCGCGACGATCGGGATGCGACGAGCTCCTACCTCCTGCACTGCGAACGCTCGTCCGGCCAGTACCTCTTCGACGCCCTGCTCGACGCGGGCGCCGAGTTCGGCGTGGACGTCGACGGTTTCTCCGAAGGGACGGCATGACATGGGCTTCCCCACCGACCTCGACATCGCGCGGTCCGCGGCGCTGAAGCCGTTGGACGACGTGGCCGGCGAGATGGGCATCGGTTCACACCTGCTCGAGCAGTACGGCGAAGGCGTCGCCAAGGTGCGGCTCCAGGCGATCGCCGAGCTGGCCGACGCCCCACGGGCGAAGTACGTCGTCGTCTCCGCGATCACTCCGACGCCGCTGGGCGAGGGAAAGACGACGACGACGGTCGGTCTCGGGCAGGCCTTCAAGCACATCGGCAAGCGGGCGACGGTCGCCATCCGCCAGCCGTCGATGGGCCCTACCTTCGGTATCAAGGGTGGCGCGGCCGGCGGCGGCTACTCCCAGGTCGTCCCGATGGAGCTGCTCAACCTGCACCTCACCGGCGATATGCACGCGGTGACCGCGGCGCACAACCTGCTCTCCGCGATGATGGACAACTCGCTCTACCAGGGCAACCCGTTCGGTCTCGACGTGCACAACATCACGTGGCGTCGGGTCATGGACGTCAACGACCGGTCACTGCGAAACGTCGTCGTCGGGCTGGGCTCCTCGCTCGACGGCGTACCGCGGCAGACCGGGTTCGACATCACCGCGGCCTCCGAGGTCATGGCGATCCTGGCCCTCTCGACGTCGCTGCAGGACCTGCGCAACCGGCTCGGACGCGTCGTCGTCGGCTATACGAGCGACGGCGAACCGGTCACCGCCGAGCAGCTGCGCGGCGCCGGTGCGATGACGGTGATGCTGCGGGAGGCGATCAAACCCAACCTGCTGCAGACACTGGAGAACACGCCGGTGCTCGTCCACGCCGGCCCGTTCGGCAACATCGCGCACGGCAACTCGAGCGTCGTCGCCGACCTCGTCGGCATCCGCGCCGGCGACTACCTCGTCACCGAGGCGGGCTTCGGCGCCGACATGGGGGCCGAACGCTTCTTTAACATCAAGTGCCGGACGTCTGGACTCCGGCCCGATGCGGCCGTGGTCGTCGCCACCGTGCGAGCCCTCAAGGCACATTCCGGACGCCACCGCATCTTGGCCGGAAGGGCGCTGCCGACCGCGCTGCTCCAGGAGAACCCCGACGAGGTCTTTCTCGGCGGCGAGAACTTGCGGAAGCAGATCGAGAACATCCGACTGCACGGCGTCTCCCCGGTCGTCGCGATCAACGCTTTTCCCGACGACTTCCGCAGCGAGCACGACGCGATTCGGCGTATCGCCGAGGAGGCGGGCGTCCGCGCGGCGGTCGCGACCCACTTCAGCGCCGGCGGCAGGGGCGCCGTCGAGCTGGCGGAGGCGGTCGCCGAGGCGGCCGACGAGCGCACCGACTTCCGCTTCCTCTATCGCGACGACGCCTCGTTGCGGCAGAAGATCGAGGCGATCGCGACCAAGGTGTACGGCGCCGACGGAGTCGACTACCTCCCCGCCGCCGCCAAGCAACTTGACGGCTACGAGCGCAACGGCTACGGCCGGTTCCCGGTCTGCATCGCAAAAACGCACCTCTCGATATCGAGCGACCCGACGCTCAGCGGCGCCCCGACCGGCTGGCGCCTGCCCGTGCGCGAGGCCCGCGCGAACGTGGGAGCCGGGTTCATCTATCTCATCTGCGGCGAGATGCGCACGATGCCGGGCCTCGGCACGAGCGCCGCCGCGACCCGCATCGACATCGACGCAAACGGCGACATCGTCGGCCTCTCGTGACGACGGCCGATCCCGCCGACGACTACCTCGCGACCACGCTCGGCGACTTCCTGGACGCGGTAGCTGCCGCTGCGCCGGCCCCGGGCGGTGGCGCGGTGGCCGCCGTGACGGTCGGCCTCGCCGCCGGTCTCGCCGCGATGGCAGCCAGCCTCTCCACCAGGCTTTCCGACGCCGGCCGGCTCCTCGCAGAGGCGCAGGAGCTGCGCGCTCGGGTGGCACCGCTGGCGCAAGCCGACGCAGCGGCCTATGCGGACGTTCTCGCCGCCCTAGCGATCCGCAAAGAGGGCCGCGACCGGTCGGCCGCCGTACGCCAAGCCCTCTCGCGTGCCTCCGACGTACCGCTCCGGGTTGCCGAGGCGGGTGCTGCCACGGCGCGGCTCGCCGAACGGCTCGAGCGGGACGGCAACCCGAACCTGCGCGGGGACGCCGCTACTGCACGTCTGCTCGCCACCGCGGCGGTGCGCTCGGCGGCCACGCTCGTCGATCTCAACCTTGCCGCCGCCGGCGACAATTCCGCTGCCGCCGACACCCCGGACCCGCGGGTGGCGCGGGCGCGGGCGCTGGCCGACGAAGCGCACACGGCGTGGCTGAGGCTCCCGTACGGCAAATCGTGACAGTGTCGTGCTTGTCAATTCCTTGATCATGGTGCTATAGCAACAACTGTGGTTGATGTTCGGGCAAGCGGTGTGCACCGCGCGATGGCGACGTTGATCGCGTTGGGCTCGGAGGAGACAGTCGAACGAGGCGGGCTGGGCGTGGTTCGGCTAGCGGAACTCATCGGTGAGGACAAGAGCCAGGCGTCCCGGATGCTGCGGGTCCTCGGCGAGAGCGGCCTCGTCGAGCGCGACCCGGACACCCGTGGCTATCGCCTCGGTTGGCAGTTCTTCGCGCTGGCGGCCCGGGCGGGCGATCGCCGTCTGCTGGAGGCCGCGACCCCGGTGTTGCTTCGCCTGGTGCAGCAGCTCGGCGAGCGCGTCAACCTCTCGGTACGCCGAGGCACCGACGTGCTGACCGTGCTCTCCGAGTCGCCGCCGCACGCCGTCCAGACGGCGGGCTGGGTGGGCCGCACCGTTCCCGCCTACTGCACGTCCTCCGGCCGGGCGCTGCTTTTCGACTGCGGGCTCTCGGACCTCAGCGCGCTCTTCGCGACCACGCCGTTGCGTCAGCTCGGCCCGAATACCCCCCGTGACGTCGACGAGCTGGCCCGCCGCATTGCCGCCGACCGGACCCGCGGATATGCCATTGTTGACGAGGAGTTCGAGCCGGGGTTGGTGGGTGCGGCGGCCCCGGTACGGGACTTCCGAGATCGGATCGTCGCTGCGGTGAACGTCTCGGCGCCACGGTTCCGCCTCGGCCGCCAGGTCGAGGCTGCCGGCCGGGTCATCGCCGAAGCCACCGACGAGCTGTCCCGGCTCCTCGGCAAGGCCACCGTGGCCCCGCGGGCACGACGACGGGAGGCGACCACGCGGTGAGCTTCTTCGACTACGTCTCCCGGCAACGGCCTCGGATCACCGAACTGCTGATACAGCACGCGCAAGTCGTGCTGGTCGCCATGCTCATCGCCACGGTGGTGGGGGTGGCCATCGGTTTGCTCGTGCACCGAAGCCGGCGCGCCACCGACCTGGCCCTCGCCGTCACCGGGACGTTTCTGACGATCCCCTCCTTCGCGTTGTTCGTGCTACTGATCCCGTTGGTGGGCCTTGGCTATCTGCCCACCGTGGTCGCCCTCGTGCTCTACGCTCTGCTGCCGATCGTCCGCAACACGGTGGCCGGACTTGGTTCCGTCGACCCGGCGATCATGGAATCGGCGAAGGGCATGGGGCTCAACACTCGTCAGCGCCTGTGGCGAATCCAGCTGCCCCTGGCCTGGCCGGTCATCCTGACCGGAATTCGGGTTTCCACCATCGTGATCGTCGGCATCGCGGCGATTGCCGCGGTGGTCAACGGACCGGGCCTGGGCGTGCTGATCTTCGGGGGGCTGTCGGCCATCGGCAGTCCGTTCGCGCTCAACCAGGCGCTTGCCGGCGTGGTCGGCGTCGCCATCGTCGCTCTCGGCTACGACGCTGTCTTCGTGCTGATTTCCCGCTTCACGACCTCGCGAGGTATCCGTGGCTAAGCACACCGCACACTCCTCCGGCGGCGAGGTCATTCGCCTCGACAAGCTGACCAAGCGGTTTCCCGGACAGTCCACACCGGCGGTCGAGGAGCTGACGCTCGAGATCCCGGCCGGGGAGATCGTCGTGTTCGTCGGCCCGTCCGGATGTGGCAAGACCACCACGATGCGGATGATCAACCGCTTGATCGAGCCGTCGTCCGGTCGAATCTTCCTCGGCGACGACGACGTCACGAAGATCAACCCCGACCAGCTGCGGCGCCGGATCGGTTACGTGATCCAGCAGGTCGGCCTGTTCCCGCACATGACGATCACCGAGAACATCGGGCTGGTTCCCCAGCTGCTCGGCTGGGGCAAGTCGCGGATCCGCGAGCGTGCCGACGAGCTGCTGGAGCTGGTCGGCCTCGAGCCGGCGACCTACCGCCAGCGCTATCCCAAGGAGCTCTCCGGCGGCCAGCAGCAGCGGGTTGGAGTGGCCCGCGCCCTGGCCGCCGACCCGCCGGTCATGCTGATGGACGAGCCGTTCGGTGCGATCGACCCGATCACCCGCGAGCGGCTGCAGAACGAGTTCCTGCGGCTGCAGCAGTTGATTCGCAAGACGATCGTCTTCGTGACCCACGACATTCACGAGGCCATCAAACTCGGCCACCGGATTGCCATCCTGGACAAGGGCTCACGGGTGGCCCAGTACGACACTCCCGAGCGCATCCTGTCGCACCCGGCGGACGACTTCGTGGCCGAGTTCATCGGCCCAGGGGCGTCGGTGCGCAGCCTGGGGTTGACCAACTTGGTCGATGTCGAGCTCGACACCTGCTGCGTCGTCGAGCTCGATGCCAGCGTCGACAAGGCGCGCGCCGTCCTCGCTCGAACCCGACAGGACCGCGCGCTGCTGCTCGACGAACAACGCCGACCGCGCGGCTGGCGGCGGGCCGCCGACTTCGAGCAGGGACTGCTGAGTGGTGGTGGGCCGCTGGCCGTCCTCCGGCGTACGCAGACCGTGCACGACGTGCTCAACGAGCTGCTGAGGACAGGCGATACCGTCGCCGTGATCGTCGACTCCGACGGCGCGTACGACGGAGTGCTGCGGCTCGAGACCATCATGGCGATGAGCGGGCACGTCTCCCCGACGGAGCCGGCCGTCCGGACGCAGGAGCCGCGGGGTGAGGAGCCGCGCACCGGGGAGATCCTGGCCAACGACACCGTTGGCGTCCGACGCGGCGAGCCGTCGTGACGATCGCCCCCGAACATCTGGTCGAGCCGCTGTCGACACCTCCCTCCGCCGCACCCGCCCGGGGGGGCGTCGTCCGGGCTCGCGGCGCGATCGGGTTGTTCTTCACCCCCGTCCTGCTCGGGTTGATCTGCCTTGCCCTGTATCTCTACGTGCACGCGCGGCCTCTCGACAGCATCGAGCAGCGGTCACTCAACCGGGCGTTCATCGGCGAACGCCTGCTTCAGCACATCCAACTCACCGCGGTGTCGACCGCGCTGGTCATCCTCATCGCCGTCCCGCTGGGCATCGCGCTGACCCGTCCGGCGCTACGACGTGCCACGCCGTTCGTCCTCGGCATCGTCAACATTGGTCAGGCCGTCCCGTCTATCGGTGTCATCGTCCTGCTCGCAATCACCGTCGGCATCGGGTTCGGCAAGGCGGTGATAGCGCTGGTCATCTACTCCGTGCTGCCCGTCCTTCGGAACACGATGGTCGGCCTGCAGCAGGTCGACCGATCACTCGTCGACGCCGGCCGTGGCATGGGCATGACGAAGTCGTCCGTGCTGCTCCGCGTCGAGCTGCCGCTCGCGGTGCCGGTCATGCTGGCCGGCATCCGTACGGCGCTGATCATCAACGTCGGTACCGCCACGCTGGCCACCTTCACCAACGCCGGCGGCCTCGGCGACATCATCGATGCCGGGTTGGTGCTGGACCGGCGACCGGTCCTGATCACGGGCGCCGTGCTGGTCGCGGTGCTCGCGCTCACCATCGACTGGCTGGCCGGGCTGGCCGAGCGCGTGCTGCGCCCGCGGGGCCTATAGGAAACGTCAACCACCGATCCGTCAACGGGGGGGACCCCACCACAGGAGGAGCTCGCAATGCGACTCGGTACCAGCACCTTCGGGCGAGGCCTCGCCTGCCTTGTGGTCGTCGCCACCGCGGCCACCGCCTGCGGCAGCTCGAGCAGCGACAACACGCCCAGTTCCCAGGGATCCGGCTTGGGCTCGGGGCAAGCAGCGGCGCTGCAGGGCGCGAAGTTCACGGTGGGCGGCAAAGAGTTCACCGAACAGAAGATCCTCTGTGAGATGACCGCTCAGGCACTCGAAGCTGCGGGCGCGACGGTCAAGCGGCAGTGCGGGCTTTCCGGCAGCTCCACTGTGCGTACGGCGCTCACGTCCGGTCGCATCGACATGTACTGGGAATACACCGGGACGGGGTGGATCACCTACCTCAAGCACACCATGCCGATTCCGGACTCGGCCAAGCAGTACAACGCCGTCGCCGCGGAGGACCTGAGCAAGAACAAGATCAAGTGGCTTCCCCCGGCGCCGTTCTCCAACACCTATGCGCTGGGCGTCAAGGCGGACACGCTGCCGAACGTCAAGACGCTCTCCGACTACGGCCAGCTCGCCCAGAGCACTCCCAAGGACGCTTCACTCTGTGTCGCCACGGAGTTCGTCAACCGCGACGACGGCTTGCCGGGACTGGAGAAGGCGTACGGGTTCAACATCTCCGGGGGCGACCTCGCCACCCTCGACGCGGGCGCCATCTACAACTCGATCAAGAAGGGCAACCCCTGCAACTTCGGCGAAGTCTTCACGACCGACGGCCGCATCGAGGGGCTGGGCCTACGCGTGCTCGATGACGACAAGAACTTCTTCCCGATCTACAACCCGTCGCTGACGGTCCGTAGCTCGGTTCTGCAGGCCAACCCGAACCTCGCCAAGATCATCGACCCGATCGCCAAGGCGCTGGACACCGCGACGATGCAGAAGCTGAACGCCGACGCCGACGTCAACGGCGACCAGCCGGCGGACGTGGCCAAGAAGTTCCTGCAGGACAAGGGCCTTCTCTAGCGGCGCGCTGTAGGTCGACGTCAGGCGTCGCCGCCCTCGGCGATGAGGCGCTCCAACTCCCTGACGAGGAGGCCCAGCCGGGCGTTCTTGAGCAGCGGAAGCTGGCGCCGGCGGCGGCGCGCCGCGGCGACGTCGACGTCGACGACGAGCAGAGCCTCCTGCTTGACCGGAGCGGTCGAGACGATCTGACCGGCCGGATCGACGACGCAGGAACCGCCCCAGAACTCCAGCTCGCCGATCGTGCCCACGCGGTTGACGAAGACCACCCACAGTTCGTTCATGCGGGCTACGGCTCGAAGGACGTCGCGCCAGTAGTCCTGGGTGTCGAGCAGCTCGGGCGCTCGGGTGTCGACGCTGTTCGTCGGGATGAACAGCACCTCGGCCCCGTCCTGCGCGAGCAGGAACGGCGGGCAGGCCTGCCAGGCGTCGTTGCAGCCGAGGATGCCCATGCGCCCATGGGGAGTGGAAAAGGCCCGAAGGGACGTGCCGGGGCTGAAGTGCTTGTGCTCCTCCCAGATGGCGTACGTCGGCAGGTACAGCTTGCGGTGCACGTGGACGAGCCGACCGTCCGCCAGATAGGCCGTGCTGTTGTACGTGTGCGGACCGGCGTCCTCGTGGAACCCGATGACCACGGCGGGGCCACCGGGAGCGGCGAGGTCGCGCAGTCGCTCGTCGCCGGCCGCCAGCGCGAGGCTGGCGTCGTACCGGCCGAGGGGATAGCCGTGCAGGATCAGCTCGGGAAAGACCACGAGGTCGGCGCCCTCGTCGGCGGCCCGATCGATGGCCTTCGCCGCCGTCTCGAGGTTTGCGTCCACGTCTCCGAGCGTGCAGTCCACCTGAGCGAGCGCGACACGCATGGGATGGCCCCGACCCGTCTGTATCGATGATCCACCAGCTGCCGGCCAGCCTGGCGCGATCGTACCGGCGCACCTGCCTACGGCGTCTCCGCCTGGCTTCGAAGCGCGCGCAGGTACCACTCGTGAAAGGTCACCACCGATCCTTCGGTCACCGGCGACAAGGGGCCCGGCAGGTAGCCGCGGGACCGTACCCCGGCGAAGTTCTGCTCGCAGAGCGCCCAGTCCTGCTCCGACGTGGCGATGCCCACCGCGGTCAGCTCCGTGACGTCGTAGTCGCGGCCCTCGACGGCATCGGAACGGACGAGGAACGTGATGTCGATCTCCGTTCTGTCGGCGTTTCCTGGCGTCAGCCGCGTCGTCATCGCGTAGTCCGCGTTGACGTGGATCCACGAGTTCGGCAGCGTGATGAAGCGCAGGCTGCCGACGTTTCCAGCCGGCAGCCTCCCGAGGGGCGGTGCCAGGAGGCGCCCGCTGAGACTCTCGGTCGCGTAGCCCTCGCGCAGCGGTAGGCGGGCGACCCGGAACCAGCCGTCGTTCGCGAAGCTGACCTCGCGAGGCGAGAGCCCGAGCTCGACCCACCGCCGGTGCTGTTCGGCCAGCGCCGCTTCGTACGCGCGGCTGGTCCGAGAGTCACCGGCGATGCCGAGGTCGTAGTTGGACTGGCAGAACTCCGGGTGGTTGACCCGGCAGTGGTAGCACTCCCGGTTGTTCTCGACGAGCGTCTTCCAGTTCGCCCCAACCGAGTAATGCGCCCGAGCCGCGACTCGGGTGTTCTCGAGCTCATGCGGCGCCAGTTGCGGCTCGACGACGGCGGTCACGTCGTCGAAGGACGGGGGGGTGTCGGCGAAGGACACGAACAGCAGGCCGCCGAGGTTTCGCAGATGGACCGGTCGCAGCGCCAGTTCCTCGCGGGACAGGGCCCCCATGTGCGGCGCGCCGCGCAACGAGCCGTCCAGGCCGTAGGTCCACTGGTGGTAGGGACAGACCACGACACGGGTGGACTCGTTGCCGTCGGGTAGCAGCCGGCAGCCGCGGTGCCGGCACACGTTGTGGCTCGCGGTGATGCTGCCGTCGTCGGCTCGCATGAGCAGGACGGAGTCTCGCCCCACGCTCCATGCCGCCACGTCGCCCGGTGTCGCGATCTCGCTGGCGGCGCCGAAGAAAAGCCAGTTCGGCGCGAAGACCTGCTCGAGGTCGGCCTCGAACATGTCGTCGGCGACGTAGTAGTGCTGCGGCAGCGTGAGTCCAGCGGCGTACGCCGGGACCCGTTCCGCTGTGGCGCTCAGAACCATGCGGGTGCCCGTCATCTGTTGCACATACGGTAACTGCAGTTGCTAATGCTACCAGAGGGCTGCGGCACGGCAGACTGCAGTCGCAACGGAGCCGGGTGGAGACGACTTGGAGGCCACGTGTCCTGCAATCCCCGCCACGTCACCGTGCCGGCCCCGACGCTCGGCATTGCCGAGGACGAGGCCGTGCGGCTCAGCGAGGAGTTCTACCGGCTCATGGCGAAGCGGCGTACGGTGCGGGACTTCGCCGCCGATCCGGTGCCGATCGAGGTCATCCGCAACGCCGTACGTACGGCGGCCAGTGCGCCGAGCGGTGCGCACATCCAGCCGTGGCGTTTCGTGGTCGTCGCGGACCCACGGCTCAAGCGGTTGCTCCGCGAAGGGGCGGAGCAGGAAGAACGGAGCTTCTACGCCAGCCCGGGAGCGCGGGAGTGGCTCGCGGCGCTCGAACCGCTCGGCACCGACTGGCGCAAACCCTTCCTCGAGGTGGCGCCGTACGTCATCGTCGTCTTCGAGGTCCACGCGGGTCGCCACTCGCCACGGCCCTATTACGCCAAGGAGTCGGTCGGCATCGCCGTGGGCTTCCTGCTGGCGGCGCTGCATCAGGCGGGACTCGCCACGCTGACTCACACACCGAGCCCGATGCGCTGGATCAACGAGGTGCTCGACCGCCCGCGCGAGGAGCGGCCGTTCGTCATGGTGCCGGTCGGGTATCCCGCGCCGGACGCCGAGGTGCCGGATCTGCAACGCAAGCGGCTCGACGAGGTGCTCGTGGAGCAGTGACGGCCGACCTCCGTATCGTGACGCGGACGGCCGATGGAGGTGCTCATGCCCAACGACCCACGAGCGGGGCAGCAGGCATCCCCCGCCGACCTCGTCGACGTCCCACACCTCGTCACTGCCTACTACACCGAGCATCCGGACCCGTCCGCGGCCGAGCAGCGGGTCGCCTTCGGCACGTCCGGCCACCGCGGTTCGAGCCTGCGCACGGCGTTCAACGAAGATCACATCGCCGCCACCAGCCAGGCGATCTGCGAGTATCGCGCCGCCCAGGGGATCGACGGCCCGCTGTTCCTGGCCCGGGACACACATGCCCTCTCCGAGCCGGCGTGGGTTACGGCGCTCGAAGTGTTTGCCGGCAACGACGTCACCGTGCTCGTCGATGCGCGCGGGCGCTACACACCGACGCCGGCGTTGTCTCACGCCGTTCTCGCGCACAACCGCGACCGGTCCACCGGTCGCGCGGACGGCGTCGTCGTCACCCCCTCGCACAACCCGCCGGAGGACGGCGGCTTCAAGTACAACCCGCCGAACGGCGGCCCGGCCGATGCCGACGCGACTCGGTGGATCGAGAACCGCGCCAACGAGATGCTCGCCGACCGGCTCGGTGACGTCGCCCGGGTGCCGATCGACCGGGCGCGCTCCGCCGACACGACCGGCACGTACGACTTCCTCAACGCGTACGTCGACGACCTGCCGAGCGTGGTCGACGTGCAGGCGATCGCGTCGGCCGGCGTACGCATCGGCGCCGACCCGCTCGGTGGCGCCAGTGTCGACTATTGGGGCGCGATCGGCGAGCGCCACGGGCTCGACCTGACCGTCGTCAACCCACTGGTAGACCCGACATGGCGGTTCATGACCCTCGACTGGGACGGGCGGATCCGGATGGATTGCTCGTCGCCGTACGCGATGGAATCCCTGATCGAGCGGCGCCGGGAGTTCCGGATCGCCACCGGCAACGACGCCGACGCTGACCGCCACGGGATCGTCACCCCCGACGCCGGGCTGATGAACCCCAACTCCTACCTCGCCGTGGCGATCTCATACCTCTACCGGCACCGGGACAACTGGCCGCCGGATGCGGCGGTGGGGAAGACGCTGGTGTCCTCGTCGCTCATCGACCGGGTGACGGCGGACCTAGACCGGGCGCTCCTCGAGGTGCCGGTCGGGTTCAAGTGGTTCGTACCTGGGCTGCTCGAGGGGTCGATCGGCTTCGGCGGCGAGGAGAGCGCCGGGGCCTCGTTCCTGCGTCGCGACGGCAGCGTGTGGACCACTGACAAGGACGGCATCCTGCTCTGCCTGCTCGCCGCCGAGATCACCGCCGTCACGGGCCGGACGCCCAGCGAGCACTACGTCGATCTCACCCGACGGTTCGGGGATCCGGCGTACGCCCGCGTCGACGCGCCGGCCACCCGCGAGCAGAAGAAGGTGCTCGGCACGCTGTCGGCCGAGCAGGTCGAGGCGACGGAGCTTGCCGGCGAGCCGATCGTCGCGAAGCTCACGACGGCACCCGGCAACGGGGCGCCGATCGGTGGGCTCAAGGTCGTCACCGAGTCGGGCTGGTTCGCCGCCCGCCCGTCCGGCACCGAGGACGTCTACAAGATTTACGCGGAGTCGTTCCGCGGCGACGGGCACCTTGAGCAGATCCAGCGCGAGGCGCGGCAGGTCGTCTCCGCCGCGCTGGGCGCGTAGTAGGCCGAGTAGTAGGCCGAGTAGTAGGCCCGAGTAGTAGGCCCGAGTAGTAGGCAAGGCATGCCGCATCATGGGGGCATGGCACGTGGCGGCCCGGACGACATCGAGAACCTCCTGCGGGAGGTCGAGAACACCGTGGGCGACCGCGGTCATCGTCCGGCGAAGAGAGGCGGCTTCCCTCCGGGGACGGCCGGCCGCGACCGGAGGCGCGGTCGCGGAGTCGTTGATATCGCCGTAGTTTCCGGAGCGGTGGCCGCGGCGGTGGTGTTCGTACTGTTCGCCCTGGTGCCGTTCCTCGGTGCATTCTCCGGCGCTGCCGGCGCCTTTCTCGGCGTCTTCGTCACCGTGTTGATCGGCCGCTTCCGCAGGCGTCCGCGCACATAGTCGACGACTCAAGTCTGGTCGAGGGTGACGGAAACGTGGACGTGGTCACGTCAGGCGGCTTCGTCGTCGGCGGGGTAGATGATGTGGGTGTGCCCGGTGGGGGCGGTCCATTCGACTCGTCGGTCGGGGTGCAGCGTCACCTGCCAGCGGGTGTGGGTCTTGAGCCGATGGTGAAAGCGGCATTGCGGGATGATGTTGCACGCGCAGGTCGGCCCGTCGGGCCAGGGGGTGACGTGGTCCCAGTCGCAGAGGTTGGCCGGTATCCGGCAGCCGGGGAAGGTGCAGTAGCGGTGCACGCCAGCGAGGTGGCGGGCCAGCTTGTCGCTGATCCGGTAGCCGCCGGTGTGCTCGCACGTCCAGCGGGCGGTGGGGTCGGCCGGGATCACGGTGGTGTGTGGTGCGGCGAGCAGCTGCCGGGCGAGGCCGTCGAGGATTGCGCCGTCGCCGAGTAGCTCCGCGAGCGGGCCGGCGGCCACAGCGTCGGCCGTCGCCTCGGACTCGACCTCCGGCTCGGTGTGCTGCGCGTCCCGGAGCCGGGCGAGCGCGGCGACGTCGGCGAGCAAGACCAGCCCGGGTGCGCCGAAGCGGGTCTTCGGCAGGTTGGGGTCGTCGAGGATGGTGTCGGCCAGCTGGTTCAGGGCGTCGAAGCGGCGCTGCTCGACCTGCCCGCTACCGGGGTCGAGGGTGCGGGCCACGGAGTGGACCGCGGTTGCTATTCGTAGCACGTCGTGCGTCGGTCCCTCTGCGATGAACCGGCTGCACCCGTCGCCCCGGTGCTCGGTCCAGACCGCGCGCTCGTCGTGGATCGTCGCCTGCCGCTCGGCAACGGTGCTGCGTGCGTACCGCAGCGCCGCGCGGCGCACCGCGGCAGCCAGCTGCGGCACCGTCTGAGCGGCGGCGTCAGGCAGCACATGCGCCTCGACGGCGTGGCGGGCCTGCTCGGGCAAGTCATAGATGCCGTCGATGAGCACCTGGACCCGGCGCAGGTCGACCTCGCCGCGACCGAGCGCGACCGCTGTGCGAGGAAGTTGCTCGAGCGCGTACGCCGTGCTGAGCAGTCGGTCCCCGCCGCGGCGGGTCAATCCCAGCGCCACCGCGATCTCGGCGGCGGCGAACTCCGAGATGTCCCCGTACCGGGCGGTCTCCCCACCCGGCACCGAGGGCTCCGCCGGCGCGCTGCGGTCTTGGGCGAATTCCATGACGCACCGCAGCTGCAACCCGTGTAGCTGGTTCACCGTGCGCTGCACCGCGACTATCGCCTCGAGTAGCTCCTCGTCGGACAGGCTCCCCACGGGCATCCCATTGATGGCCGCCGATACTGCTTCGAACATGTGTTCGATAGTAGCAGGCAACGGGGACACTTTCGCGTGTCGACGGGGCCGGTTCTCCCGGGACGAGAGGTGGGTGAGCGGCGCGTCCGGCTATCAGACGTACTGGGCCGCGAGCCGCAGCACCAGCTCGACGTACCAGCCGGCGTGGTTGTAGTGCCAGATGGCCCTGGCCAGTCCGGAGTGGCCGGCACCGGCGCCGTTGGCGCAGAGATAGTGGGCGGCGGTGAAGATGGCGTCGGCCGGGCTCGAGATGTCGAGCTGTCCGTCGGAGTCGCCGTCGACGGCGTACGCTGCGAAGGTCGCCGGCAGGAACTGCATGGGGCCCATCGCGCCCGCCGCGGACGTCGAGGTGTTGGCGCCGTGCCCGCTCTCGACTTGCCCGACCGCGGCGAGCACCGACCACGACAATCCCGGGCAGGTCGAAGCTGCCGCGTGGTAGAGGGCGCGGTAGACGGCCGGGGGCCCCGACGCCTGCGCCCTCGATATGCGCAGACGGGTGACCGCAGCCGCCGCGCCTCGCTCGGCGGCGAGCTCCTGGGCCAGCCGGGCCTGCTCCCGGGCCAGCCCGTTGAGCCGTCGTACCTGACGTCGCGCCGAGTTGAGCAGGGTCTGCTGTTCGGCGAGGAGCGCGGTGAGCCGCGCGGCCGCGTCGGCCACCGTACGTTCGGTGCCGGTGTGCCGCCGTACGGCGCCCGTCAGCGCGGATACCTGTCTCTGCGCCGACGCGGCCGTCGTGGTCAAGGTCTCGGCAGCCGCGCGGTCGGTGGCCAGCACCCGGCTCACCATCTGCGACCGCACGGCGAGGTCGGGGCTGCCGGTGGTCAGCAGCTCGGCGTAGAGGACCGCCGGCCCACCACTCATGTAGAGGGCTCGGGCCCGGTCGTCGACCAGCCGGCCGGCGTCCGCGACCGCCCGCCGCCGGCCGTCGAGGTCGGCTTCGGCCAGGATCTGAACGCCGACCGCCTCGGCGACCGACGACAGCGCGGCGTCGTACCGTGCGGTGGCCTCGCCTACCTGCTGCTGCAGCTCTCGCACCCTGGCCAGGCTCTGTTCGGCCCGCACCCGCGCCTGTGTCTGTGGCTGCGCCTGCTCGGGCGTCTCGGCGAGCGACGGGCCGCCGGTGGGCAGGGAACAGACCAGCGCGGTCAGCAGGCAGCCGACGCGCAGGAACGGGCGTCGTACGACGCCTCGCGGCATTTCCCGCACACCTTTTCGTCGGTCGCCCAGCCGCTGCACTGAAGCCGGCCGGGCGCGACGGTCCGCTCAGAGGAGCAGGCGAGTAACGGTGTGGATCGCCAGACCGGCCAGCGCACCGACGACGGTGCCGTTGATCCGGATGAACTGCAGGTCGCGACCGACCTGCAGCTCGATCTTCCGGGACGTCTCGTCGCCGTCCCATCGCTCGACGGTGTCGGTGATCGTTCTGGTCAGCTCGTCGCGGTAGTTCGTGACAACGTACGCGACGGCGTCCCCGATCCAGGCGTTGACCTTCGCGCTGATGGCCGGATCGTCGTCGAGGCGCCGGCCCAGGTCGACGAGCGCGTCGGTCGCTCGTACCCGCAGGTCGCTCGACGGGTCCTCGAGTAGGTCGAGAAGCAGCGCTCGCGCGGCGGCGACCAGGTCGCCGAAGGCGCGGCGGAGGTCCGGCCGGGCGAGCAGCTGTGCCTTGATCCGCTCCACCCGGGCGATCGTGCCCGGGTCGTGTCGAAGGTCATCGGCGAGCTGTGCGAGGAACCGGTCCACGGCCCTCCGCAGCGGATGCTGCGGGTCGGTGGCGACCTCCCCGGAGATCCGCAGCAACTCGCTGTGCACCCGCGCGGCCACCCGTCGGTCGAGAACCCGGGGAGACCAAACCGGTGCCTGCGCGGCGACGACGTCGAGCACCGCCTCGCGGTGAACTCGCAGCCACTTGTGCAGGGCGTCGACCGCGAGGTCGACCAGCCGGGAGTGCGCCCGCTCGGCCACCACCTGGCCCAGCAGTCGACCGAGCGGTGGCCCGGCCGAGACGTCGGCGAGCCGTTTCACGACGGCATCCTCGACCATCGCCCGTACGTCGTCGTCACGCAGCACGCCGATGGCGCTTCGCATCGCGACGGCCATCTCGGCCACGACGCGCTCGGCGTTGGGCCGTTGCAAGAGCCAACTCCCGATTCGGGCGGCGGCGTTCGCCCGCCCCAGCCGGCCTCTGACGACTTCTTCGGACAGAAAGTTGGTGCCGACGAAGTCGCTGAGGTTGTGGGCCAGCGCATCCTTACGGGTGGGGATGAGGGCCGTATGCGGGATCGGCAGCCCGAGCGGGTGCCGAAAGAGCGCGGTGACGGCGAACCAGTCCGCCAGACCGCCCACCACGCCCGCCTCCGCCGCGGCGCGCAGGTAGCCGACCCACCCCGCCCCGCCGGCAGTCTCGGCTCGCCATGCGAGGACGTACGTCGCCGCCGCGACGAGCAGCAGGCCGGTCGCGGAAACCTTCATCCGAACAAGGTTGCGGCGGCGCAGCTGGTCGGCGGCGGTTGGCATCAACAAGGGCACCTTCTGATTCTCGCCGGGCGCTATACCTTCGTGGCAGCGGCGCGCGAGCCGGCGGCCGCGCGGTGCCGGCGCGGAGGGATTGGCGATGGCGGTTGAGGTCAAGGGCGAGACCGGAAGTGCTGCGACGTACGGGAACGCGCTGCAAGTGGAGCGCAACGGCATCAACGTCATCGCGGAGGACCAGCGCAAGGGTTCGGCGCGAGACTTGTTCTGGCCGTGGTGCGCGGCGAACATCTCGGTGCTCGGCATCAGCTACGGGTCGTTCCTGCTGGGGTTCGGCGTCAGCTTTTGGCAGGCGACGATCGCCGGCGCCGTCGGATCGGTGCTCTCGTTCCTGTTGGTCGGCTTCGTCTCGCTGGCGGGCAAACGCGGCTCCGCCCCCACAATGGTGCTCTCGCGCGCGGCGTTCGGCGTACGCGGCAATGTGCTGCCGGCCGCCGTGTCCTACGTGCTGCTCGTCGGCTGGGAAACCGTGCTCGTGTCCCTGTCGACGCTCGCCACGGCCACCGTCTTCCGGACGCTCGGCTGGTCGAGCGGCAACGCCACGAAGATCCTCGCGTTCCTCGTGGTCGCAGCGGTCATCATCGCCGCCGGCATGCTGGGCTTCGACACGATCATGCGGCTGCAGACGGTGCTGACGATCGCGCTCGCCGTACTGACCATCGGATACCTACTGCTGACTTTTCACCATGTGAGTTGGGGAGTGGTGTCGTCGCTGCCGAGCGGCGGCGGCACCGCGGTGCTCGGCGCGTTCGTCTTCGCCGCGACCGCGTTCGGGCTGGGCTGGGTGAACAGCGGCGCCGACTACTCCCGCTATCTGCCACGTCGTACGTCCAGCGCCGGCGTCGTCGGCTGGACGACGCTGGGCGGGAGCATCGCGCCGGTTCTGCTGGTTCTCTACGGGCTGCTGCTCGTCGGCTCCGACAAGAACCTCGGCGAAGCGGTCGGCGCCGATCCCGTCGGCGCGCTCACCACGCTGCTACCAACCTGGTACCTGGTTCCGTTCGCCCTCGTCGCGGTCTTCGGCCTGGTGGCCGGTGCGGTCCTCGACATCTACTCCTCCGGGCTGGCCTTGCTGACCCTCGGGCTGCGCGCGCCGCGCTGGGCGGCTGCCGGGCTCGACGGCGTACTCATGGTGCTCGGCACTATCTACGTCGTGTGGTTCGCCACCGACTTCATCGGCCCCTTCCAAGGGTTTCTCATCACTCTCGGCGTCCCGATCGCCGCTTGGTGCGGCGTTTTTCTCGGCGATCTGTTGCTGCGTCGCCGTCTGTACGACGAGGCAGCCCTGCACGACGCACGCGGCCGCTACGGAAGCGTCAACGCGGTCGCCGTAGGCAGCATGCTGCTCGGAACGTTTCTCGGTTGGGGCCTGGTCGTGAACACGCTGTCCGGAGCCTTCGCCTGGGAGGGTTACCTGCTCGAACCCTTGGGGTTGGGGCCAAAGCTCAACGGCACGTGGACGTACGCCAATCTCGGCATCCTGGTGGCACTCGCCGTCGGCTTCCTCGGGCAGATCCTGTTCGCCCGCGCGCGCGTGCGCAGCCAGGAGTCGACCGCGTAGCACGGGAGTCCCCGCGCGTACGCGACGACCGCCAGAGCGCGGTTGGCCAGTCAGCCGCGTACCAGGAGGAGAATCGCGACCGCGACGCCGCCGACCACGACGACGTAGCGGAGTACTCGAGAAGGGATGCGGCGGCCCAGTGCCGCACCCGCGAAAGCGCCGGCGATGGCACCGAGTGCGATCAGCACCGCGGCAAGCCAGTCGACGTGGGTGACTGTGATGAAGATAACGGCCGCAACACCGTTGACGATGGCCGCTAAGACGTTCTTGGTCGCGTTGAGTCGCTGCAGCTGGTCGTTGACCCCCAGGCTGAGGAACGCCAGCAGCAGCACTCCCTGCGCCGCGCCGAAGTAGCCGCCGTAGATGCCGGTGAGGTAGACGAGCAGGGGAAGCAACCCCCACCGGGCCAGGACCGGTCGACCGGTATCGTCTCCGTGCCGGGCCAGCCTGGGCTGGACCGCCATGAGCCCGCAGGCCAGCAGGATGAGGAAGGGCACCGTGGCCCGAAACGTGCCGGGTGCGGCGAGCAGCAGCACGGCGCCGGTGATGCCGCCGAGCACCGACATCGCGCCTAGCCTGAGCAGCCGTCGGCCTTGGCCGCGCAGCTCGCGGCGATAGCCGATCGCACCACTGACCGAGCCGGGCACCAGCCCCACGGTGTTGGAGACGTTGGCCACGACCGGCGGGTAGCCCAGCGCAAGCAGCGTCGGGAACGTGATGAGCGACCCGGAGCCGACGATCGTGTTGACGGCGCCGGCCGCAGCGCCGGCAGCGACGATTGCCAGGGCTGCGATGGGCGTCACTCTGCCTCCTTGTGCCGGGTCGGCAACTTTCGCATGCCGGCGCCCAGGTCGCCTGCCGCAACACCGCCCGTCGGCCGGGCCGATCGCGGCAGCTCCGGTTACAGTCCGGACCCGTGCCCGCGCTCGTCGGCCTGTACCTCGCGGCTGCGCTGCTGCTGATCGTGGCCGGCGCGCTCAAGGTTCGGCATCCCGACCCGCTGGTCCGCGCGCTCCGCTCCGTGCGGCTACCCGGTGGAGCCATGCTGGTTCGGGTCTTCGGCGCCGCTGAGGTCGTGCTCGGACTCGCCGCCCTGCTTCCCGGTGGCCGGCCGGCCGCGGCCCTGATGGCCGTGAGCTACGCGGTGTTCACCGGATTCGTCGTCCTTGCGCTGGCCCGCGATGGGGTGCTGTCGTCCTGCGGATGCTTCGGCAAGGTCGACTGCCCGCCGACACGCACCCACGTGGCCATCACGGCCCGCTGCGCCGTCGTCGTGGCAACCGTCGCCGTACAGGCTACCTCGCGCTCGCCGTCCTTCCCGGTGTCAACGGATTCGCCCCGGTCCGGGGCATCGGCGTACGCCGGACCTGGCCGACAGCAGGGAGACGACGTGCCTGCCTTGGTCGTGGTGGAGGGTGTCGCCGTCGTGCTGCTCGGCGTGCTCGTTGCCGGTCCGCTCCGCAGCCACGCCGAAATTCTGCGCGCGCTGCACGAGCTCGGCGCGAGCATCGACCCTGACGCGGCCCGACTCTGGAGCGGTATCGCGAGCTGCACGGGTCGGCGAGCTTCCTGGGGTTTCCGACAACCGACGAGCTGCCTGCAGCCGGCGGCGGGGTGTTCAACTACTTCGAGGGCGGCATGGTGGTGTGGTCGCCGGCAACCGGCGCGCGATTCGTCCGGGGCCCCATCCTGGAGAAGTACCGTGCGCTGCACGGGTCGGCGAGCGTTCTAGGGTTCCCCACCGACGACGAGCTGCCGGCGAGCGGCGGCGCAGCGCAGAGCCCGCTCGAAGGCGGTGCGATCTACGAGTCGCCGGCAACCGGCGCGCACTGGCTGCGCCGACGCGATCCTGCGGGAGTACCGCCGGTTGGACGGACCCGCCGGCCTTGGCCAGCGGGGCGGGTCACCGCACGCGGTGAGTGATCGTCCGAGTGATTGCCCGAGTGATCGTCCGAGTGATCGTCCGAGGAGATCATGGTGCCGCGACGAGGGCACACCCCGAGATCATCCCTCGGACGATCCCTCGGACGATCTTGATCGGCGCTGGGTCCGTCTACGAGGGCTTGCCGAGGCTTGGGGTAGATCCTCTAGCGGCGTCCGGTGAGTCGCGCCACGCGTCCCTTGTCGCCGGAGGCCCAGCAGGCGTTGCCTGCGGCACAGTCGACGCCGTCGAACTGGCCGCTGCCGAAATGCTGCCAGTGGAAGCCGCCGTCCCTGGTGATGTCACTGCCGCTGAGGCCGACGGCGAGAGCCGTACCTCGGGTGCCGGGCACGAACGTCAAGCCCGACCGGTAGCCGTTCGGCGCGGCCGCCTTGCCGACCAGCGTCCAGGTCCTACCGCCGTCGGCGGTGAGCGCGACCGCCTGTCGGGCGGCGTTCGGAGCCGCGAAGTCGCCGCCGATAGCGATGCCCTGCAGCCGGTCGCGGAAGGCCACCGCGAAGATGCCGGCGCTGTCCCCGGCGGCGATGGGGGTGGCAGACACCGTCCACGTACGACCGCGGTTCGTCGAGTGGAAGACCCGCGCCGCGGCGCCCCCGGTGCCGAACCAGGCGTCGTGTGCACCCCGTGTCGTGAGGCAGCCGCCGCCCGCCGCGAAGCCGAACTCGCCCGCTCGGGCGGCGGGCATCCCGGCCGGCGACTGGATGCGCCAGTGCCGGCCGCCGTCGCGCGTCGCGAGGATCCGGAACTTGCCGTTGACCGGATCGCTCATCGTCAGGCCATACCGGGAGTCGAAGAACGCCATGCAGTCGTAGAAGGCGGCCGGGTGGCGGTTGGTGTAGGCGAGCCTCCAGTGCCGGCCGCCGCTGAACGTCACGTAGAGCCGCGAGTCGCGGCCCTCGCCGGCCGCCATGGCGACCGCATGGCTGGCGCTGAACGCCTCGATGTCGCGGAACTGGAGGGCTCCGGCACCGGTCGGGCTCACGTCGCGCCAGGTGCGGCCGCCGTTCGTCGTACGCAGGATCGTCCCGTCGTACCCGCCGAGCCAGGCGACTCGCTCGTTGACCGCGGACAGCCCACGGAAGTGCGACGGGTGTCCCGTATGCAGCAGGCGCCACGACGGCGACGACGACGAGGTCGCCGCGGCCGCTGACGCCGGCGCCAGGAGGAGTGGAAGCAGCGCCGCGAGAGCACCCGCAATACGGGCGCGGCGGAGCAGAACAGGGGGCATCGACCACGTCATATCGCGCACCGTACCGCGCCAACCGGGACAGCGGAATCGTCCCGCGGCTACCGTCGAGGGGTGGTCACTCCTGACGCCCTCGACGCCGCATCGGCCAGCGTGCGGCGCGACCTCGAACGGACCGGACACTGGCGTCTTCCCGCCATGCGGTCGCTCGCCGACGCCGTGGAGCATCGACGGTGCTGGGTCAGCGCCTGGCCGGAGGGGGGAGAGCACTTGCTCGGGCTGCTGGCCCAAGACGTCCAGGAGGCCTTGCATGCCGGCACCGACCCGGACTGGCCGTGCTGCCCGGAGCACCTGGATCACCCCCTGTTCGTGGAGCCGGACCTCGGCCCCGACCCGTTCTGGGTCTGCCACCGCACGGGGTTCCCGATCGCCGGCGTCGGCCGCCTCGAGGGCGCTGGCAGCGGCCGCTGAAGCACGGGCGCCGGTTCGAGTGATCCGCGGACACCCTCTCTCACAGCAGCCGGAGATGATGCCGGTATGAACTTCCAGCGACCGTCGCCCCGGCTCTGGACCGCGCGGCGCGTGCAGTGGGCGGTCGTCAGCGTGGCGCTCCTGCTCGCGGGCGGATCGTTCACCTGGGCGGCAGCCGGGCGTACGGCGGCTGGGATCACCCTCGGCGTCCTTGCTCTGCTCGCCGTCTGGTGGTGGTTCCTGCTCCGCGGCCGTTACCGCTCGTGGGGCTACCTCGAGCGCGAGGACGACCTGCTCGTCCGACGGGGCCTGCTGGTGCGCCGGCTGTCGGTCGTGCCGTACGGCCGCATGCAGTTCATCGACGTGACGGCGGGGCCGGTCGAGCGCTGGTTCGGCCTCGCGACCGTACAGCTGCACACCGCTGCGGCCGGAACCGACGCCAAGATTCCCGGCCTGGCAACGGCGGAGGCGGGTCGGCTGCGCGACCGGCTCGCGACGCTCGGCGAGGCGCGGGCCGCCGGGCTGTGACGACGACGAACGGGCCGGCGAACACCTCCTGGACCCGCCTGCACCCGCTGTCGCCGCTGCTGCGCTTTGGCCGGGCCGCCGCCGCCCTGGCCGTCGTGGTCGGGCCGCGTGCCGTCGCCGGAGCCGGCGACTCGCACCTGACCGGACTGGTCCCCGAGGTCCTGCTCATCGCCGCGGCGGCCGTGGCCGGGGCCGTCTACTGGCTGGTGACCCGCTGGCGGATCTCCGGAGCGGAGCTGCAGATCGAGACCGGGCTGATCCGCCGCCAGTCGATCCGGGTACCCCTCGCGCGAATCCAGGCGGTCGACATCGTCCGCCCGTTGCTGGGCCGTTTCCTCGGCCTCGCCGAGCTCCAGGTCGTCGTCGCCGGCAGCGGTCGCAGTCAGAGCCGGTTGGCCTACCTGCAGGAGGACGAGGCGCAGCGGGTACGCGCGGAGCTGCTCGCCTTGGCGCACGGCCTCCAAGGCGACACTCCGGAGCCACCAGAGCGACGCCTCTTCGAGGTCGGCCTCGGCGAACTCGTCGCCTCGGTGGCGCTCGGGGCGCCGGTCGTCGTCGCCGTCCTGTTGGCGATCGGAAGCGCTGCCGCTGTTGTGCTGACGCCCATCGGGTTCGTCGTCGTCCTGACGACGTGGCCGGTGCTCTTCGCTATCGGGTCGGTGGGCGTCCGCCGGATTCTCGTCGAGTACGGCTTCACCGTCGCCGAGGCCCCCGACGGACTTCGGATCCGCAGCGGGCTGCTGCAGACCAGAGCGGAGACGATTCCGATCGGTCGGGTGCAGGCGGTGCGCTGGGTCGAGCCGCTCCTGTGGCGGCCATTCGGGTGGTGCCGGCTGGAGGTCGACGTGGCGCGGCAGCACGGCGGCCGCGGGTCGGAGCCCGAGACGGCCGAGATGACCCGCGCCCTGCTGCCGGTGGGCACCCGCGACACGGCGTCCGGTTTGCTGCACCGCGTCCTACCGGAGGCTGCGGTCCGGCCGCCGCACGGTGCCGGACCACCGCGTCGGGCGATCTGGCGGGCCCCGCTGTCCTACCGGATGCTCGCCGCATGGCACGACGACCGCTACGTCTGCGCACGCACCGGCCGGGTCCGGCCCAGCCTTGTCATCGTGCCGCTGGAGAAGGTGCAGAGCCTGCGATGGGTGCAGGGACCGCTGCAGCGTGCGCTACGCCTGGCCAGCGTGCACGTCGACACCGCCGGTCGACGATGGCAGGCGGTGGCCCGCGCCCGGGACGCCGGCGAGGCCGACGCCATGCTGGTGCGGCTCACCGACCTCTCGGGTCGTGCGCGGCGTTCCGTGCGGCGGGTCAGCTGACGACGCCAGCAGCACTGCGGGCGGCGTACGCCGAGAGCCGGGACACCGCTTCGTCCAGCACTTCTTCGCGCTTGCAGAACGCGAACCGTACGTACGGCCGGCCGGCCTCGACGTCGTCGTAGAACACGGCAGTGGGGATCGCCGCGACGCCGGCTGCCTCGGGCAGCGCGCGGGCGAAGGCCACCCCGTCCTCGACCCCGAGGGAACGTACGTCGGCCTGCACGAAGTAGGTGCCCGCCGGCCGGTGCACGGTGAGCCCGAGCGTCTCCAGGCCCTTGCTCAGCACGTCGCGGCGAGCCTGCAGCGATGCTCGGGACTGCGCCACCCAGCCGAGCTCGTCGGCGAGCGCGTAGGCGACGGCTGCCTGGAAAGGTCCACCGGCGGTAAACGTCAGGAACTGCTTGACCGTCGTCACGGCACGGACGAGCTCGGCTGGTGCGCAGATCCAGCCGACCTTCCAGCCGGTCACCGAGAAGGTCTTGCCGGCCGATGACACCGAGACCGTCCGCTCCCGCATGCCGGGCAGCGTGGCGAGCGGGACGTGCTCGGCTTCGTCGTACGTCAGATGCTCGTAGACCTCGTCCGTCACGGCCACCAGGTCGTGCTCCCGACAGATCTCCGCGACGACGTCGAGCTCGACCCGGGTCAGCACGGTGCCGGTCGGGTTGTGCGGACTGTTGACCAGCAGGACCCGGCTGCGCGGCGTGACGGCAGCCCGCAACTCGGTCGGGTCGAAGGTGAACCGCCCGGCCGGACCGTCGGGGCGAAGGGTCACTGGTCTACGGATGGCGCCGGCCAAGGCGATGCCGGCGGCATAGGAGTCATAGTAGGGCTCGAAGACCACGACCTCGTCGCCGACCTCGCATAGGGCAAGGAGCGTTGCGGTGATCGCCTCGGTCGCGCCGACGGTGACCAGCACTTCGCTGTCGGGATCGTACGACACCCCGTAACGCCCGGCGCGATCCGCGGCAATCGCCTGTCGCAGCACAGGCAGTCCCGGGCCCGGCGGATACTGGTTGAGACCGTCGCGGATGCCCAGGACCGCGCGTTCCAGCATCGCGGTCGGGCCGTCGGTGTCCGGGAAGCCCTGCCCGAGGTTCACCGCCCCGGTTGCGTTGGCCAGGGCGGTGATCTCGGCGAAGATCGTTGTACCAAAGCCGCGCATGCGGGACACCAGCTGCGCCGTCACCCGTCCGAGAATAGAGCCAAGCGTCGGGCAGGATGTTCGACATGAAGGTGGCCATCACGCAGTTCGCGGCGGGTTACGACAAGCCGGCCAACATCGCTCGGCTCCGGGACCTGATCGGCCGGGCCGCCGAGACCGGCGCGGAGCTCGTCGTGTGCCCCGAGGCCTCGATGCACCCGTTCGGGCGGGCCGACGAGTCGCTCGCGGCGGTGGCCGAGCCGATCGACGGCGCGTTCGGGTCGGGCATCGCGGCGGCGTCGGCGGCGTACGGCGTCACAGTGGTGGCCGGCATGTTCGAGTCGGTCGAAGGCGACGCCGCCCGCGCGTACAACACGGTGGTGGCGGTGAGCGGCGGTGAGCTTCTCGGCCGCTACCGCAAGCTGCACCTCTTCGACGCGCTCGGGTGGGTCGAGTCCAAGCGACTCGTCCCGGGCGAACTCGACGGGTCGGGGCTACTCACCTTTTTCTGTGGTGACGTGACGGTCGGCGTACTCACCTGCTACGACGTCCGCTTCCCGGAGCTGAGTCGCGCCCTCGTCGACGCCGGCGCGACGCTGCTCGCGCTCCCGTCGGCCTGGGTCGCCGGTCCGCTCAAGGAGGACCAGTGGCTGACCCTGGTGCGGGCGCGGGCGATCGAGAACACCTGTTACGTCGCGGCGGCCGACCAGGCAGCTCCGGATTATGCCGGCCGTAGCGTCGTCGTCGATCCGACCGGCATCCCGCTCGTACAGCTGGGCGACGGAGAGGGGAGTGCCGTCGCCGACGTCTGCGCCGACCGGGTCCGGCAGGTGCGGGACAGGATGCCGTCGCTGGAGCATCGCCGCTTCCGGGTCGTCGCGGTGGGCGGTTGACATGTCGGGAACGCGGGCCTGCTCCAATAGGCCGACGTAGCCAGACAGGCTCGACGATGGGGAGGTTCGGATGGCGCTCGACGACGACGACATGGTGACCACGCCGGGTGGCGGCGGGGCCGAGGGTCCGGCCGACGGAGGCGCGAGTGGCGTGCCCGGCGGCCAGGACGGCGGCGCGGACGGCGGTGCCGCCACCGATGCGGACGGTGGCGCAGACGGCGGCGCCGACAGCGGTGCCGAGGGCCCGGCCGACGGGGGCGCGGGCGGCGTGTCCGGCGCGCAGGACGGCGGCGCAGACGGTGGTGCCGACAGCGGCGCGGGTGGCGGCGCCTGAGTAGCACCCGCACCCGCCTCGGCCGGGCGGTCAGCCCCGTCGACCGCCCGGCCTTGCGGCGTTGCGTGACGCTCGACACTGACCGGTTCGCTGCGCAGTACTGGGGATCGGCGCCGTACCTCTCGAAAGCAGCGGACGCCAGCCGGTACGACGACCTGCTCACCGTCGCTGCGGTCGACGAGCTGTTGTCCACCCGCGGCCTGCGCACGCCGTTCCTGCGGATGGCGAAGGACGGACAGGTCCTCGAGGCGCACCGCTACACCGCGAGTGGCGGGGCCGGGGCCGAGATCGGCGACCAGGTTGCTGACGACCGGGTGCTCGCGCTCTTCGCCGACGGCGCGACCGTTGTGCTGCAGGGGCTGCACCGGTTGTGGCCGCCGCTCGTGGACTTCGGCACCCGACTGACCGCCGATCTCGGGCATCCGGTGCAGGTCAACGCCTACGTGACGCCACCATCGTCCCGCGGTTTCTCGGCGCACTACGACGTGCACGACGTCTTCGTGCTCCAGGTGGCCGGCCGCAAGCGCTGGGTCATCCATCCGCCGGTGCACGCGGCACCGCTGCGCAGCCAGCCATGGACCGACCACAGGGCGGCGGTTGCCGAGGCTGCGACGAGGGAGCCGCTGATCGACACGGTTCTCGAGCCGGGCGACGCCCTCTACCTGCCCCGTGGCTACCTGCACTCCGCAGAGGCTCTCGGTGACGTCTGCGTGCATCTCACGGTGGGCGTGCACGTGCACACGCGGTACGAGATTGCGGAGGCGCTGTGTCAGCTGGCACTGAGCCGGTTGGCGCTGGGCGCTGGGCAACAGAGCGAACCGGCTGCCGACGGCGATTCCCCCCGGGCGGCGCTGCCGCTCGGCGTCGACGTGGCGGACCCGGACGCCATCTCCGCCGACCTGGCGGTCGTGGTCGACGCCCTTGCGGACCGGCTGCGGCAGCTGACACCGGCCGACATCGCGGCCGTGCTGGCCGATCATGCCGGCCGAGCCACTAGGCCGGCGCCTCTCACGCCGCTCGCGCAGGCGGCCGCGGCCGCTGAGGTGACTTCTACCACCCTGGTCCGCCGGCGTCCGGCGCTGCGTGCCGCACTGCGCGACCGCGGAGACCGCGTCGCCCTGCGCCTTGCCGATCGCGAGATCTCGCTACCCGGCGCTATCAGACCGGCGCTGACCGCTCTGCTCACCGGCCGGGACGCCACCCCCAGCGACCTGCCCGGCCTGGAGGCGGACGACGGCATCGTGCTCGTACGACGACTGCTCCGCGAGGGCGTCGTCGTACCCGTCCATTGACCACCGGCGCCCGCGCGTGGTGCTCGGTGAACGCGGAGCTTCGCGGCGACCCACCCTGGGCGACGGCTGCCCCGGTCGGTCACTGGCTACTGGTCGAGCAACCGGGACCTTGGGGCCGTGATGCAGTCCGGCAGTCGCGGCTTGACCGCGAGGTGGCGGAAGGCGTTCTCGAGCGCAGCCGCGACGCTGGCACGAGGCTGGTGCTTATTCGCCGACCGGCGAGGGCGGGCTCCGCCACCCGTCGGCGCTGGGCGGTGGTGGACTCTCGGCCGGCGCACGAGCGCATCTCCTGGGGCTGGTTCCAGAGTGACGACGAGCTGCTTCGCCTGCCGCTCGACGGGTCGGCCGGCGACATCTCGACGGACCCGCTCTATCTGGTTTGCACGCATGGGCGTCACGATGCCTGCTGCGCGCTCCGAGGCCGGCCGGTGGCTGCCGCGTTCGCCGCCCTCCGCCCGAAGGCGACATGGGAGTGCTCGCACGTCGGTGGCGACCGCTTCGCGGCGAACGTCGTCGCGCTTCCGCACGGCCTGTACTACGGGCGCGTGACCACAACCCAGGTCGGCGACCTCGTCTCGGCGTACGAGCGGGGCCGGCTGCTGCCCGCCCTGTTGCGCGGCCGGTCGTCCTACTCCCCTCCGGTCCAGGCGGCCCAGCAGCACGCCTACGCCATCCACGGCGAAGACCGCATCGACGCGCTTCCGCCGGTCACCGTGGAGCGACTCGGGGATGCGGCGTGGCGGGTGCGCCTCCGGTACGGCGACCAGCTGCACGACGTCGTCGTGCGTGCAGAGCGTGCGGCGCCAGCTCGGCTCACCTGCTCCGCCATGCGCGACGCGACGACGCTGGTTTACCGGGTCGTCGAGGACGGCTCAACGACCTGACACTTCACCGGCGAGGGTCGTTCGGCTCGTGGCCGACCCAGGTGACCATGGCGCCTCAGTCGGCGATGTCGGCGAGCACGGCGTCGGTGAACACCGGCCAC
>JBBSIN010000007.1:0-53059 GCA_038232055.1 Mycobacteriales bacterium
CGACGTCCTCGACGCCGTGGACCAGCCGGCCGACGAGTCCATGGACGCTGGCCAGCCGTTCCCGGCCGATCCCGAAGAGCGGGTCGGCCGCATCGTCGAGACCGACGAAGGCGCGCGTACCGACACGGAGCCCGACGTGGTTGGCTACGACGCGGGCACCGACACCGGCGGCTTCAGCGCCGAGGAGCGGGCGATGCACGTCGAGCCCGGCGCCTGAGCGAAACCCGAATGCCTCGCCTGCGACGATCCGACCCGTCGAGACCCGGACTGACGCGGCGTCGTCGCGGTCGTGGTTTCGCGTACTACGACGCGTACGGCGAGCGGGTCACCGACCCGGAGACGCTGCAGCGCATCAGCGACCTCGTCCTGCCGCCGGCGTGGAACGAACTGTGGATCTGCCCGTACGCCAACGGCCACATCCAGGCGATCGGCACCGACGCGGCGGGGCGTCGGCAGTACCGCTACCACGACCAGTGGCGGGTGCAGCGGGACCGGGTCAAGCACGAGCGGGTCCTGGCCTTCGCCGACGCGCTGCCGGGCGCCCGTCGAACGGTCGCCGAGCACATCGCGCTACCCGGCCTGCCCAAGCAGCGCGTGCTGGCGTGCGCCGTACGCCTGCTCGACCTCGGGTTCTTCCGGATCGGCAGCGAGGAGTACGCCGAGGCCAACGAGACCTACGGGCTGGCCACCATCCGGCGTGAACATGTCCGCTTCGAAGGGCCACGGATCTGGTTCAGGTACACGGCGAAGGGCGGCCTCGACCGCGAGCAGCCCGTCAACGACCAGGCCGTGCGGGCGGTAGTGCAGTCGCTGAAGCGGCGACGCGGCGGCGGGAACGAGCTCCTCGCCTACCGTGACGCGCGAGGGTGGCACGACGTCAAGAGCTCCGACGTCAACGCCTACCTCCGGGAGATTACCGGCGGTGACTTCACCGCCAAGGACTTCCGCACGTGGAACGCCACGGTGATCGCGGCGTCCTCCCTCGCCGTCGCCCGGCCGGCCGCGGAGGCCAAGACGTCGAGCAAACGGGCTGTCGCCCACGTCGTACGAGAGGTCGCGCAGCGCCTCGGCAACACCCCGGCGGTCTGTCGCAGCTCCTACATCGACCCCCGGGTCATCGAGCTCTACCAGGACGGCGTGACCATCGTCGACGAACTCGACCAGCTCGGAGCCGACTCGGAGCCGGGCACGCTGGCGACTCAGGGCCCGATCGAGCAGGCCGTGTGCGAGCTGCTGCGCGGCGAGCGTGGACGCGCCGGCCGAGGCGGTACATCGGCCACGATGCGTCGCGCGGGCTGACCTCGGCCGCAATAACTGCAGCTCAAAGGCCTCGACGTTTGTGTTACTTCGCCGGTGGTAGGTCGCTTCTCGTGACCACCGACTCCGGTGTCCGGTACCGCGACCCGCCGGTCGCGGTGCTTTTCGACCGCGACGGCACGATCGTCGTCGACGTGCCGTACAACGGGCGCCCGGACCTGGTGCGGCCCATGCCGGGGGCCGCGGCCGCGCTGGACCGTCTGCGGTCCCTCGGCGTGCCCACCGCCGTCGTCTCCAACCAGAGCGGCATCGCCCGCGGGCTGCTGACCCCAGGGCAGGTCGATGCCGTCAACGCGCGGGTCGAGGAGCTGCTCGGCCCGCTGGGTCCGATCTTCGTCTGCCCGCACGGCCCCGACGAGGGCTGCCGATGTCGCAAACCCGCGCCCGGGCTCGTCGAGGACGCGGCGGCAGCCCTAGGCGTGTCGCCGCGGCGCTGTGCGCTCATCGGCGACATCGGCGCGGACGTCGACGCGGCGCTCGCCGTCGGCGTACGCCCGGTGCTCGTCCCGACCTCGCGCACCCGTGCGGCCGAGGTGGCCACCGCACCGGAGGTCGCTCCAGACCTGCTCACCGCCGTCGAAATGCTGTTTGGGGGTCCCGGAACCGGCGCCCTCGCATGACGACGCCCCGCGGCCCCGTGGTCCTGGTCGCCCGGCTCGACAATGACGGTGACGTTCTCCTCTCCGGCCCGGCGGTCCGCGCGATCGCTGCGCGAGCCCGCGTCATCCTGCTCTGCGGCCCGCGGGGAGCCGCGGCAGCCCGACTGCTGCCTGGCGTCGAGGAGATCATCGAGTGGCACTGCCCGTGGATCGACGCCGAGCCGCGGCCGGTGGACCGTGCCGACATGTCCGCCCTGGTGGAGCGCCTGACCGCGGCCGAGAGCACCGAGGCGGTGGTGCTCACGTCGTACCACCAGAGCCCGCTGCCCCTCGCGCTGCTCCTGCGCCTGGCCGGCGTGCCCAGGGTGAGCGCGACGAGCGAGGACTACCCCGGGTCGCTCCTCGACGTCCGCCACCGGCCGCCGGAGACCGGGCTGCACGAGGTGGAACGGATGCTCTCGCTCGCCGAGGCGGCCGGGTTCCCGCTGCCGCTCGCCGACGACGGTCGGCTCGCTCTGCGCGGGCCGCTGCCGGACACCACACTGCTGACCGGCGGCTCGCCGTACGTCGTCGTGCATCCGGGCGCGTCGGTGCCGGCGCGCGCGCCCTCGCCGTACCGGATGGCAGCGCACGCGGCGGCGCTCGCCGCCGACGGCAGGCGCGTCGTCGTCACGGGCAGCCGAGGCGACCGCGCCCTCGCGGAGGCGGTCGCGGCCGCGACGCCGGGGGCGCTCGACCTGGCCGGCCGTACCGACCTCGCCGCGCTGGCCGACGTGCTGAGCAGGGCCGACGCCCTCGTCGTCGGCAACACCGGTCCGGCACACCTCGCCGCGGCGGTCGGTACGCCGGTCGTGTCGCTCTTTGCGCCGACCGTGCCAGCCGAACGCTGGCGACCCTGGCGCGTGCCGCACGTCCTGCTCGGCGACCAGCACGCACCGTGTTCGCTGTCGCGGGCGCGAACCTGTACGGTCCCGGGGCATCCGTGCCTCGACGGGATCGAGGCCGACGAGGTCGTCGCTGCCGTGGCCGACGTCACCGCCGGCGCCACGGCCTGCATCGCCGGATCGCGCGTGGAGGAGGTCGCCCGATGAGGATCGCCATGGTGTCCGAGCACGCGAGTCCGCTCGCGGTCCTCGGTGGCGTCGACGCCGGCGGCCAGAACGTCCACGTCGCCGCGCTCGCGATCGGGCTCGCCCGGCGTGGCAACGACGTCGTGGTACACACCAGGCGCGACGACCTGCGTCCGCCCCGGCGGCTGCCGCTCACCGACGGGGTCCTCGTCGACCACGTGCCGGCCGGCCCCCCGGCCGAGGTTCCCAAGGACGCCCTCCTGCCGCATATGGACGACTTCGCGGCGGATCTGGCGCAGCAGTGGCGGCAACGGCCGCCCGACGTGGTTCATGCGCACTTCTGGATGTCGGGCTTCGCGGCGCTGCGAGCCGCCCGACCGCTGGGCATCCCCGTCGTGCAGACCTTCCACGCGCTGGGCGTGGTCAAGAAGCGCAACCAGGGGCCGCACGACACCTCGCCGGCCGAGCGGCTCGGCATCGAGAAGTCGCTCATCCAGTCCGTCGATGCGATCGTGGCCACCTGCTCGGACGAGGTGTTCGAGCTGGTCCGCCTCGGCGTCGATCGGCAGCGGGTGTCGGTAGTGCCGTGCGGCGTCGACCTCTCGCTCTTCACGCCGACGGGCGAGGTCGACCTGCGGCGCAGCGACCGGCACCGCATCGTCTTCGTCGGGCGGCTGGTTCAGCGCAAGGGCATCGGCAACGCCATCACCGCGCTCGGCGCCCTGCCGGACACCGAGCTGGTGGTCGCCGGCGGCCCGGAGCCGGCCGGGCTCGACCTCGACCCGGAGGTACGCCGGCTGCGCGGGCTCGCCGAGCGGCAGGGCGTCGCCGACCGCGTCGTCTTCCGCGGGCGGCTCGGCCGGGCGGAGCTGCCGCCGTTGCTGCGCAGCGCCGACGTCGTCGTCTGCGTGCCCTGGTACGAGCCGTTCGGCATCGTGCCGCTGGAGGCGATGGCCTGCGGCGTACCCGTCGTCGCCTCCGCGGTCGGTGGCCTCGTCGACACGGTCGTGCACGGCGAGACCGGCGTGCACATCCCGCCTCGCAATCCCGACGCACTCGCCACGGCGCTGCGCGACCTGCTCGACAACCCCGGGCGGCGGGCGGCGTACGGCGCTGCCGGCGCCCGGCGGGCCCGGTCTCGGTACTCGTGGGAACGCATCGCAGCGCTCACCGAGCACGCGTACGACGCCGTCGTACCGGCCGACCTCACCCAGGAGGTGCGCTCGTGAACGACCGGCCGTTACTGACCGGGCGTCACCACGTCGCGGCCCTCCTCGAGGCGCTGCCCCACCTCGACACCGACCGGCTCGACCGGTGGGGACGAGAGCTGGGGCGCCGGCTCGTCGGCGGCGGTCGGCTGCTCGTCGCCGGAAACGGCGGCTCCGCGGCCCAGGCGCAGCACCTGTCCGCGGAGCTGGTCGGTCGCTACCGGGACGACCGCCCCGCGCTCTCGGCCATCGCGCTGCACGCGGAGACCTCCTCGCTCACCGCGATCGGCAACGACTACGGCTACGACGCGGTCTTCGCCCGGCAGGTGCAGGCGCACGGCCGACCCGGCGATGTCTTCCTCGGCATGTCCACGTCCGGCCGCAGCGGCAACATCCTGGCCGCGGCGGCGGCCGCCCGCGACGGCGGCCTGGCCTGCTGGTGCATGACGGGTCCCGGCAGCAACCCGCTGGCCGAGCTCGCCGACGAGGCGCTCTGTGTCGACGCGCCGGCTACCGCCACCGTTCAGGAGATCCACCAGGTCGCCCTGCACCTGATCTGTGCCGCGGTCGACGTCGAGGTCGGCGCGGCCAGGGCGTCCTCAGCGCCGTACGGCCCAAAGATCGTCGACGTGCGATGACCGGCCCACTCGTCGTGGTCGGCGACACCCTGCTCGACCGCGACGTCGTCGGACGGGTCGAACGGCTCTCGCCGGACGCCCCGGTGCCGGTCGTCGATGACCCGACTACCAGCTCCCGGCCCGGTGGCGCCGGGCTCGCCGCCCTGCTCGCCCGTCGCGACGGCCGCGACGTCGTCCTCGTCACGGCGCTGGCACCTGACGCCGGCGGCGCCGAGCTCCGAGCGCTGCTCGAAGCCGAGGACATCGAAGTCGTCGATCTCGGGCTCGGCGGGTCGACACCGGAGAAGGTACGTGTGCGCGCCGACGGGCGCTCGCTGCTGCGCCTCGACACGGGCGGCCGTGGGGGACACGTCGGCGCGCTTTCCGTCCCGGCGCGGGAGGCGATCGACGCGGCGGGGGCGTTACTGGTAGCTGACTACGGGCGAGGCGTCGCGGCGGCCCTGCGGGAGCTGCCCCGGGTGCCCACGGTGTGGGACCCGCATCCGCGCGGCGGCGACCCCCTTCCCGGCGCCACCCTGGCCACCCCCAACGCCGCCGAGGCCGACCACTTCGCCGGGACCGCGGCGGTCGGGCTCGCCGGGCGTACGGCGCAGGCCCGGTTGCTTCGCCGCCGCTGGCAGTCCGGCGCCGTCGCACTAACGATCGGTTCGCGGGGAGCACTGCTGGTCTCCGACGACGACGCGGCCCCCCTCGTGGCGCCCGCGCCGTCGGTGCCGTGCTTCGACCCGTGCGGTGCCGGCGACCGCTTTGCGTCGGCGGCGGCCGGCCTGCTCTCCGACGGCGCGCTGCCGTCGGAAGCGGTGACCGGAGCGGTGGCGTCGGCGTCGGCGTTCGTCGCGGCCGGCGGCGCTTCGTCGATCCCAGCCGGCTCGACAACCTGCTTCGCGGTCGGCCCCGCTGAGCCCGCCGAGGACGTCGTACGCCGAATGCGCGACAGCGGACGCACCGTCGTCGCCACTGGAGGCTGCTTCGACCTGCTGCATGCCGGGCACGTCAGCGTGCTGCAGGCCGCCCGGTCGCTCGGCGACTGCCTCGTCGTCCTGCTCAACTCCGATGCGTCGGTGCGCCGCCTGAAGGGGCCGAACCGGCCGCTGGTCCCCCAGCACGACCGGTCGGCCGTGCTCACCGCCCTCGGCTGCGTCGACGCTGTGCAGATTTTCGACGAGGACACCCCGGTCGCGGCGCTCGAGCGGCTGCGCCCGGATATCTGGGCGAAGGGCGGCGACTACGCGCTAGCCGACCTGCCGGAATCCGAGGTGCTCGCCTGCCACGGTGGCCAGACCGTCGTCCTTCCTTACCTGACCGGACGATCCACCAGCGCGATCGTGAAGGAGGCAGCCCGGCATGCCGACTGAGAGCTTCGACAAGACGGTGCTGGTGACCGGCGGCGCCTCGGGCTTGGGGCGCGCGGTCGCCGAGGCCGTGCGCGACGCCGGCGGGCGTGCGCTCGTGCTGGACCGGGTAGCCGTGGACGGGGCGGACTCGGCGGTCGTCGACCTGGCCGACACCCGCGCGACGGAGGACGCCGTACGCCGCATCGCCGAGCGCGCCGGTCGGTTGGACGCTGTCTGTACGGCCGCGGGCGTCGACCGGCCGGGCGCCCTGCACGACGTGTCGGGCGGGGACTGGGACCGCATCGTTGCGGTCAACCTGCTGGGTACGGCGGCAGTCGTCCGTGCCGCCCTGCCGGCGCTTCTCCGGTCCCACGGCACCGTGGTCACCGTCGCGTCGACGCTGGGCATCAAGGCGGTGGGCGACGCGACCGCGTACTGCGCGTCGAAGTTCGGCGTCGTCGGCTTCACTCGGGCCCTCGCCGCCGAGCTGCGTGGCCAAGTGGGCGTGACTCTGCTCATCCCCGGCGGGATGCACACCGCGTTCTTCGACGACCGCGAGGAGCGGTACAAGCCCCCAGCCGACGCGAAGCTCAACCGCCCGCAAGACACCGCCCAGGCCGTGCTGTTCGCGCTGCGCCAGCCGCCGGGATGCGAGATCAAGGAGCTGGTCGTCGCGTCGGAGCACGAGTCCAGCTGGCCGTGACGCGGGCTACGCCGAGCCGCGCTCGACCAGTCGCGCCCTGCGCTCCACCGCGGGCGGCAGCATCCGGCGGTCGGCGAGCACCGGCAGCAGCCCCTTAACCGCGTCGAGAAGGCCGCCGCGGGCGACGTCGTCGGTGAGCGCCCGGCGCGCCACCGCGGCGGTCTGCCGCGCGACGACCGGTAGCGGACGACGGAGCCAGGCGGCCCACAGCGCGTTGCGAACCTCACGCCGGCGGCGGGCGGCGACGTCGCGGACGGGTGACGGGTGGTGGTGGGCAACCACCGAGTCGACGTAGACGAGGCTCCAGCCGGCTCGAGCGAGGTCCCAGGCCAGCATCGTCTCCTCACCGCCCACCCCGAAGCGCGCAGAGAAGCCGCCCACAGCCAGGTAGGCGTCGCGACGGACCACGGCGCCGCAGGCGATGAACCCGAGGATCGACGGTCCGGGCAAGCCCGGCTCGAAACCGAGCGGGCTCACCGCCATGTCCGCGCCTACCGCGTCGGGTCGCTCGTCGAGGCCGACCAGTGTGCGGGCGGCGATGACCGCGAGCCGCGGGTGCGCGTCGAGCAGCCGCTCGGCCGTCGGCAGCGCGCCCGGCGCCCACCATGAGTCGTCGTCGGCGAACGCGACGTAGGGCGTCGTCGCCCGCCGGACGCCGATCGTGCGTCCGGCGGCGGCAAGGTTGGTCCCGAGAGCGACGACATCGACGCTCGGAAACCGGGAGCGGACCGTGCGCACCGTCGCGTCTGTCGACCCGTTGTCGACGACGATCAGTGGCGGCTGCTCCGGCAGCTCGATCAGGTGCCCGAGCGCCCGGACGAGCTCGGCGCAGCGGTCGCGGGTGATCACAACGACCGTCACGGCGGGCACCGGGCGATTGTCGCGGGGACTCCGGTTTGTGTCCCGGCCGGGTAGGCGACGATGCCCTCATGAACGTTCTCGGGATCAACGCCGTCTTCCACGACCCGGCGGCGGCGCTCGTCCTCGACGGCGAGATCGTCGCCGCGGCGGAGGAGGAGCGGTTCAGCCGTCGCAAGCACGGCCACGACAACGTGCCGTTCGCGACCTGGGAGATCCCGCACCAGGCGGCGGCGTGGTGTCTCACCCGAGGAGGGCTGTCGCCCGAGGACCTCGACGCCGTTGCCTACTCCTTCGACCCGGCGCTCTCGCCGGCGTACGACGCCTCGCCCGGCGGGATCGTCACCGACGAGTGGGAGGGCCTGCGGACGCTCTATGCGCAGCGCGCCCCGCTCTTCCTGCGTACGGCGCTGCCGGGCCTCGATCCGGGCATCGTCCGCTTCGTTCCGCACCACATCGCGCACGCCGCGTCGGCGGCCTTCGCGGCGCCGTACCCGGAGTCGAGCGTGCTGGTGCTCGACGGCCGAGGCGAGACCCGTTCGCATCTCGCCGGACGAAGCGACGGAAGCGGCATCGACGTCCTGGCGGCGCAGGAGCTGCCGCAGTCCCTCGGGCTGCTCTACGAGGAGGCGACCGAGCACCTGGGGTTTCGTCGCTCGTCCGACGAGTACAAGGTCATGGCGCTGGCGTCGTACGGCGAACCGGTGTGGCTGGGTGAGTTCCGGGAGCTGGTGCGAGCGACCGGGGATGGTGGTTTCCGGGTCGAGCCGATCGAGTGGGGCGCGTTCGTCAAACGGGCCGGGAAGGGCGCGGAGTGGACGGCGGACCACGCCAACCTGGCCGCCACGGTGCAGGTGCGGCTGGAGGAGGTGCTGCTCGACCTCGCCAGCTGGCTGCACGGGCAGACCGGTGACCGCGACCTCACGATGGCCGGAGGCGTCGCGCTGAACTGCGTCGCGAACACCAGGCTGTACCGGGAGTCGCCGTTCGAGCGGATCTGGGTGCAGCCGGCCGCGGGCGACGCCGGCACGGCGCTCGGCGCCGCCCTGTGGGTGTCGCGGCAGGCCGGGGAGAGCGGGCGCGCGTTTCCGACCGCCGCACTGGGCCGGGAGTGGACGGACGAGGAGCTGGAGGCGTGGCTGCGGACGGCGGCGGTCCCGTACGAGCGCCCTCGGAACGTGGCTGAGGCGGTCGCCGAGACGCTGGCGAACAACGGCATCGTCGCGTGGTTCCAGGGCCGGTCGGAGTTCGGGCCGCGCGCGCTCGGGCACCGCTCGTTGCTGGCCCACCCGGGCTACCCGGCGAACCTGGAGCGGATGAACGACGTGAAGGGGCGCGAGCAGTTCCGCCCGGTGGCGCCGATGGTGCTCGCCGAGCGCGCGGCGGAGATCTTCGACACCGGACCGACCCGGTCGCCGTACATGCTGTTCACCCAGGGGGTCCGACCGGAGTGGCGCGACCGGATCCCCACCGTGGTGCATGTCGACGGTTCGGCCCGGATCCAGAGCGTCGACCGGCGCGATGAACCGCTCGTGCATCGCATGATCTCGGCTTTCGAGGCGCGGACCGGGTTGCCCGTGGTCGTCAACACCTCGCTCAACACGGCCGGCCGGCCGATGGTCGACGACCCTCGCGACGCGCTCGAGTGCTTCGGCTCGGCGCCGGTCGACGCGCTGGCGATCGGCCCGTTCCTGCTGCGCCGCTCGAACCTGTCGGCTCTGCGCCGGCCATGAGCGTCACGGTCGTCATCCCGACGGTCGGTCGAGAGTCGCTCCGGCCGCTGCTGCAGGCGTTGGCCGACGTGCCGGTCGTGCTCGTCGTCGACGACCGGGGTGACCGCTCCCGGCCGCTGCTGAGCAGCTGCCCGCCCACGGTCGACGTGCTGCCCGGGCGCGGAGCCGGTCCTGCGGCCGCCCGCAACGTCGGCTGGCGCGCCGCCCGCACGCCGTGGGTCGCCTTCCTCGACGACGACGTGGCGCCGCCCGAAGGCTGGTACGACGCGCTCCTCGTTGACCTGACCGCCTGCGGCCCGGAGGTGGCCGCGACCCAGGGGCGGATCGTCGTACCGCTGCCGCCTGGTCGCCGACCGACCGACTGGGAACGCAACGTCGCGGGCCTTGCCACGGCCCGGTGGGCGACCGCCGACATGGCGTACCGGCGGCAGGTGCTGGAGGCGGTCGGCGGTTTCGACGAGCGGCTCCCCCGCGCCTTTCGGGAGGACGCCGACCTGGGGCTGCGGGTGACGGCCGCCGGACACCGGATCGTGCTCGGGCAGCGGTGCATCACCCATCCCGTCCGCCCCGCCGACCGGTGGGTGAGCGTCCGGCTGCAGCGCGGCAACGCGGACGACCCGCTGATGCGGCGGCTGCACGGTGCCGGCTGGCAGCGCCGCGCGGGAGTGCCGCGCGGCCGGCGGCCCTCTCACCTCGCCACGACGGCGGCGGCGCTGGCGGCCGCCGTCGGTGTCGCGGGCGGCCGGCGAAACCTGGCAGTAGTGGGCGGAGCGGCGTACGTCGTCGGCGTCGCCGAGCTGGCGTGGCGACGGATCGCGCCGGGTCCGCGTACGGCCGACGAGGTCATCACGATGCTCCTCACCAGCGCGGCCCTGCCGCTCGCTGCGAGCTGGCACTGGGCCAGGGGGGTCGTCCGGGCCCAGCGGGTCGCGTGAACATCCTGATCTGGCACGTCCACGGGTCGTGGACGACCTCCTTCGTCCAGGGTTCGCACACCTACCTGATCCCGCGGGTGCCCGGCCGCGGCCCGGACGGGCGCGGCCGACCAGAGCGCCCCGGCACGTTCGACTGGCCGGACTCGGCCGTGGAGGTCAGCGCGGCGGAGTGCCGGCGGCGCCAGGTCGACGTCGTCGTGCTGCAGCGACCGCACGAGCTGGGCCTGCTGCCCGAGTGGGTCGGCGACAGCGAGGTGCGAAAGGTTTACGTCGAGCACAACGCTCCGCAGGGCCGGATCTCCGAGATGCGACATCCGATGGCCGACCGCGACGACGTGCTGCTCGTGCACGTCACGCACTTCAACGACCTCTTCTGGGACGCCGGCTCGACCCGCACGGTCGTCGTCGAGCACGGGGTGGTCGACCCCGGCGAGCGCTACACGGGAGAGATCGCCGCCGCCGCGGTCGTCGTCAACGAGCCGGTACGCCGGGCCCGGGTGACCGGCACCGACCTCCTGCCCCGGTTCGCCGGGGCCGGACGGATCGATCTCTTCGGCATGGGCACCGAGTCGCTCGGCGGCACCGACGTGCCGCAGACCGAGCTGCACGCGGCCATGGCGCGCCGCCGGATCTACCTGCACCCCGTCCGCTGGACCTCCCTGGGCCTGTCGATGCTCGAGGCCATGCACCTCGGCATGCCGGTCGTGGGGCTCGCCACGACCGAGGCCGTCGAGGCGGTGCCGCCCTCGGCCGGCGTGCTCTCGACCGACGTCTCGGTGCTGACCGATGCGATGCGCCGGTTGCTCGCCGACCCGCAGGAGGCCGCCGCCATGGGCAAGGCGGCCAGAGCGACCGCCCTCGACCGGTACTCCCTGGCCCGGTTCCTCGCCGACTGGGAGCGTCTGCTCGGCGACGTCGGCGCGGGCTGATGCGGATCACCATCCTGCGCGCGCTCGGCCTCGGTGACCTGCTCACCGCCGTACCGGCGCTGCGCGCTGTCCGGGCAGCACACCCGCACGCCCGTCTCGAGCTGGCTACTGCAGGCGCGCTGGCACCTCTGGTCGAGCTGGTCGGGGCCGTCGACGCCGTCGTGACGACCGGTCCCTTCGTCGCAACCCCCCCGGCCGGCCGGCTGCCGGATCGGCTGCACCGGGCCGACCTCGCGCTCAACCTGCACGGCGCCGGCCCGCAGAGCACCGAACTGCTGCGCGCAGCCGAACCCAGCCGGTTGGTCTCGTACGGCGTCACGTCGGCCTGGCGCGCCGAGGAGCACGACGTCCGACGCTGGTGCCGGCTACTCGAGGAGGCCGGCATCCCTGCCGACCCGACCGACCTCGCACTTCGACGACCGCCGGTCGCCTCCCCCGCTCCGGGCGCCGTCGTGATCCATCCCGGAGCGGCGTACGGCGCCCGCCGCTGGCCGGCGCAACGGTGGGCAGCCGTCGCTCGGGGCCTGGCCGCGGCGGGTCACCCCGTCGTGATCAGCGGCGGACCCGACGAGCTGCGGCTGGCCGGCGCCGTGGCCCGGGAAGCCGGGCTCGGCGACGACGCCGTGCTGGCCGGCCGTACGTCACTCGTGACGCTCGCCGCGCTGGTCGCGGAGGCAGCGCTCGTCGCCTGCGGTGACACCGGCGTCGCACACCTCGCCACGGCATACGGCGTACGTTCGGTCACCCTGTTCGGCCCGACCCCACCGGCATTGTGGGGTCCGCCGCCGCGTCCCCAGCATCAGGTGCTCTGGGCGGGTCGCACCGGCGACCCACTCGGCGACCAGCCCGCCGCCGGCTTGCTGGAGCTGCCGGCGGCCGAGGTCCTCGCGGCTGCGGCGCAGCTGCTGGGCACGCGGTGCTGAGCGCCAGATCCTACAACTCCCCGATCGAGCGCTCTCGCAGCTCGCGCTTGTGGCGCTCGAGGGCAATGAGCTCACCGAAGAGCCGGTTGTAGTCCGCCGCCTGCTCAAGGGGGTTGACCCGCTGCAGCCGAGACTTGAGCGCGGTGATGCGTCGGGTCACGGCCAGCTCGCAGAGCCGGGCGAGGATTGCGGCGGCGTAACCCTCCATCGACGCGGCGGCGGAGCGCGGTGGCTCGACGGCAAGCTCGGTGACCAGGGAGCGGACCTCGTCGTCGGCCGCGCCGTCGCGCACCCGCGCCGCCCATGCGGACGCGTCGGCGTCGGCCGCCGCGACGCCGCCACTCGCCTCGACCGCCGCGCGCACTGCTGCGTAGGCCGGCGCGGTGAACACCGCTGGATCGATCTCGTCGAACCCGGCGAGCAGGCGCGGCTGCTGGACGGCGAGCTTGGCCGCCTCACGCTCCACGGCCAGTCGCGGGTCCCTAGGGTCGGGACGACCGACCGACCGCGCCGATGGACCATCAGCGGATCGGCCGGCTGCATCGGCGGCTCGGTCGGCCGCGCCGTCAGGCCCCCGACCGGGCCGTCGGGCGGCACCGGGACCGGTCAGCTCCCCGACCCGGACGAGCACCGTCTCCACGTCCATGCCGAGCCAGCCGGCGAGCCGGCGGGCGTATTCGGGGCGCAGTGACCGGTCCTTGATCTTCGCGACCAAGGGGGCGGCGGCGGCGAGGCCGCCGACCCGCCCCTCAGCGGTCTCGAGGTCGTAGCGGGCGAGCGTGCTGCGGATCGCGAACTGCACGAGCGGCTCGCGACGGGCGACCAGCTCGCGGACGGCCGCGTCCCCGCGTGCCACCCGCAGCTCGCACGGATCCATCCCAGACGGTTCCACCGCGACGAAGGTCTGCATAACGAAGCGCTGGTCGTCGTCGAACGCTCGCAAGGCCGCGCGCTGCCCCGCCTCGTCCCCGTCGAACGTGAAGATCACCTCGCCGCGAAACTCGTCCTGGTCCATGAGCAGCTGGCGGAGCACCGCGATGTGCTCCGGCCCGAACGCCGTACCGCACGTCGCGACGGCGGTGGGCAAGCCGGCCACGTGGCAGGCCATGACGTCCGTGTAGCCCTCGACGACGACCGCCTGCAGCCGGCGGGCGATGTCGCGCTTCGCGAGATCGACGCCGTACAGCAGCCGACTCTTCTTGAAGATCGGCGTCTCCGGAGTGTTGAGGTACTTGGCCTCGACCGAGTCGTCGTCGTGCAGCCGCCGGGCGCCGAAGCCGACCACGTCGCCGCTCCGGTCGCGGACCGGCCACACCAGCCGGCCCCGGAAGTAGTCGTACGGCCCCCGCTGCCCCTGTCGAGCCAGCCCGCCCGCGATGAGGTCCTCGGGGCCGAAGCCGCGGCTGCGGAGGGCGGTGAGCAGGGCGTCCCACCCGCGAGGTGCGTAGCCCACGCCGAACGGCGCGGCGGCGGCGAGGTCGAAGCCTCGGTCGGCGAGGAAGCGCCGGCCGGCGTCGGCCTCCGGGGAGCCGGCGAGTTGCCCGGCGTAGAACTCCGCTGCCGCGGCATGGGCGGCGAGCAGCCGCGAGCGCTGGCTGGCCTGCTGTCGTGGCGCCGCGCCACCCTGCTCGTAGCGCAGCTCAACCCCGGCCCGAGCGGCGAGCTTCTCCACCGCCTCGACGAACGTAAGCTGCTCGAGCTCCTGAACGAAGGAGATGACGTCGCCACCCTTGTGACAACCGAAGCAGTAGTAGAGCCCGCGAGCCGAGGACACTGTGAACGACGGTGACTTCTCGTCGTGGAAGGGGCACAGGCCCTTCAGAGAACCGCCGCCTGCGGCGCGGAGCTGCAGGTGCTCGCCCACGACCTCCGCGATTGGTGAGCGCTCGCGGACCAGCTCCTTGTCGGCCTCGCCGATTCGTCCGGACACGGACACCCTCCTCCCTCACGTGGGCGGGGAAGGAGCCGACGTACGGGCAGGAGTCTAGGCGCTCGGTGCGACAGTCCGAGGCCATACGCTGATCCGAGCCAGCGTCATCGAGGGGAACCCATGTCGTATCCACCGCCCGGTCAGTACGGCGCGGCACCGCCACCGAACAGTGCCAGCTCCGACGACACCTTGTGGTCGGTCCTCTGTCACCTGAGCATCTTCGTGATCGGCATCATCGGACCGCTCATCGTGCTGCTCACCAAGGGCAGGGAGTCGGCGTTCGTCAGGCACCACGCCGTGGAGGCGCTCAACTTCCACATCACGGTCGCCATCGCGACCGCCGTCTCCGTGGTGCTGATCATCCTCATCATCGGCATCTTCACCCTGGTCGCCGTCGGTATCGGCGCGCTCGTCCTCACGATTCTCGCCGCACTCGCCGCGGGACGGGGTGAGTGGTACCGCTACCCGTTCACCCTGCGTCTGGTGAAGTGAGGGGCACGGCCGGTCGCGCCATGGCGGTCGGAATCGTCGGCGCGCTCGGTCTGGTCGCCGGATGCGGGTCGGACCGGTCGCCGATTGCCGCGGTACCGGACACTTCCTCGGCGGGCCCCGTCGTCGCATCGCCCACGCCGGCGCGACCTACACCGGCGCCGGCGCCCCCTGTGCGCACTCCGGGATACACGTTCCCGGTGGCGCACTGCCGGACGGACTACGGCCACAGTCACCACGACTACCCGGCCACCGACATCTTCGCCGCCCGTGGCTGCGGCTTTGTCTCGCCGGTCGCCGGAACGGTCAGCGAGGTCGCGCGTATAGACCTATGGAACCCCGCCACCAACCTGGGCGCGGCGCGTGGGGGCCTGTCGGTCAGCGTCGTCGGCGCCGACGGTGTGCGCTACTACGGTTCGCACCTGTCCTCGATCACGACCGGAATCCGGCCGGGCGTCGTCGTCCGGCGCGGGCAGCCGCTCGGCCGGGTGGGCAATACCGGCTCCGCCCGCGGCATCGCGACCCACCTGCACTTCGGCCTGTCCTGGCCGACGCGCGGGGGGATCTGGTGGGTACGGCGCGGCATGCTCTATCCCTGGCCCTACCTGGACTCCTGGCACGCCGGCAGGCAGCGCTCACCGGTCGCGGCCATCGCCGCCCTGCACCGCCGTCTCGGCGACGTCCCGCGCTGCGCCGCGGGCTGCTGACCGGCGCCGGCGGGTCACCGGCAGCCGAGCAGCCGGTCGTGCCACGCGCACGCGGAGACATCCGTCAGCGACGCGACCTGGTCGATCACCACCCGCAGCCGTGCGGCGTCGCTTCCGGCCGCCGCCCAGGTCGGCCGCAGCGCCGGCTCCAGCGCGTCAGGCGACTGGCTCGCAACGGCCACGAGGAGATCGGTGAGCAGCTCACGCTGCCGCTCCTGGGTAGCGGCCCTCGGCAGGACGACGTAGTGCACGGTGGCCGCCTTGAGCAGCGCACACTCCGCCCGGATCCGCTCCGGCACCACGAGGGCCGCTTCGTAACGGGTGAGCCCGCCCGGACCGTACGCCGAGCGGGTGGCAGCGATCGCCCGGCTGCAGAAGCGCCCGGTCAGCATGCTGGTCATGCGCTTGAGCGCGACCTGTGCCGCAAAGGATTCATCGTACGAGCGCAGCCACCACTCCTCGATGAGCAGCTCGTCGAGGACGGTTCGCAGCTCGGCCGACGGGAGCGGGCTGTAAGAGCAGGCGGCCAGCTCGGCAATGGCGTCGCGGTCGAGGGCCGCAAGGGGGATGTGACCGGCGTACACGCCGTCTTCGAGGTCGTGTACCGAGTAGGCGACGTCGTCGGCCCAGTCCATCAGCTGCGCCTCGAAGCAGGGCCGGCCGGTCGGGGCGCCGTCGCGCAGCCACTCGAAGATCGTCAGGTCGTCGGCGTACACGCCGAACTTGGTCTCGCCGAGCCGGCGCGTCCAGGGGTACTTGGTCGCCGCGTCGAGCACCGCCCTGGTCAGGTTCAGGCCGGCACCGTCGACCTTCGCCTCGAGCCGGGTCAGGATCCGCAGGCTCTGCGCGTTGCCCTCGAAGCCGCCACAGACGTCGGCCGCGGCGTGCAGCGCGGCCTCGCCGTTGTGGCCGAACGGCGGGTGCCCGAGGTCGTGTGCCAGGCAGGCGGCGTCGACGATGTCGGGGTCGGCGCCGAGCGCGGCGGCGAGTTCACGGCCCACCTGGGCGCACTCCAGGGAGTGGGTAAGGCGGGTCCGCGGGAAGTCGTCCTCGCCGACGCCGACCGCCTGGGTCTTGCCGCCGAGCCGGCGCAGTGCGGCCGAGTGCAGGACGCGGGCCCGGTCACGCTGAAACGGCGAGCGCCCGTCGCCCCCCTCCTTGGGGAGCTCGGGCGCCCGCCGTTCGCGTGCGGTGTCGTCGTACGGGCCGGTCATCGACCCCGAGGCTACTTGTACGCCGACAGGCCCGTGCTCTGCCGGGCGTAGACAACCTGGCCGTTGTTCCGGCCGAGATGGTTGTCGGCGTAGGCCATCCGCGCCATGCCGTCCGGACCGATGGCCAGCTCGAAGAAGTCGGCCAGGCTGCGGTCGCCGCCGGTGATGCAGAGCAGCCCCTGCAAGCAGATCGAGCCGTGGTGGATCGGCGTGGTAGAGACCTGGGAGCGGTAGATGATCGGCCGCGCGTTGGTCGCGTCACGCACCTGCGCGAACTTCACGTACCAGGTGGCGTTCGGGTCGTCGGTCGACGCGGCCTGCGGCGCCGAGTACCACGCCAGATCGATGACGCCGCGTTTGCCGGCGGCACCGGTCGCATAGATCTGCTCGCCCGCCTGCATCGGCGTGTTGTCCACCTTGATCGGCTTGCTCCACGTCGCGCCCTTGTTGCCGGACCACACGTAGTACATGTGGAAGTGGCCGAGCGAACCCTTGTCGGAGTTGTAGAAGACGTAGACGTTGCCGGCCCGGTCGACGCTGCCCCACGGGAAGATCGCGCCGTTCTTCGGCGCGTTGGTGGCCGGCGGCTGCAGGGTGTCCACTACGGCGTACTTGTTGGTCCACGTGGCGCCGGCATCGGCGGAGTGGGCGACGACGATGCCGCGGCTCGGACCGTACGGCGGGGTGGGCGGCAGCGCGTTGGAGCCGAGGTCGGAGATCGAGTAGAGGACGTAGAGATCCCTGCCGGTCGGGCCGACGAGTATCGGGCCGCTGAACGTGTTGCCGCCCTGGTCGATAAACGACGCCGGGTCGCCCTGCTTGGGCGTCGACGCCATGCCCGGCGCGGCGGCCTGGTTGGGCGAGTTGACCGGGTTGGCGGCGTCGGCCTTAGGCCATGTCCGGCCGCCATCGGTGCTGCGCGCGAAGAACTCCGCCTCGGCGGCGAAGTCGTGGTAGACGAGGTAGACCGTCTTGCCGTCGGGCGAGTGGGCGAACCACTGCCGGTCCTGCTCGACGCCGACCTCGCGCCCGGCGTCCCACGTCTTGCCGAAGTCGGTGCTGCGCTTGACGTTGGAGTCGGTGATCTCCAGGTCGGCGGAGAGCAGCGAGCCGTTGGGCAGGAACTCGAGCTCGGAGTCGCCGCCGCCGTTGGCCGACGTGGTGAACGTGGTCTTGAAGGTCTTGCCGTTGTCGGCCGAATACCAGTACTGCACGCCGCCGCCGTCCGGGGTCGAACCCGGCGTGCTGACCACGACGTGCCGGCTGTCCGGCGCTACGGCGATCGACGGCTCGCCGTAGTTGCCGGTCTGGCCGAGCGGTGTCTTGGCGAAGCTGAAGGTCGGGGTCGTCGCGCCGACGACCTGTGGCGCGGCGACGGCGCCCAGCGCGGCGGCGAGCGCTGTGACGGTCAAGCTGACGGTCGTACGACGCATGGAAGGACTCCCCCGTGCTGGCTGTCAGACCGCGCCCGGACCCTTCGTCGCGTCGGAGTGGAAGAGGCGGTAGTAGAGGTAAGCGGCGGCCTCGCGTGCCACGTATCGTACCTCCGTTGATCGGGCGTGCACAGCCGGTCCGGTCCGGGCGGGTGACACCGACGCGATCAGGCCGAGGTCGCTGGCCATCCGGCGGCAGCGCAGCATGTGCCAGGGGTCGCTGACCAGGACGACGCTGTGCCACCCACGTCGCTCGAACACCGCGTCGGCCGCACGCAGGCTGTCCAGCGTGTCACCGCCGGTGGTCACGGCCACCACCGCCGCGGCCGGTACGCCGTGGTCGGTGAGCCAGTGCGCGCCCGCCCCGGCCTCGGTGAAGCGGTCGCCGGGCAGCTTGCCGCCGACCGTGACCACGCGCGGCGCGACGTGGTCGTCGTAGAGCGCCTTGGCATGCGCGAGGCGGGCCGTGAAGACGGCGGAGGGCCGCCCGTCGAACTGGCTCGCGCCGAGCACGAGGATCGCGTCGGATCGGGGTCGGTGGTCCTCTCGGGCGACGTGCCAGACGGCGACGCAGGCGGCGCCGTACAGCACGACCGCCACCCCGAGGAGCAGCAGGACGATCCGACGAACCCACCGCAGGACGAAGAGGATCCCCAAGGGGTCAGCGACTGTCGCTGCCTGCGCTCTGGATGGCCGCCCGACCGGCCTCGAGCCGCGCCACCGGCACCCGGAACGGCGAGCAGGAGACGTAGTCGAGGCCCACCTCGTGGAAGAAGTGGACCGACTCGGGATCGCCGCCGTGCTCGCCGCAGACGCCCACCTTGAGGTCGGGCTTGGCCGCCCGGCCCTCCTCGACGGCGATCCGCACCAGCCGCCCGATCCCCTCGACGTCGAGGGTCTCGAACGGCGACACCCCGAAGATGCCGAGCTCGAGGTAGCGGCTGAAGAATGCCGACTCCACGTCGTCGCGGCTGAAGCCCCAGCCCATCTGGGTGAGGTCGTTGGTGCCGAAGGAGAAGAAGTCTGCCGCGGTGGCGATCTCGCCGGCGGTGAGCGCCCCTCGCGGCACCTCGATCATGGTGCCGATGAGCGCCGGCACGTCGACGCCGGTTTCGCCGGCCACGTCGGCGAGGATCTGCTCGGTCTCCGCGCGTACGGTCTCCAGCTCCTGTACGGCGCCGACGAGCGGGACCATGATCTCCGGCCTCGGGTCCTGCCCCCGCTTCTTGCACTCCGCGGCGGCCTCAGCGATCGCCCGCACCTGCAGGGCGAACAGGCCCGGGATGACCAGCCCCAGCCGCACCCCGCGCAGCCCGAGCATCGGGTTCTGCTCGTGCAGCCGGCGTACGGCGTCGAGCAGCGCGCGGTCCTTGCCGTCGACCGGATCGCCCCCGTGTGACTCCAACGCCTCGGCGACGGCGATGCGGACCGAGAGGTCGGTCAGATCGGGCAGGAACTCGTGCAGCGGCGGGTCGATGAGCCGCGCAGTGACCGGCTGTCCGTCCATCGCGGTGAGGATGCCGACGAAGTCCTCGCGCTGCAGCGGCAGCAGGTCGGCGAGCGCCGCCTCGCGCTCGTCGTCGCTGTCGGCCAGGATGAGCCGCTCGACGTTCTTGCGACGCTCGCCCAGGAACATGTGCTCGGTGCGGCACAGCCCGATGCCGGCCGCGCCGAAGCGCCGGGCCCGCTCGGAGTCCTCGGGCGTGTCGGAGTTGGCCCGTACGCCGAGCCGTCGCAGCTCGTCGGCGTGGCTCATCAGCCGGTGCACGGCCGACACGAGGTCGTCGGCGTCGGCCGCGAGCGTGCCCTCGAAGTACTGCACGACCGGGCTGGGGACGACCGGCACCTCCCCCAGGTAGACCGTGCCGCTGGTCCCGTCGATCGAGACGATTTCGCCCTCCTTGACGGTGCCGCCCGGGTAGCTGAACGTTCGCCCGCGGAGGTCGACCTCGAGCTCCTCCGCGCCGGAGACGCAGGTCTTGCCCATGCCGCGCGCGACGACGGCGGCGTGCGAGGTCTTCCCGCCGCGGCTGGTGAGGATGCCCTGCGCGGCGATCATGCCGTGCAGGTCGTCGGGGTTGGTCTCGCGGCGGACGAGGATGACGCGCTCGCCGCGGGCGGCCCACTCCTCCGCGGTGTCGGAGTCGAAGACCGTCTTGCCCACCGCCGCACCCGGGCTCGCGTTGACACCCGTGGCGATCTGCTTCTTGGCTGCGTTCTCGTCGAAGCGCGGGAACATCAGCTGGGCGAGCTGCGCGCCGGTCACCCGTGACAGCGCCTCGTCCATCTCGATCAGACCCTCGTCGACGAGCTGCGTGGCGATGCGGAACGCCGCCCCCGCCGTACGCTTCCCGACCCGGGTCTGCAGCATCCACAGCTTCCCGCGCTCGATCGTGAACTCGATGTCGCACAGGTCGCGGTAGTGCTTCTCGAGCTTGGCCATGATGGCGAGCAGCTCGTCGTACGACTTCTTGTCGATGCCCTCGAGGTCCGCGAGCGGCACGGTGTTGCGGATGCCGGCGACGACGTCCTCACCCTGCGCGTTCTGCAGGTAGTCGCCGTAGATGCCCTGGTCGCCACTGCCCGGGTCGCGGGTGAACGCGACACCGGTGCCGGAGTCCATGCCGAGGTTGCCGAAGACCATTGCGACGACGTTGACCGCCGTACCGAGGTCGGCCGGGATGCGCTCCTGCCGCCGGTAGAGGATCGCCCGGTCGGCGTTCCAGGAGTTGAAGACCGCGTTGACCGCGAGGTCGAGCTGCTCCCGCGGCTCCTGCGGGAACGCCCGGCCGGACTCGCGCTCGATGATCCCCTGGTACGCCGACACGACCTCGCGAAGGTCGTTCTCGTCGAGGTCGAGGTCGTTCTTCGTGCCCTTGTGCTCCTTGACACCATCGAAAGCCTCGTCGAAGTGCTCACCGCTGATACCCAGCACGGTTTTGCCGAACATCTGGATCAGCCGGCGGTAGGAGTCCCAGGCGAACCGGTCGCTGCCCGCCTGCTTCGTGAGCCCCTGGACGCTTTCGTCGTTGAGCCCGATGTTGAGGACCGTCTCCATCATCCCCGGCATCGAGAACTTCGCCCCCGAGCGCACCGAGACCAGCAGCGGGTCGTCGGGCTGGCCGAGGGATTTGCCCATCGCCTGCTCGAGAGTTGCCAGGTGCTCACTGACCTCGGCGGCCAGCTCGGTCGGCGTCTTCCCGGTGTCCAGGTAGGCCTTGCAGGCCTCCGTGGTGATGACGAAGCCGGGTGGGACCGGCAGGCCGAGATTGGTCATCTCCGCGAGGTTGGCGCCCTTGCCGCCGAGGAGGTCCTTGAGGTCTCGGTTGCCTTCGGAAAAGTCGTAGACGTACTTGCTGGCCACGGGTCGCTCCTCGTCGTACTGACGGCGGGACTTCCTCGAAGGTTACCGTCGCGCCGCTAGCAGGGCGGCATGCGCTCGAGCAGGTAGGCCTCCACCCGGTCCAGCGAGACGCGCTCCTGCTGCATGGAGTCGCGCTCGCGGACGGTCGCTGCCTGGTCGTCGAGCGACTCGAAGTCGACGGTGACGCAGTACGGCGTACCGATCTCGTCCTGGCGGCGGTAGCGGCGACCGATCGCCCCCGCGTCGTCGAAGTCGATGCTCCAGCGCTGCCGCAGCCGGGTGGCGAGGTCGCGCGCGACCGGCGAGAGCCGCTCGTTGCGCGAGAGCGGCAGGACGGCCGCCTTCACCGGTGACAGTCGTGGATCCAGACGCAGGACGGTGCGCTTGTCGACGCCACCCTTCGTGTTGGGCGCCTCGTCCTCGGCGTAGGCCTCCATGAGGAACGTCAACGCGCAGCGATCGACACCGGCGGCCGGCTCGATGACGTAGGGCGTGTAACGCTCGTCCCGCTCCTGGTCGAAGTAGCTGAGGTCGGCGCCGCTCGCCTTCGAGTGGACAGTGAGGTCGTAGTCGGTGCGGTTGGCGACGCCCTCGAGCTCGCCCCACTCCGTGCCGGGAAACCCGAACCGGTACTCGATGTCGACCGTGCGCTTGGCGTAGTGGGCCAGCTTGTCCTTCGGGTGCTCGTAGTGGCGCAGGTTGTCCTTGCCGATGCCGAGGTCGAGGTACCAGCGCGTCCGTTCCTCGATCCAGAACTCGTGCCACTCCTCGTCACTTCCGGGCGGCACGAAGAACTCCATCTCCATCTGCTCGAACTCACGCGTGCGGAAGATGAAGTTGCCTGGGGTGATCTCGTTGCGGAACGACTTGCCGATCTGGCCGATGCCGAACGGCGGCCGTTTGCGCGCCGACTGCTGCACGTTGAGGTAGTTGATGAAGATGCCCTGCGCGGTCTCGGGTCGCAGGTAGGCGAGCCCGGAATCGTCATCGACCACACCCAGGTGGGTGCGGAGCAGCCCGTTGAACATCCGCGGCGGCGTGAAGGCGCCGTGGGTGCCGCAGTTGGGGCAGGCCATGTCGGCGAGCCCGCCACTCGGCGCCGAGCCACCGTGCTTGGCGGCGTACGCCTCCTCCAGGTGGTCGGCCCGAAAACGCTTATGGCAGGACTGGCACTCGGTGAGCGGGTCGACGAAGGCGTCGACGTGACCCGAGGTCTGCCACACCTCGGGAGCCAGGATGACGGACGAGTCCAGGCCGACGATGTCGTCGCGGCCCTGGACGACGGCCGTCCACCACTGGCGCTTCACGTTGTTCTTCAGCTCGACCCCGAGCGGCCCGTAATCCCAGGAGGCGCGGAGCCCGCCGTAGATCTCACTGCTCGGAAAGACGAAACCACGGCGTTTGGCGAGGTTGACGATCGTGTCGATGCGGTCGGCGGTGGCCACGGCTTGTCCCATCCGGCTGGCGGTCGGCGGCGAGAGTGCAGATTACCCCGATGCCGGGTCCGCCCGGTCGCTGCGGTGGACGGAGGCGCCGGCCGGCCCGACCTCGTAGAGCACCTCGAACGCGCTCGGCTCCTCGCGCGCCATGCTGAGCAGCGGAGTGGCGACGACCTTGACGTCGTACGACGACAGCGCCCGCCGGTAGGCACCGACGCTGTCCCAGTCGGTGAGGACCAGCCAGGCCGTCGGGTCGTCGGCGGCTCTGGCGAGTCGTCCGGCGCGGTGGCCGGGGCGTGCGGCCAGCGCAGCGAGTGCTGCCTGCGCGCGCTCCTCGAACGCCGGGCCCTCGCCTTCGGATACGACGAACCGCGTCACCACGAGCACGTCCCTACGCTAGAGCCGTGTCGTGGCGAGCCGAGTTCGAGCGACGGAGCGGCCCTTCCCTGCGCCGGCTGGCGGCCCTGCCGCGCTGGAGCGTTCTCGTCGGCGTGGTGGTGCTCCTGGTGGGCGGACTGCTGCTGCACGGTGCGGTCGCCGCGCTGCTGCTCGGCGTACTCGCCGCCTTTCTCGGCTGGCTGCTGATGCTGTCGTGGCCGGCGTTGCAACCGGTGCCACGGCTGCTCCGGCTGCTCGTCGTCGCGGCTCTCGTCGGGATAGCAGTCACCCGGTTTTGAGAATGGTTCTCATTCCGACTAGGCTGGTGGCATGGCCGTCGTCTTCGCTCTGACGACGTTCTTCTCGACCCTTACTGGAGGGCTGGTCGCGCTGCGCAACCGCGACCGCCAGCACTTGCTGCTGGGCTTCACGGCGGGCGTGCTGCTCGGCCTCGTCGCGTTCGACCTGCTGCCGGAGATCTTCCGAGCGTCCGGGCTCAGCGCGGAGGGGGTGCCCGCGGTCATGCTGGCCTTCGCGGCCGGCTTCGTCGTCCTGCACATCGTCGAGCGGGCGGCCGCATTGCACCATGCGCACGAAGGCGAGTACGGCGACCATCATCATCCCAGCGTCGGGATGGTGTCGGCGCTTGCGCTGGCCGGGCACTCGTTCATGGACGGCGTCGGCATCGGGCTGGGCTTCCAGGCCGGCACGCAGGTCGGCATCGCGGTCGCGATCGCCGTCATCGCGCACGACTTCGCGGACGGGCTCAACACCGTTACGATCATGCTGGTCAACCGCAACAGCCGGCGTCGGGCGATCGTGCTGCTCGGCCTCGACGCGTTCGCCCCGATCGTCGGAGCCACGGCCACCCTGTTCTTCCACCCCGGCGCGCAGGTCCTCGGGCTCTACCTCGGTTTCTTCGCCGGATTCTTGCTCTACCTGGCGACGGCCGACATCCTGCCGGAAGCGCATGCGCGACACCCGTCACGGCTCACGTTGCTCTCGACGGTGCTCGGGATGGGCGCCATGCTGGGCATCGTGGCGGTCGCGTGACCCGCGGCGACCGGCGTACGGCGATCGCCCAGGCACTGGAGTCCGACGGCACGTTCCTCAGCGCGCAGCAGCTCTACGCCGGGCTCCGCTCGCGCGGCCAGCGGGTGGGCCTCGCGACGGTGTACCGGCACCTGCAGGCACTGACCGAGTCCGGACACGTCGACGCGCTGCGCACCGACGATGGTGAGACCGTCTACCGCCGGTGCGCCACCGAGCGGCATCACCACCACCTCGTCTGCCGCCGCTGCGGACGGACCGTCGAGGTGCAGGGGCCTACGGTCGAGCGCTGGGCTGAGCGGATCGCGGCCGAGCACGGGTTCCGCGACGTCGAGCACACCGTCGAGATCTTCGGCACCTGCGCATCCTGCACCTGACCCTCCCGCAGCCGAATGGGGGTTATTGACCACATCGGTCGAGTCTGCGCCAGCAACGCACGCTCGTTGGCGCTGTCTGCGGCCGGTGAAGGGAGTCAATGTGGTCAATCGGCCCCACACGTGCCGGCCCGCTCGAGGAGTTCCACCCGGTTGCCGGCAGGGTCGCGGGTGAAGCCGCGACGGCCACCGAAGAGGTCGGCCTGCTCGGTCCACTCCGCACCCACCTCAGCGAGCCGCGCGACGACGGCGGCGAGGTCGTCGACCACGAGGCCGAAATGCGCGTCGGGATGCCGATCGCCCGGACGCTCCGACACATGCAGCTGACTGCCGTCGCCGATGTCGAACCAGGCGCCCTCCCTCGCAACACCGGATGCCGGCTTGGACACCCGGCGGAGGCCGAGCACGCCGGCGTAGAACGGCACGACGGAGTCGGTCGCCTGCGGGGGGACGACGACGTTGACATGGTGCAGCCGGGTCACGAGACCACCTCGTTAGGTACGGCGCCGCCGTAGCGGCGGTGTCGACGGGCGTATGCATCGCAGGCCGCCCAGAGGTCGCGGCGGTCGAAGTCCGGCCAGAGCGTGTCCACGAACGCCATCTCGGCGTACGCCGACTGCCACAGCAGGAAGTTGGAGATGCGCTGCTCCCCGCTGGAGCGGATGAACAGATCGACGTCGGGCATGTCCGGCTCGTCGAGGAAGCGAGCGATCGTCCGCTCGTCGACCCGATCCGGCTTGAGGCGGCCGGCGGCCGCCTCGACCGCGATCGCCCGCGCGGCGTCTGCCAGCTCGGCGCGTCCGCCGTAGTTGACGCACATCGTGAGGGTCAGCACGGTGTTGTGGCGGGTCAGCTCCTCCGCCTCCTCCAGCCGCCGAATGACGCTGCGCCACAGTCGCGGCCGGCGGCCGGCCCATCGCACACGTACGCCGAGCTCATGCATCTCGTCGCGACGTCGCTGCAGCACGTCCTCGTTGAAGCCCATCAGGAACCGCACCTCGTCCGGGTGCCGCTTCCAGTTCTCGGTCGAGAACGCGTACGCCGACAACCACCCCACGCCCAGCTCGATCGCGCCTTCGACGCAGTCGAAGAGCGAGTGCTCCCCCGCCTCGTGCCCCGCGGTGCGCGGCTTCCCCCGCTGCTGCGCCCACCGCCCGTTGCCGTCCATCACGATCGCCACGTGTCGCGGCACGAGGGGTCGGGGAATTCCCGGCGGGCTGGCACCCGAGGGATGCGGCGACGGCCGGCGGGGCGGCGTACGACGGGTCATGCGCGCTCCACCAGCGGAAGCGAGCGCAGGCTCCGCTCGAGGTGCCACTGCAGATGAGCCGCGACCAGCCCGCTCGCCTCCCGGCGGGAGCGGTCGGCGCTGGTGTCGGCGACTGCCCAGTCGCCGTCGAGCAGGGCACCCAGCAGGGACAGCGTCTCGGCGGTCGGGCTCGCCGCACCGGGCGGCCGGCATGCGGTGCAGACCACACCGCCGAGCGCCACCGCGAACGCCCGGTGCGGGCCTGGCGCGCTGCAGCGTGCGCAGTCGTCCAGTGCCGCCTGATAGCCCGCGGTCGCCATCGACCGGAGCACGAACGCGTCGAGCACCAGCCGAGGTGTGTGCAGGCGCTCGTCGAGAGCGCGCAGCGCGCCGACGAGGAGTAGGTAGAGCCGTAGCGACGGCTCGCGCTCCTCAGCGGTGAGCCGCTCGGTGGTCTCGAGCATCGCCATCGCCGCGGTGTGCGACGGGTAGTCGGTGGCGAGCCGAGCGCCGAACGCGTCGATCGTCTCCGCCTGGGTGACGATGTCGAGCTGGCGTCCCTCGTAGAGCTGTACGTCGACCCGCCCGGCCGGCTCGAGACGCGCGCCGAACTTGGACTTCGTCCGCCGTACTCCCTTCGCCACCGCACGAACCCGGCCGTGCCGCCGTGTCAGCAGCGTGACGATGCGGTCGGCTTCGCCTAGCTTCTGCGTGCGCAGCACGACACCCTCGTCGCGGTAGAGCGTCACTGCGTCATTCTCCTCGTTCCGCCGCAGATCACCTGCTCGCCGAGCCGGTCAGAATCCCAGCCGCCGGAGCTGCTTGGGGTCGCGCTGCCAGTCCTTGGCGACCTTCACCCTCAGGTCGAGATAGATGGCGCTGCCGAGCAGTGCCTCGATCTGGCGACGCGCCGTACCGCCGACCGCCTTGAGCCGGCTCCCACCGGTACCGATGACGATGCCCTTCTGGCTCTCCCGCTCGACGTAGAGGAACGCCGTGACATCGACCAGGTCGCGGCCCTCGCGGGCCGCCATCTCCTCGACGACGACCGCGATCGAGTGCGGCAGCTCGTCGCGGACCCCGTCGAGTGCCGCCTCACGGATCAGCTCGGCAACCATGACCTGGTCCGGCTCATCGGTAAGCTCGCCCGCCGGGTAGAGCGGTGGGCCGGGAGGCAGCCGCGCGACGAGCAGCTCGGTCAGCAGGTCCACCTGGAACCCGGTCGTGGCCGACACGGGCAAGACGTCGGCCCAGTCGCCGAGGGCCGAGACCGCGACCAGTTGAGCACCGAGACGATCCCTGTCCACCAGATCTGCCTTCGTGACGACGGCCAGCACGGGGGTGCGGTGCAACCGGGCGAGCTCGTCGGCGAGGTAGCGGTCCCCCGGGCCGACCTTCTCATCGGCCGGCACGCACAAGCCGACCGCGTCGACCTCGGCGAGCGTCGTACGGACGACGTCGTTGAGCCGCTCCCCGAGCAGCGTCCGGGGCCGGTGCAGACCCGGTGTGTCGACGACGACGAGCTGCGCGTGGGGCCGATGCACTATGCCGCGTACGGCGTGCCGCGTCGTCTGCGGCCGGCCACTCGTGATCGCCACCTTCTGGCCCACGAGGGCGTTGGTGAGTGTCGACTTGCCGACGTTGGGGCGCCCGACGAAGCACGCGAACCCGGAGCGGTGCTGGGGCGGCGTTGCATCGATGTCCATCTCGCGGCGAGGTTATCCCGCGCGATGGCCCACCCTCAGCCCACGATGCGGAGGCGGCGTACGCCGTCACGCGGCCCTTGTTGGCCGGGTACCCGACGGGTCCATTGTCCGAGCCAGTCGGTCAGCTGGTCGGCCGGCAGGGGACGGCTCAGCAGGTAGCCCTGCATGCTGTCGCAGGCCATGGAGAAAAGGGCCGCCTTCGTCGTCTCGTCCTCGACGCCCTCGGCGACCACGGTGAGCCCGAGGGTGTGCCCCAGGTCGATGACCGCGCGGACGATCGCACTGCCCGCCGTGTTCGTACTCATCGACATGACGAACGATTTGTCGATTTTCACTTCCGTGACCGGGAGCCGCTGGAGGTAGGCGAGCGAGGAGTACCCGGTGCCGAAGTCGTCGAGGGAGAGGCTGACCCCGAGTGCGGCAAGCTGATCGAGCACGGACACCGCATGCTCGAAGTCGTCCATGACGCTGCTCTCGGTGATCTCCAGGGTGAGCAGCTCGGTCGGCACGCCGGTCGCCGCGAGCTCGTGCGCCACCCGCTCGGGCAGGCCGGGTTCCAGCAGACCTCGTGCCGAGAGGTTGACGGCGACGCCGATGCTGTTCCCGGAGTCGAGCCACTCGCGGACCTGCAGCAGGGCGGCGCGGAGAACGCGTTCGGTGAGCGCACCGATGAGCCCGGTCTGCTCGGCGACGGGGATGAACTCATCCGGCATGATCCGCCCGCGATCGGGATGATCCCAGCGGACCAGGGCCTCCACGCCGATGAGCTCGCCGGTACCCAGCCGTGCCTTGGGCTGGTAGTGCACCACGAGCTCGCCGCAGTCGATGCCCCGCCGCAGCTCACGGGAGAGCGCCAGCCGGCGCAGGTTCGCCGCGTCGTCGTCGCTGCTGTAGACAGCGACACCGCGGGACGGCCGCTTGGCGGCGTACATCGCGACGTCGGCGTGCTGAAGCAGCGTGACGGCGTCATGCCCGTGGTCGGGCAGCATCGCGACGCCGATGGACGCCCCGACCTCCAGGGTCGTGTTCGCCACCTCGAACGGATGGCAGAGGGCGGCGCGAACCGATCCGGCCACCGCTTCGGCCGACCGAGTGGAGGAGCACGCCGGCAGCAGGGCCGCAAACTCGTCGCCACCGAGCCTGGCCACGGTGGCCTCAGGCGGCAGGATGGCCACCAGTCGCCGAGCGACTTCACCGAGCAGCAGGTCACCGATTCGGTGCCCGAGGCTGTCGTTTACTTCCTTGAAGCGGTCGAGGTCGAGCAGTAGGACGGCGCTCGACGTGCCGCGCTGCAGCAGCTCGTCGACCTCGGTGAAGAGCAGCGTCCGGTTGCCGAGGCCGGTCAGGGAGTCGTGGCGTGCGTCGTACCGCAGCCGCTCCAGCAGACGGCTGCCGCGCAGCGCCGCCTCGGCGTGCGCGCCGATCGTCTGCAACAGGCGGACGTCGTCCGAGGTGAAGGTCGACATCTCGCCGAGCCGGTTCTCGACCTGCAGAACCGCGGTGGCGGACGTTCCGTCCTGCAACGGGACGAGCAGGGCGTCCCGCAGCCCATGGTCGCCGAGCCAGGATCGCACGCGCACGTCCCGGTTACGTCGGGACATGATCATCGGACGACCGGTTTCCGCGACGTGACGCAGGACCGGGTCCATCTCGGCGGAGGCGTCGCGCAGCACGACCCGTTCGGCCCGCAGCACGTCACGACAGCGTTCCAGCAGGGCGGCCGCCAGCTCGTCGTACGACGTCGCCGACGTGAGGGCCCGCGACAGGTCGTAGAGCTGACCGAGATTGGTGTGCTTGCGAACCAACGAGGAATAGCCGCGGTAGCCGGCGACCGTGATGCCCGCGATGACCGCCAGCAGGGCGGCGGCCGCCGGATTCTCACGGATCACGAGCAGCACGACGAGCGCCAGCGTGGTGTTCAGAATGCCGGCCGCGGCGACCGAGGTGCCCACGTTCCACAGGTCGCGCACCGCCAGTCGGCCCTGGAGCAGTGACATCGCCAGAACCACGGCAACAGTCCCGCCGCAGTCCAGCGCCGCGCTGGCGGCGTAGGCCGCCCCCCAGTCGTGGATGGAGAGCTGGCCCGTTGGACCGATCGAGGCGAACACCAGAACGGCGATGCCGGTTTCGAACGTGATGAGCCCGAGGTTGAACGCCGCCTTGATGAACGGTGATCGGCGCACGACCGAGATGAACAGGGAACCGCTCAGCCAGACGACGACGAGGGCGGCGGGCGGGAGCGAGAAGAGCCCGAGCACGAACGGGAGCTCGCTGAGCGAGACGGAGAAGGTCTGCCTGCCGAACTCGATGTGCAGCTGCGTCCATTCAGCGGCGATGAATGCCGCGAGCAGCAATACGGCCACCCAGATGCTGCCGCGCACCTGGGTGGCCGTTCCCGACTTCGCGGCCGCCAGCGCGACCGCTCCGAGTCCGACCGCTGCGAGCCCCACACCGAGACCGGCGAGGCGGCACTCCGTCGCTGGCGGCCGACGGTAGGCGGCTCTCATGGCTATCGCCGTCCGGTACGACGATGCGCTTCGTCGGGCGAAGCGATCGCGGGTCGGACGGCGGCCATGACCACCTATCGGTCGCTGAGGGCCGCTAGTTGAGCGACGGCGCGTTCAGCGACGGGGCGTTGAGCGACGGGGCGCTCAGGGACGGCGCGTTCAGCGACGGCGCGTTCAGGGACGGCGCGTTCAGCGACGGCGCGTTCAGCGACGGCGCGGATCCCTTGTTCAACGAGGGCGCCGCCATCGATCCGGCCGTCACCGAGGTGCCGAGCGAGGGAGCTGCCATCGCCACCGCGACGGCGGCGACGGCGAGGGAGCGACGGAAGGTCTTCTTCAAGGTCGTCATCTGACGGGTCCTTTCCGGTAGCGGGCCCGGGTGCGGGCTCCTTTCAGATATCGGGGAGGACCCACCCCGCGGCGTAGCGCCGTGCGGGCGACCGAAAAGTGACTAGCCCGAGCCCCGATCGGACCGCGCGGCGAAAGCCACCCGGCTCAGCCGAGCCGGCGGATCTCTCGGATCGTGCCGTCCGGTGCGGCGACGAAGAGGGCCGCCGTACCCAGATCGGCGAGCAGCGGTACGTCGAGCGACGACCCCTCCGTCACCACAGCCACCGCTTCCAGCGTTGCCGCGCCGCTCGATGCCGCCATCGCCACCGCGAGCTCCAACGCCGTCAGGTGCAGCGAAGGCAGCTCGACGGTCGCCGCGGCATACGTGCGACCGGTCTCGTCCCGTACGGCGGCTCCCTCGGCGGCACCGGCACGTGCCCGGGCCGCCCGCGCGAGCGTCACCAGCTTCGCATCCTCGGCAGCCAGGGAACCGGCATCCAAGGAGCCGGCGTTCATGGAGCCGCCCTTTCCGGGCTCAGGCGCGGGCATCGACGCCGACGTCCGCAGCCGCGCTCGGCAGGCCGTCCGACGCACCCTCCGGCTGCTCCCGCACGATGACGACGCTGCCGACCCGGTTGCGGCGGCCCTTTCCGCTCTCGGCGGTCAGCCGCAGCCCCTGCACGCTGACGCTGGCGCCCGGAATCGGCACCCGTCCCAGCTCTCGGGCGAGCAGCCCGCCAACCGTCTCCACGTCGTCACTAGCCAGCGACGTGCCGTACATCTCGTCGAGGTCCTCGACCGGCAGCCGAACGGACACCCTGGACTTCGAATCGGAGAGCTGCTCGTGGCGGGGCACCTCGACGTCGTACTCGTCGGTGATCTCCCCCACGATCTCCTCGAGGATGTCCTCGATCGTGACCAATCCGGCCGTGCCGCCGTACTCGTCGATCACAATCGCGACGTGGTTGCGTGCCGCCTGCATCTCGCGCAACAGCTCGTCGACCGGCTTGGAGTCGGGAACGAAGACGGCCGGCCGCAGGACCGAGCCGACCGTCTCGGTGGACTCGCCCTCGCGGTAGTCATAGCTGCGCCGGGCGAGGTCCTTGAGGTAGGCGACACCGACCACGTCGTCCTCGCTCTCCCCCACCACCGGGATGCGGGAGAAGCCGCTGCGCAGAGCCAGCGACAGCGCCTGCCGCACGGTCTTGCCGCGCTCGATGAACACGATGTCGGTCCGCGGGACCATGACCTCGCGCACGAGCGTGTCGCCGAGCTCGAAGACCGAGTGAATCATCCGTCGTTCGCCGGCCTCGATCACCTGGCGCTCCTCGGCGAGGTCGACGAGGTCGCGCAGCTCGGCCTCCGACGTGAACGGCCCCTCGCGGAAGCCTCTTCCCGGGGTGAGCGCGTTGCCGATGCTGATGAGCAGCTTGGGCGCCGGGCCGAGCAGTCGGGTGAGCGCGAGCGCGACGCCGGCGGTGGCCAGGCCGATCGTGTCGGGATGCTGCCGGCCCAGGGTGCGTGCAGCGACCCCGATGAGCACGTAGCTGACCACCGTCATCGCCCCGGCCGCCACCAGGAGTGCCAGCCAGCCGGTCCCCCACACGTCGATGCAGCCGAAAGCCACCAGCACGGTCGCGGTGAGCTCGGCCGCGACCCGCAGCAGCAGCAAGACGTTGAGGTACGGCGCCGCGCCCTCGTCCTCGCTGCCGATCACCCGCTCGAGTCGCCTCGCACCCCGGCGACCCTCGGCGACGAGCTCGGCGACCCGGACGCGGGACACCCGGGACAGCGCCGCATCCATACCGGCCAGCACTCCGGCCACGACCACCAGCACGGCAGCACCGACCAGCAGGAGAGCCTCGCCGAGGATCATGACGGGTCCTCGCCTCCGTGGCCGTCCCGCGCGGTCCGCCACGACTGCAGCAGCTGCGCTTGCCGGCCGAACATCGCCCGCTCCTGCTCGGGCTCCGCGTGGTCGTAGCCGAGCAGGTGCAGGATGCCGTGCGTGGCCAGCAGGTGCAGCTCGTCCTCTGCCGCGTGCCCGGCAGCGCGCGCCTGCCGGCGGGCCACCTCCGGGCAGAGCACCACGTCACCGAGCAGCGTGGGCGCGGCTTCGTCGTCGGCGCGCCCACGTCCCGTGCCGCCGTCGGGGTCGAGCTCGTCCATCGGAAAGGCGAGCACGTCGGTCGAGCCGGGCGTCTTCATCCAGCGTTCGTGCAGGGCGGTCATGGCCGGCTCGTCGACGAGGAGGACCGAGAGCTCGGCGAGCTCGTGGACGCCCATCTCGGTCAGCACGTGGCGGGCGAGCCCGGCCAGCCCCGGTTCGTCGATGGCAATGCCGGACTCGTTGGCGACCTCGATGGACATGGCGTCTACCGGCGGCCGGAGCGGCGCTGGCCGCTGGCCCGCTGAGCGGCACCGGTCGCCTCCTGGCCGGCGTCGTAACGCGCGTAGGCGTCGACGATGTCGCTCACCAGCCGGTGCCGCACCACGTCGCTGCTCGTCAGGGTGGTGAAGTGCACGTCCTCGACGCCGTCGAGGATTTCCCGAACCACCCGAAGGCCGGACCGGGTACCGGCCGGCAGGTCGACCTGGGTGACGTCACCGGTGACCACGATCTTGGAGCCGAAGCCGAGCCGGGTGAGGAACATCTTCATCTGCTCCGGCGAGGTGTTCTGGGCCTCGTCGAGGAGGATGAAGGCGTCGTTGAGCGTACGACCGCGCATGTACGCCAGCGGCGCGACCTCGATCGTGCCGCTGCTGATCAGCCGGGGAATCGAGTCGGGATCGATCATGTCGTGCAGGGCGTCGTACAGCGGCCGCAGGTAAGGGTCGATCTTCTCGTACAGGGTGCCGGGCAGGAAGCCGAGCCGCTCCCCGGCCTCGACGGCCGGGCGGGTCAGGATGATCCGGTTGGCTCGCTTGGCCTGCAGTGCCTGCACCGCCTTGGCCATCGCGAGGTAGGTCTTGCCGGTGCCGGCCGGCCCGATGCCGAAGACGATCGTGTGCTCGTCGATCGCGTCGACGTAGCGCTTCTGGTTCAGCGTCTTGGGCCGGATCGTGCGGCCACGGGTGGAGAGGATGTTGAGGGTCAGCACCTCGGCCGGCCGCACCGCGGTGTTGCCGCGCAGCATCGCCAGGCTGCGCTCGACGGACTCGCGGGTCAGCACGCTGCCGCCTTCTAGCAGCGCGATGAGCTCCTCGAAGAGGCGTACGGCGAGCGCGTTCTCCGCCGGGTCACCAGTGATGGTGATCTCGTTGCCGCGTACGTGGATGTCACTGCGGAACGCCCGCTCCATGACCTGGAGCAGCTCGTCGCGCGACCCCAGCAGGCTGACCATCGAGTGGGCACCGGGGACGACGATGCGGGTCTGGACCGATCCGGCGCTGGGTGTGGGGTTAGGGGTATCCGGCATGTGCTCGGCGGTGGCCGCACCTGCTCTCCGACTGAGGAACCCTGCCTCGCCCATGCTACCCAGCACTGGCCGCGCCGAGACGACGCTCAGCCGGGCGGCCAGCCGAGCCCCCGGCCGCCGAGGACGTGGCCGTGCACGTGCAAGACGGTCTGGCCGGCGTCGCCTCCGCTGTTGAACACCAGCCGGTAGCCACGGTCGGCGAGGCCCTCGTCGGCGGCGACAGCGGCCGCGGCGCGGACGAGCTCGCCGAGCAGGTCGGGATCTGCCCCCGCGAGCGCGCCCACGTCGCGGTAGTGCTCCTTGGTAATGACCAGCACATGGGTGGGCGCCTGCGGGTTGATGTCCCGGAAGGCGAGGACCCGGTCGGATTCGTGAACGACGGTGGCGGGCACCTCCCCCGACACAACCTTGCAGAACAGGCAATCACTGTCGATCATGACCGTGGTCCTCCCTCCCCGGTGAGGTAACTGCCGCTGATCGGGTAGCGGCCGACGACCAGGTAGCGGCCGCCGACCAGGTAGCGGCCGACGACCAGGTAGCGGCCGCCGATCATGGGATTTGGCCGCGCGACACGCCGTACCGTCGCGGCCAAACCCCATGATCGCGGCTCGGGCGACGCACCGTGCATGCCGCACCTCCCGCCGGATGACTTTCGCGCATGGTAAAGGTCGGGGGCAGGTAAACCGAGGGCGGGACCAGTGCGTCGTACGGGCGTGACCGAGACCAGGGTCGTCGGTGTGGTCGACCGGCGGGAGCAGTCGGTGCAGGGGGCGAACCAGGCCGACGAGGCCGTCACCGCGCTCTACGGCGCGCACTATCGGTCACTCGTGCGACTTGCCACCCTGCTGCTGCACGACGTCGGCGCGGCCGAGGAGGTCGTGCAGGACTCGTTCGTCGCCATGCACAGCGGATGGCGGCGCCTGCGTGACCCGGACCGCGCTGCCGCCTACCTGCGCCAAGCCGTCGTCAACCGGTCCCGCTCAAGGCTGCGGCACGGCAAGGTCGTCGAACGGCACCCGGTCGCGCCACCGCCCGACGTACCCAGTGCCGAACACACCGCGATGGCCGCCGTCGAGCGGGCCGAGGTTCTCCGGGCGCTGCGCGCCCTTTCCCCTCGGCAGCGCGAGGCGGTCGTCCTTCGCTACTACGCCGACCTTTCCGAAGCACAGATCGCGGAAGCGATGGGCATCAGCGCCGGCGCCGTGAAGAGTCACGCGTCGCGCGGGCTCGCCGCCCTGCGCATCGTCCTGGAGCAGACATGACTCTTCCTCCCCCCGAGCGGTCCTCTCGCGACGTCGAGCGTCGCCTCGCCGACATCCTCCTGGCGGAGGCGGACACGGTGGTGCCCAGCGGCGAGGGACTGACCCGCATCCGGGAACGCATCGACCGCCGGCGCAACCGGCTCCGCTGGCTGCGCCCGACCCTCGCCGTGTCGACGGCCGCGGCCCTCGGGGTCGGCGGCGTCCTCGCCCTGAACCTGACCCACGGGACGACCGACACGCTCCGTTCGGACCACCAGCGACCGGCGATCGGCGGACCGTCCCCGACATCGGTGCCGTCACTGCCGTCGTCGCCGTCAGCGAGCCCCTCACCGGCGCCGACGCCGGCCGGCCGGCCGGCCGTGGCGTTGCCGCCGTATCCGGCGTGGCCGTTCACCTCCATCCGGCAGGTACGGGCATGGCAGGCGCAGGGCGGACCGGCCCACCAGCCGCAGCTGCTCGACCCGGGTACGACCGCCACGGCGTTTGCCGACTTCCTCGCAGTACCGGGCCTGCGCGTCCTCGATGTCGCGGACGAGCCGGGCGGCGGCGGCAAGGCCGTCACCCTCGGCCGGCAGATGGCCGACGGGGCCGTCCATGGCGTGACCGTCGTCCACGTCGCGAGGTACGGCGCGGGCGCCGGCACGCCGTGGGTCGTCACACGGGCGGGCGCCTACCATCTCAAGATCACCAGTCCCGGCCTCGCGGCCGCCCTGTCCTCGCCAGTGTCCGTGGCCGCGGAGGTCGACGGGGTGCACCACTCGATCGGCTTCGCCCTGTGGCGGCGAACGCAGGCCACAGCCCTCGCCGGCCCGACGTACGCGATGGGCGGTGCGGCGGCCGGACCGCGAACGACGCTGTCCTACACGCTGCCCAAGGCGGCCGCCGGCATGGTCGTGGCCAGTGAGCAGTCCGCTGCGGGAGATGGCATCCTTGCGCTCGCGATGGTGCCGGTGCGCCTCTCGGCAGCGAGCGGTGCACCTGGAGGCCCGGTGGCGCGGCCGGCCAAGAACGGCGATGTCGACGGCGACGGGCAGGAGGACCAGGCGGCGATCGAGCCCGGGACCTCGGGCGGGTCAACGCTCGTCGTCGGCCTGTCCGCCGGCGGTGAGCAGCGGATCTCTCTGGCCACGGACGCGTCGGCCAAGCCCCGGATCATCGGGATCGAGGACGCGGACCGCGATGGCTACGGCGAGATCTTCGTCGTGGTCGGCCACGGGGCCGCCACGGAGCTCACTGAGGTGGTCCGGCTCGTCGACGGCGGCCTCCGGCTGGTGACCCAGTCGGGTTCGCCGTTGCGGCTGGTCTCCGGCGGCTCCGCGACGCACCTGGACAGCTGGGGTTGCACGGCAGGCTCGCTCTTCACGTGGAGCGGCCGAAGTGCCGACGGCGTGAACTATCCGGGTACCCAGAGCACGCTGCGCTTCTCGGGCTCGACCGTCACGACCGTGTCCACCAAGGACGTCACGGTCGACGCCACGCATCCCGCACCGAGCGGGTGCGGTCTGCTGCAGTACTGACGTCAGCCCCAGCGACCGCTAGCCGCCAGGACCACGCCCGCGGCGACGGCGCCGGCGCTCGACGTACGCAGCACGGTGGGACCGAGCCGGGCCGCCAGTCCGCCGGCCGCCGTCAAGGCAGTGACCTCGTCTTCGGCGAGGCCGCCCTCGGGGCCGATGACGAGCACGACGTCGCCGGTCACCGGGACGGGCACCGAGACGAGGGGGTGTCGCGCCGACTCGTGCAGCACCACGCCGAGGGCAGCGGCGTGCAACCGGCGGACGAGCTCGGCCGTGGTGACCGGCTCGGGAACCACCGGCAGCCAGGCGCGGCGTGCCTGCTTGGCGGCTTCGCGGGCGGTCGATCGCCAGCGTTCCAGCGATCTCGCGCCCCGTTCCCCGCGCCACTGTGCGACCGAGCGCTCGGCCCCCCAGGGCAGGATCTCGTCGACGCCGACCTCCGTCAGGAGCTCCACCGCCAGTTCGCTGCGGTTTCCCTTGGCCAACGCCTGCGCGACGACGAGCCGCGGCTGGGCGGGCTCGACCCGCGTGCGGTGTTGTACGTCGACCTCCAGCCAGTCGGGTCCGGCGGCGTGCACGAGGCCCTCGACGACGACGCCGGACCCGTCACAGAGATCGACCCGCTCGCCGCGGCGCAGCCGGCGTACGGCGGCGGCATGCCGCCCCTCCGAGCCGCCCAGTCGCACCCGGTTCGCCTCGAGTGCGCCGGTCGGCGCGAGGAACCTCGGTGCCGTCACCGGCCGCCGAAGGCGTCCCGCAGCCGGGAGAACAGTCGCCCCTGACCCCCGACCGGTCCCGGCTCCGCACCGTCCGGATGCTCCTCGCTCCGCAGCCCGGCGAGGTCGCGCAGCAGCTGCTCCTGCTCGCCGTCGAGGCGCGTGGGGGTGCGGACCTCAACGTGGACATGGACGTCGCCGCGCGTACGGCCGTCCGTCGCGAGCCGGGGGACACCTCGACCGCGCAGCGTCAGCACGGTGGCGGGCTGGGTGCCGGCACGGATGTCGAGGCTCTCCTCGCCGTCGAGCGTCTCCAGCTTGACGTGCGTGCCCAGCGCAGCGGCTGTCATCGGCAGCGTGACCTGGCAGTGCAGGTCGGCACCGTCACGGGTGAAGACCGGATGCTCGCGCTCACGAATCTCGACATAGAGGTCACCGGGCGGTCCGCCACCGAGGCCGACCTCACCCTGGCCGGAGAGCCGGATCCGCATGCCGTCCTCGACGCCGGCCGGAACTTGAACCGAGATGGTCCGCCGAGCGCGGACCCGGCCCTCGCCGCCGCACTCGGAGCAGGGGTGGGCGATTCGGGTGCCGACGCCGGCGCAGGCCGGACAGGGGCGGGAGGTCATGACCTGCCCGAGGAATGACCGCTGCACGGAGGAGACCTCACCGCGACCGCGACACGTGGGGCAGGTTTCGGGATGCGTTCCCGGGGCGCAGCCCGAGCCGCCACAGACCGGGCAGACGTCGGCGGTGTCCACCGTCAGCTCCCGGGTCGCGCCGAACGCCGCCTCGACCAGCTCAAGGTCGAGTGGGATGAGCGCGTCGGCACCCTGCCGGATCCGACTGCGCGGACCGCGACCTCCCGCGCCGCCGAAGAAGGCGTCCATGATGTCGCCGAACCCGGCGAAACCGCCGAAGGGCGAGCCACCGGACCCCGCGGCTGACAACGGGTCACCACCATGGTCGTAGATGCGTCGCTTCTCCGGGTCGGAGAGCACCTCGTACGCCGCGGTGACCTCCTTGAAGCGCTCCTGCGTCGCGGGATCCGGGTTGATGTCAGGGTGCAGCTCGCGGGCCAGCCGCCGGTAGGCCATCTTGACCACCTCGGACGTGGCGTCGCGGCGTACGCCGAGAACCGCGTAGTGCTCGGCCATCGACTAGGTCCCCGCCAGAATCTGGCCGACGTAGCGCGCGACGGCTCGCACCGCCCCGATTGTGCCCGCATAGTCCATGCGAGTCGGCCCGAGGACGCCGAGGGAGGCCAGTGCCTGACCACCGGCGCCGTACGACGTCGACACGACGGAGGTGGTGCGCAGCGCCTCGTGCAGGTTCTCCGCCCCGATCCGCACGCTCACCGTCGCCGGATCGGTCGCCTCGCCGAGCAGGCGCAGGAGCACGACCTGCTCCTCGAGCGCCTCGAGCACGGGGCGGATCGTGAGCGGGAAGTCCAGCGAGAAACGGGTGAGATTCGCCGTGCCGGCAAGGACGACTCGCTCGTCCGGGTGCTCCACCAGCGTCTCGAGCATCGTCGAGAGCACAGCGGTCACGAAAGGTCGCCGTTCCGCGGGGAAGCTCTCAACCAGGTCCGCGATCGCCGCGGCAGCCTCGCTGAGCAGGCGGCCGGCCACCCGGGCGTTGAGCGCCGCACGCACGCCGGCGACGGCGTCCTCGGGGATCATCTCGGCGAACTCCACCACCCGCTGCTCGACCCGACCGGTGTCGGTGATGAGGACCAGCAGCACCCTGGCCGGCGCGAGCAGCACCAGCTCCACGTGGCGGACCGCCGACCTGGACAGCGACGGATACTGCACCACCGCGACCTGCCGGGTGACCTGGGCGAGCAGTCGCACGGTGCGGCGTACGACGTCGTCGAGATCGACCGCGCCTTCCAGGAACGTCTGGATCGCCCGTCGCTCCGCCGGCGTCAGCGGCTTGACCGACGAGAGCCGGTCGACGAAGAGCCGGTAACCCTTGTCGGTAGGGACCCGCCCAGCGCTGGTGTGCGGCTGGGCGATGTAGCCCCCCTCCTCGAGGGCAGCCATGTCGTTGCGAATCGTCGCCGGGGAGACGCGCAGGTTGTGCCGCTCGACGAGCGCCTTGGAACCGACCGGCTCGTTGGTGGAGACGAAGTCCTCGACGATGGCGCGCAGCACCTCGAGCTTGCGGTCATCGAGCACGGTCAGACCTCCTCCCCGTTAGTTGTGACGACTGCTGGCACTCGACGTTTCGGAGTGCCAAGTGTACGACGCGGCCAGCCTGGTACCGCCGCAGCGCGACCCCTACCGCCTTGCTCAGTCGAGCAGCCGGCGAACCACGCCGTCGGCAAGCAGCCGTCCCCGCCGGGTCAGTTGCGCGCGCCCGCCAGCGTGGGCGACAGGATCGAGCAGGCCCTCGGCCAGCAGGTCGGGAACTGCCGCGCAGGCGTCGACCTCCGCGAGCGACAGGCCCTCGGCCAGCCGAAGCCCGAGCAGGAACCGCTCCATTCGGCGCTCGGCCGGGCCGACCACCTCCCGGCCCTGGGCGGGGGATGACCCGGCTGCGAGCCGGGCCGCGTAGGCGGCCGGATGCTTGCGGTTCCACCACCGGACGCCGCCGACCGCGCTGTGCGCTCCCGGGCCAATCCCCCACCAGTCCGCGCCGCGCCAGTAGCCGAAATTGTGCCGGCACTCGTGCCCTGGCCGCGCCCAGTTGCTCACCTCGTACCACGCCAGGCCGGCCGCCCCGAACGTGTCGTCGGCCAGCTCGTACTTGTCCGCCAGGTCGTCGTCGTCGGGAGCGCTCAGCTCGCCATGGCCGACCCGCCGCGCCAGGCGAGTGCCCTCCTCGACGATGAGCGAGTACGCGGACACATGTTCCGGACCGGCCGCGACCGCGGCATCGAGGCTCGCCCGCCAGTCGTCGAGGCTCTCTCCCGGAGCGCCATAGATCAGGTCGACGCTGACGCTGTCGAAGCCGGCCGCGTGCGCCCAGCCAACCACCGACTCCGCTCTGCCCGGGATGTGCCGGCGATCAAGGACCGCGAGCACGTGCTGCCGGGCAGATTGCATGCCGACGCTGAGCCGGTTGACGCCGGCGGCGCGCAGCCGGTGCAGGTACGCCGGGTCGACAGACTCCGGGTTGGCCTCGCTCGTCACCTCGACGTCCGGCGCGAGACCGAACTCCGCTGCCACCACACGGAGGATCCGGCCGAGCTGCTCGGCCGGCAGCAGCGTCGGCGTGCCACCGCCGAGAAACACAGTCTGGACCGGAAGCTCCGCGTCGCCCATCACCCGACGAGCCAGCCGCACCTCCGCCACCACGCTGTCGACGTACGCCGCCCGGGTGGCGTCGCCACCCAGCTCGGCAGACGTGTAGGTGTTGAAGTCGCAGTAGCCGCACCGCGTGGCGCAGAACGGCACGTGTACGTAGATCCCGAACGGACGAGTGCCGAGCAACTCCAGGGCAGTTGCCGGCAGCCCGCCGTCGTTGGGGACGGGGTCGCCGTCGGGCAGCACGGAGGGCACCTACCCAGTGTCGCCCGCGGCGTGGAGTCCTCACGGTGCTGGGAGCATGGAGTCACTCCACCGTCCACCCCGGAGCGCCCATCCATACCTGTCCCCAGGTCAGCGCGCGGTCACGCGCACTGGGAGCGGGCGCCAGGCGTCGTACGCCTCCTCCCCGGCGGCGCGGGGCCACGGGTGCGGTCGTAAAGGCCAGAGCTGTGCGATCGCACCTCGACGATGAGCAACGGGACGATGAGCAACGGGACGATGGGCAACGGGGCCGGTCGGCCGAGCGTCCGGTCGTCGAGATCCGCTGAGCGCACGACGACGAGGTCCGGTTGAAAGGTCCGATCCGGACGCGGCTTGACGTCGAACGGGCGACCCTTGACGAGCAGCTCCCACACAAGCAGGTCGCGTTCGGAGAGCTTCGGCTCTGCGGGAGCGGGTCGAGCGGACATGTCGGCTCCTCACGATGACGTTGGCTGGGCACGTCCAAACGCTGCCGTCCGGGTGCGACAGAAACGGTGTTCCATCCACAGGGTCGCCGACGGGCATGCCGATCGATGCTGCCGCATCAGTCCGGCGCAGGGCGCTCCACGTTGACGGTCGTCGGGCCGTTGCCCGCGCGGGCGATGACCGCCGTCGACCGCTCCTCGCCGGGATTGCTCTCGCGGTGCACGGTACGCGGCGGCACGTGCAGGAAATCCCCCGGACCGGCCTCGACGGCCGCGCCGCCGCCGGGCCCGAACTCGAGGCGCAGCCGGCCGCGTACGACGTACAGGCTCGTCTCGTGCTCGCCGTGGTGGTGCCAACCGGAGACCGCACCGGACTGGGTGTGCACCAGGCCGGACCACAACTCCCCGGACACCACGGCGGCCTCTCGTCGCATCCCCGGCGTCGGATCGGCCGACTCGAGCTCGTCGCCGCGGATCAGCCGCACCCGCCCGCTCATCGCGGCTTGAGATCCGCGACGAGGTCGACCGGCACCAGCGTGACCGGAAACGGTCGATCCAGCGCGATCGAGTCGCCACCGCGGACGGACGCACGTTCGACGTAGCGCCCATCCTCGCTCAGCTCGAAGACCGTCACCACGGGATCGTCGGGGTCCGGGTCGACAATCCAGTACGAGAGGATCCCGGCGCGTTCGTACCTCGCCTTTTTGAGGTTGCTGTCAATGAGCGCGGTGCTCGGCAAGCGCACCTCGACGGCGAGCACCGGTGCCGCCGGCAGGTTCTTCGGCCCGAAGTCGGCGAACCGGGCGACCAGGATATCTGGCTGGACGACGGTGTCGGGTGCCAGCAGTACGTCGAGCGGTGCCATCAGCACCCGCAGGTCTGGGGGAAGCAGCGGATGCAGCAGCAGCGCGAGCCGCAGCTGCACCGACTGGTGCGGTGGAGTCGGCCCCGGGGTCACGATGAGCACCCCGTCAATCAGCTCGTAGCGGTGGCCGTCCTCCGGTGCATGTTCGAGGTCGTCGGCGGTGAGCGGTCGACCGTGCGGAAGCCAACTTGCTGGAGCCGCGGTCGTACTCATGACTGTCATGGTGCCCCCTTCGCCTCATGCCCGCAGCATGAGGGAGAGGTGCGACAGATCTGGCGCGCTCAGCTCGGATTGGTGGACAGTGCGGCGATGAAGGCCTCCTGCGGCACCTCCACCCGGCCGACCATCTTCATCCGGCGCTTTCCTTCCTTCTGCTTCTCGAGCAGCTTGCGCTTACGGGTGATGTCACCGCCGTAGCACTTGGCGAGAACGTCCTTCCGGATCGCGCGGATGTTTTCCCGCGCGATCACCCGGGAGCCGATGGCAGCCTGGATCGGCACCTCGAACTGCTGCCGGGGGATGAGCTCGCGCAGCTTCTGTGCCATCGCGACGCCGTACGCGTACGCCTTGTCCTTGTGCACGATCGCGCTGAACGCGTCGACCGGCTCCCCCTGGAGGAGAATGTCGACCTTGACGAGCTGCGCGTCCTGCTCGCCGGCCGGCTCGTAGTCCAGTGATGCGTAGCCACGGGTCCGCGACTTCAACTGGTCGAAGAAGTCGAAGATGATCTCACCGAGGGGCAGCGTGTAGCGGAGCTCGACCCGGTCCTGGGACAGGTAGTCCATGCCGAGGAGCACACCGCGCCGCGACTGGCAGAGCTCCATGACGGCACCGACGTAGTCGTTGGGCAACAGCAGCATCGCCGTGACCACCGGCTCCCGGATCTCGGTGATCTTCGCCGTTGGCCAGTCGCTCGGGTTCGTCACCACGATCTCGTCACCGGACTCCACCGTCACGGAGTAGACGACGTTCGGCGCGGTCGAGATGAGCGAGAGGTCGAATTCACGCTCGAGGCGCTCGCGGACGATTTCCAGGTGCAGTAGCCCGAGGAAACCGCAGCGGAAGCCGAAGCCGAGCGCGAGCGACGTCTCCGGCTCGTAGACCAACGCGGCGTCGTTGAGCTGCAGCTTGTCGAGGGCATCGCGCAGCAGCGGGTACTGGCTGCCGTCGATGGGATAGAGACCGGAGTAGACCATCGGCTTCGGGTGGCGGTAGCCGGCCAGCATCGTGCGCGCCGGCTTGCCGGCCGAGGTCATCGTGTCGCCGACCCGAGCCTGCCGCACGTCCTTCACGCCCGGGATGACGTAGCCAACCTCGCCGACGCCGAGAAAGCCGGTCGGGATGGGGTCCGGCGAGATGACGCCGACTTCGAGGGTCTCGTGCGCCGCGCCGGTCGACATCATGAGGCAGCGGTCCCGGGTCGTCAGCTGGCCGTCGACCACCCGGACGTAGGTGATGACGCCGCGGAAGACGTCGTACACGCTGTCGAAAATGAGCGCCCGCGGTGGTGCGTCGGGGTCGCCGCGGGGTGGCGGCACGTCACGGACGATGAGGTCGAGCAGGTCGGGAACTCCCGCTCCGGTTTTCGCGCTTACCCGTAGCACGCTGGCGGGGTCACAGCCGATGACGTGCGCGAGCTCCTCGGCGTACTTGTCCGGCTGGGCGGCCGGCAGGTCGATCTTGTTGAGCACCGGGAGGATATGCAGGTCGTTTTCGAGGGCCAGGTAGAGGTTGGCCAGCGTCTGGGCCTCGATGCCCTGCGCCGCGTCGACAAGGAGAACGGCGCCCTCGCAGGCGGCGAGCGAGCGCGACACCTCGTAGGAGAAGTCCACGTGACCCGGGGTATCGATGAGGTGCAGGACGTGTCGGCCTCCGTCGTACGTCCACGGCAGGCGCACGTTCTGCGCCTTGATGGTGATCCCCCGCTCGCGCTCGATGTCCATCCGGTCTAGGTACTGGGCGCGCATCTGCCGCCCGGCGACGATCCCCGTGACCTCCAGCATGCGGTCGGCCAGCGTCGACTTGCCATGGTCAATGTGGGCGATGATGCAGAAGTTGCGGATCCGATCCGGATCGGTGCGGCTCGGCGCAGGCTTGGGAGCGGGCGGCACGAGATCCATGGTCGCACGGGTCATGGACTTGCCCTGGCGTACGCCGGCCGGTCGGGTGAAGTCCGACGGGTCGCGGCGCCAGTGAGCTTGACTGGAGGCAACGCTCGCGAAGCTGACCAAGGCGCACCCGGTGATAACCTAGGCGCCGTTCGCGCGCAGGAAGAAGCGCGCATCACCATCCGACGACGTAACCGAGGTCTCTCCGCGTGGCGAACATCAAGTCGCAGATCAAGCGCATCCGCACAAACGAGAAGGCGCGGCTGCGCAACAAGGCAGTGAAGTCCTCGGTCAAGACTGCGGTGCGCAAGTTCCGCGAGGCGGCCGACTCCGGCGACGCGGCGTCAGCGCTGCCGCTGCTGAACGATGCCAGCCGGGTGCTCGACAAGGCCGCAAGCAAGGGCGTCATTCACCCCAACCAGGCGGCGAACAAGAAGTCTGCGATGGCCAAGCGGATCGCCACCCTGTAGCGACCGCTGCTTCCCGTACCGCGCCGGGTCACCGAGCGTGGCGAGCCGAGGCCACGGCGAGGACCACCCGCTCGACCGCATAGCCCGCATCCGCCGCACCGCCCTTGATGTCCGCGTCGGCGACGGCGACGGCGCGGACGGCGGCGGACAGGGCGGGCGGCGACCAGCCGCGTGACCAGCGCATCGCCTTCTCGACCTTCCATGTCGGTTGCCCAAGTGACTTGGCGATCCGGCCGGGGTGGCCGCGACCTTCGCCGGCAACCTTTGCGATGAGCCGCAGGTTGGCGGCGAGCGAACTGGTCACGAGCACCGGCGCCACGCCGATGTCCAGCGCCCAACGCAGCACTTCCAGTGCACCGCCGGTGTCACCCTCGACGGCACGGTCGGCCACCGCGAAGCCGGTCGCATCGGCGCGCCCGCGGTGGTACCGCGCGACGATGGCCTCGTCGACGGTTCCTTCGGTGTCGTCGAGAAGTTGCTGGGACGCCGTGGCGAGCTCGCGGAGGTCGTTGCCCACTGTGGTGACGAGTGCGGCCGCCGCATCCGGGGCGATGCGCCGACCAGCGGCGCGCAGCTCGGCCACGACGAACTCGATGCGCTCCGCCGGGCTGGTCACCTTGGCGCACCGCACGACCCGCACGCTCGCCGTCAGCAGGGCGTCCAGGAGCGCCTTGCCCTTGGCGCCACCGGCGTGTGTGACGACGACGGCCGCGTCATCGACGCTGGGCAGCACCCGAAGCAGCTCGGCCGCGATCTCCTTGCCGACATCTTGAGCGTCGCGCAGGACGACACACCGTGCCGCGCCGAACAGCGATGGCGAAAGCTGGGTCGCGAGGTCGCCCGGTGCAAGCGCGGAACACGCGGATTCGACCACGTCGGTCTCGGGCTCGTCGCTCCGGAGCGCGGCGACGAGGCGGCTCACCGCCCGATCGACCAGGAGCTCCTCGTCGCCGACGACGAGGGTCAGCCCCGCCACCGAACGAGGCGAAGGGTCGCCAACTGACACCGGAGCAGCATCCCACGCAGGCGAGGCGGCGCCGGCGGCCGGCGGCCCGCGCACGCACGCAGGCGGCGCCGGGGGACCGCGCGCCCACGCCGGTTGCGACAGGTCGCGCTGCGCCGTCGAATTGGCCGCCCCGATGCCGGCATCCGCCCGCTCTGCGGTGGGCAGCGCTTTCGCCGCAACCGGCACGGCGGCCGGGCGTCCGGTGACCGACCCGCTCGCCGCAGGTTGTGGTGGCTGCGGCTGCAACGGCAGCGTCGGCGGTAGTGGCTGGGGATGCTGCTGGCGCGGCAGACGCTCGGCCAGGTGGACGCCGACCGGCGGTGCCCCGACGCCGTGGCGCGCCACGGCCACGATGGCATCACCCCGCCGGAGGATCGCGACTGGCCCGTTGCGGTCGGTGCGAAAGGTGCGCGCGCCGTCGGCGGTGAGCCGCGCCATCGTGGTCGGCGCCGGATGTCCGTAGTCGTTGTGCGCGCCGACGGAGGCGACCGCCAGCCGTTCGCCCACCCGGTCGAGGAACTCGGGCAGCTGCCGGTTCGAACCGTGGTGCGGCACCTTGAGGACATCCGCGGTCACGTCCCGGCCGGAGTCCAGCAGCTCGCTCTGCGCCGCCAGTTCGACATCGCCGGACAGCAGTGCCGTGAAGCCAGAAAGGGTCACTCGCAACACGAGGGAGGAGTTGTTGGGATCGGAGTCGGTGCCGGCGAAAGCGTGCGATGGAGCGATGACCTCCCAGCTCAACGCTCCCACCGTACGGCGTTCGCCGTCGGCAGCGCGCAGCACCGGCATCCCAGCGCTTGCTGCCCATCGTTGTACTCGCGCGTGCTCGGGGGCCGGCTCGTCGAGGGGTCCGATCTCGACCGCCCCGACTGGCCGGTGTCTGAGCACGCCGGGCAGGCCCTCGACGTGGTCCGCATGCAGATGGCTGAGCACGACGAGAGGGACGCGTCGAACGTGCAGGTCGCGGAGACAGTGATCGACTAGGCGCGGATCGGGGCCGGCATCGACGACGACGGCCGTGGCCGGGCCGACCGAGAGCACGAGCGCATCGCCTTGGCCGACGTCGCAGGCGACCATGGCCCACCCCTTCGGCGGCCAGCCCGTCGTCCCGATGCTCACGACGCCAACCGTCGTGATGGACGCCGCGACCGCGACGGCGGTAGCCGACTGCACCGGTCGATACCGCAGCGACATGGCGGCAGTGCCGGCCGCGAGCAGCAGTAGGCCGGCCCCGGCTGGCCCGGACACCCAGGTCACCTGCGCCCCAGGAATACCGGCTCCGGCGTGCGCGACGAGTAGCAGCCAGGCCGTCGGGGGCTCCGCGACATAGGCGAGGACATGGGCTACCGGCAGCAGAACGGGGGCGACGACGGCAGCCGCCGCACCCGCGATGGTCGCGGGTGCTACGGCGGGCGCCACCAGTGCGTTGGCCGGGATGGCGACCAGGCTGAGCCGACCGAACACCGCCACGATGAGCGGGGCGCAGGCGATCTGGGCGGCAAGCGGCACGGCGAGCGCCTCAGCCAGCCATCGCGGCAACCGGGCCGGCAGCCGTTCACGAAGTGGGACCGCGAGAACCACGATGCCGGCGGTGGCGAGCACCGACAACGCAAAGCCCGCTGACCGGGCGAGCAACGGGTCGACGAGGACGAGGCAGATCGTCGCAGCGCTCAGGGCCGGCAGCGCCGAGGACCGGCGCCCCGCATGCGCCCCGGCGAGTACGACGCAGCCCATGACAGCGGCTCGCAGCACGCTCGGCGACGGTCGGGCCACGACGACGAAGGCCGGGACGGCCAGCGCGGCGACCGCCCCGGCCAGGCGACGCCCCGCGCCCAGACGCCGGGTAAGCCCGACAACGGTGCCGACGACGATCGCGAGATTGGCGCCGCTGACGGCGACCAGGTGCGTGAGACCGGTGACGCGAAAGTCGTCGACCACATCGGGCGGCAGCCGAGCGGTATCGCCGACGACCAACCCGGGAAGCAGCGCGGCGGGACCTGCGGGCAGCACCTCGACGGCTCGCCGCAGGCCGGCGCGGATCCTCCCCGCAGCGCGCTGGACCACACCGGCTGACCGGACCTCGCCCGGAGGTCCCCGAATCAGCACGACGGCACTATCCAGGTCGCCGGGACGCGCGGGACGCAGCCGACCGCTGGCCGTGACCCGTTGGCCGGGAAGGAGCGGCTCCCAACCCTCCTGGGGTGCGAGCACGACGACGGGAGCGCGCAGCCGCAGGTCGAGGCCGGCCGCCGCTACAGCTTCGATGCGGGCGGGAACGCGCACCAGGGGTCGCCGCCAGACGCTCGTCGACGGTGTGGTCGGCAGCCGCTGTGGATCACCGGTGAGCACCAACGTGACCTGGACGCCGGCACCGTCACGCGCAAGCGCTACGAGCTCCGGCGGACGCGCCGCACGACCATGCAACCCAGCGCTGGCCATCGCGGCCGCAGCGCAGCCGATGGTGGCCGCCGCGGTGACCGCCGTCGGTGACCGCCGCAGCACCAGCAGCGCGGCGGCGGCGGCGGCGAGAACTCCGGCGGCCGCCACGACGGCGACGAACAACGTCGACGGCAGGCCGAGCGCAACAGCCGCGGAGGCCCATGCCGCAACGGCTGGCACGGCGAGCCGGGCATCGAGGGCAACACCTTCCGTCACACCCGGACTCTCCGTCACACCCGGACTCGCAGACGAAGCTCGGCAAGCCTGCGTTCGCCGATGCCACCGACCTCGGTGAGCTGCTCGATGGTCGTGAACCGACCGTGGGCCGTACGCCAGTCGAGGATGCGCTGAGACAGCACCGGGCCCACGCCGGGCAGGGTGTCGAGCTGCTCGGCCGTCGCGGTGTTGAGATCGAGGATCGGCCCGGTAGCCGAAGGCGCGACACCCGAAGGAGCGGCGGCCGGGCCGCCGGCACCCGTCCCGTCAGCCTGCGGTAAGCCGCCCGGTGACGCCGCCCCGACCACCACTTGTTGCCCATCAGCGAGCACGGCCGCGAGATTGAGCATGCCCGACTGCGCGCCCCGGCGAAGTCCACCGGCCGCGGCCAGCGCGTCGACCACCCGCGAACCGGCCGGCAGCCGGACGACACCCGGTCGCCGCACTAGGCCCACCACGTCGACGACCAGCAGCGCCGTGGGCGCCGGCGAGGCCGAGGCAGATGCAGTGGGCGGGACGGCCGCCGGCGGCCCGGCGAGCCGAGGCGGCGCCGGCACCGCGTGCGGCTGCGCACGCAGCAGGAGGAGCCCCGCGGCGGCGGCTGCGACAGCGGCGATGAGCACGAGCCCCACCGCGGCTGGCCACGCTGGCGCAATGCGGACACCACTCGACGCGAACGGCAGTCGTTCGGCGATGGTGGCGAGCCAGCGCCCGAGTGATGGCCGCTGGTCGTCGGCCAAGGGCAGAGGGACCGGCACGAAATCGACCGTAGGGCCGCCGGGCGGACGGGGCGCTGGACGATCGACGCGCTGTGCACAACGGCCACGCCCGACGGATCGGCGGTGTGGACAAGCTCGGTGTGGACAAGCTCGGTGTGAACAAGCTCAGCGGCGCGAGACCACGACACCCAGCACGCCCGGTCCGGTGTGCGCGCCGACGGCCGCTCCGACCTCGGACACATGCAGTGATACCAGTCCGGGCAAGGAGGCGCGCAGTCGCTCGGCCAGCGCCCGGGCCCGCTCCGGCACCGCCAGGTGGTGGACCGCGATGTCGACGGGGCCGTCCCCGGCGGCCGATACGGCGAGCTCGGCGAGCCGGGCCACCGCTCGGGACGTCGTCCGCACCTTCTCCGCTATGGCGATCCGCCCGTCCACGACCTGCAGGATCGGTCGTACGGCGAGCGCGGTCCCGACCAAGGCGGCCGCCGCGCCGATGCGACCACCCCGCCGCAGGTACTCCAGCGTGTCGACGCAGAACAGCGTGGTGGTACCGGCCGCAGTGACGATCGCCCGCTGCTCGACCTCGTCCACATCGGCACCCGCCCCCGCGGCCTCCGCCGCTTCCAGCACGGCGAAGCCGAGCCCCATCGCCGTCGAACGGGAGTCGACCACCCGCACCTCGACCGGGCCGCCGACCGCCGCCAGGCGGGCCGAGGCCACCGTGCCGGACAGCTCGCCGGAGATGTGCACCGTGACGACAGCGGTGGCCCCCGCCGCAGCCGCGGCGTCGTACGCGCGACGGAAGTCGGCGGGCGCCGGTCGTGAGGTCGTCACGCTGCCACGCCGTGAAGCGAGCGCCATGGCCACGTCAGCGGGCGTGACGTCGCGGCCTTCGAGAGCGGTTGTGCCGGCTAGGACGATGTGCAGCGGGACCACCGTGACGTGCTGCTGCTCGGCGAGCCCGACCGGTAGGTACGCCGTCGAGTCGGTGACGACGGCGACGCGCGGTACGAAGCTCACATCGCGGCAGGTTAGACCGGCACGATGTTGACGAGCTTTGGCGGCCGGACGATGACCGTCTGCACCCCCCGACCGTCCAGCGCCCGACGCGCCCCATCGGTCGTCAACGCGATCGATCGCAACTCCTCCGCCCCGATTTGCGCTGATACCTGCAGCCGGTCGCGTACCTTTCCGGCCACCTGCACCACGCAGGTGACGACGTCCTGCACGACCAGGGCCGGATCGGCGGTCGGCCATCCCGCCTCGTGCACGGTCGGCTGCTGCCCCATCCGCGCCCAGGAGTCCTCGGCCACGAACGGCGCGAAGACGGACAGCATGCGGGCCAGCGCCTCGCCGCCCTCCCGCACCGCGGCCGCCTCGGCCGGCGAATCCATCGCGCCACCGTCCACCGCCTTGCGCAGCGCGGACGTGAGCTCCATCAGCCGCGCGATGGCCACGTTGAACCGGCTGCCGGTCATGAGCCGGGTCACCTCGTCGATCGTCCGATGCGTGACCTGCCGCAGGTGCGAGGTGCCGGACCCGGGGTCGCTCTCCAATGCCGCCCGGCCGATCTCGCCGGACAACCGCCATACCCGCGCCAACCACTTGCCGGAGCCGGTGGGAGAGACGTCGGCCCAGTCAATGTCGTCCTCCGGCGGGCCGGCGAAGAGCATCGTCACCCGTACGGCGTCCGGCCCGTACTTGGCGATCTCCTCCTGCAGGTTGACCAGGTTGCCCTTCGACTTCGACATCGAGGCGCCCGCCATGATGACCTGACCCTGGTTGATCAGCGCCTCGAACGGCTCGACGAAGTCGAGGTCTCCGGCGTCGTGCAGCACCTTGACCAGGAAGCGCGAGTAGAGGCAGTGCAGGATCGCGTGCTCGACACCGCCGACGTACTGGTCGACCGGCGCCCACCGGCGCAGTTGCCCCGGGTCGAATGCCTGCCGCTCGTCGTGCGCCGATGGATAGCGCAGGAAGTACCACGACGAGTCGACGAACGTGTCCATCGTGTCGGTGTCGCGACGTGCCTCGCCGCCACAGCGGGGACAGGTGGTGCGCACCCAGTCGGTGGCGGACTGCAGCGGTGAGAGGCCACCCTCGGGACGCAGTGAGTAGCCGGACTCCGGCAGCCGCACCGGCAACTCGTCATCGGGTACGGCGACCTCACCGCACGCGTCGCAGTACACGATCGGGATCGGCGCGCCCCAGTAGCGCTGGCGGGACAGCAGCCAGTCGCGCAGCCGATAGGTCACCGCCGGCTCGCCGAGCCCCTTGGCTGCGAGGTCGTCGGTGACCCGTTGGATCGCCGCCGCCTTGCGCAGGCCGTCGTACGGCCCGGAGTTGACCAGCACGCCGTCGCCGGTCGTGGCGATGCCGGTCAAGGCAGGATCGGCGTTGCCCGTGTCGACGACCATGCGCACCGGCAAGCTGAACGCGCGGGCGAAGTCGAGGTCGCGCTGGTCGTGGGCGGGCACGGCCATGATGGCGCCGGTGCCGTACTCGGCCAGCACGTAGTCCGCGGCGTAGACCGGGATCCGCTCGCCGCTGAGCGGGTTGATCGCGTGCCGGCCGAGGAAGACACCGGTTTTCGGCCGGTCCTCCCGCATCCGCTCGATCTCGCTCTCGGAACGCACTGTCTCGACGTACGACGTGAACTCGGCGCGTCGGTCGTCGGCGCAGAGCTCGTCGGCCAGCGCCGAGTCGGCCGCGACGACGAAGAACGTAGCGCCGTAGAGCGTGTCGGGCCTCGTCGTGAAGACCCGGACCGGCTCCAGCCGGCCCTGCACGGCGAAGTCGACGTGGGCGCCGGTCGAGCGACCGATCCAGTTGCGCTGCATGGTGAGGACGTGCTCCGGCCAGCGACCCTCCAACGGCACCATGTCCTCGAGCAACCGGTCGGCGTACCTGGTGATGGCGAAGAACCACTGGGTCAGGTTGCGCTTCGTCACCACTGAGTCGCAGCGCTCGCACCGGCCGGCGATCACCTGCTCGTTGGCTAGCACCGTCTGGTCGACCGGACACCAGTTGACGAGCGACGCCTTGCGGTAGGCCAGCCCCTGCCGGTAGAGCCGCAGGAAGATCCACTGAGTCCAGCGGTAGTACTGCGGGTCGCTGGTGTGCAGCCGGGTGCGCCAGTCGAAGGAGATGCCGAACCGCCGGAACGACTCGGCCTGTACGGCGATATTGGCGTAGGTCCAGTCGCGTGGGTCCAGCCCGCGCCTGAACGCGGCGTTCTCGGCGGGCAGCCCGAAGGAGTCCCAGCCGATCGGATGCAGCACGTTGGCGCCGCGCATCATGGCGAAACGGGCGATCGCGTCACCGATGCTGAACGCCTCGGCATGACCCATGTGCAGGTCACCCGACGGGTAAGGAAACATGTCGACGACGTACTTCCGTGGCCGCTCGTCGTCCGGCCCGCCGGCCTCGAAGATGCCCCGCTGCTCCCAGATCGGGAGCCACCGGTCGACCAGCGCGTTCGGGTCATAGGTGTCGGTCATTGCGAACTCCTTCGGTCGCCGGGCAGCAGAAAACCCCTCCGGGGAGGGGTTTCGCCGCGCTGATGAGAAAGCCTGGTCAGCGCGGCCCGGCGAGGAGCAGGCGTACGACGATCATCGGCCCGGTCATAGCTCCGAGTGTAACGCCGCCGCACGAGGAGCGGGCCGGCCGCAACCCCCGTGTGCGGCCAGCCCGTCAACTTCGACGGTATGGAGGCGCGACGGGCGACCCAAGCGCCGAACGGTCGCCGTGCCGATAGCCCGATCGCACCGGCCGTCCGGCACACGGCCGGACGGCCGGGGCGAGGGTCGCCCCGGCCGGCCGGCACGGCGTGTGCAAGGCATGCGGGCCGGTCGGTGCTGGGCTGAACGCCGATCTCAACTCGCAGATGATCAACAGGGACGTCGACCCGGCCAAGTTCGTGTCGGCGGAGGAGCTGCGGCTCAACATGTCGATCCCGCCGACCG
>JBBSIN010000008.1:0-50154 GCA_038232055.1 Mycobacteriales bacterium
AAGCGGCTCGTCGACCTCAACCACGCGCAGAACATCAAGAGCGCCAAGCGCATGGTCGAGCGGGCCCGCCCCGTCGTGTGGGACGTGCTGGAGGAGGTCATCGGCGAGCACCCGGTGCTCCTCAACCGCGCGCCGACGCTGCACCGGCTCGGCATCCAGGCGTTCGAGCCTCAGCTGGTCGAAGGCAAGGCCATCCAGATCCACCCGCTGGTGTGTACGGCGTTCAACGCCGACTTCGACGGCGACCAGATGGCGGTGCACCTGCCGCTGTCGGCGGAGGCGCAGGCAGAGGCCCGGGTCCTCATGCTCTCGTCCAACAACATCCTGTCGCCTGCGCACGGTCGCCCGATCACCTCGCCGACCCAGGACATGGTGCTCGGCATCTTCTACCTGACCACGGAGACGACGGGCGCCAAGGGCGAGGGCCGGGTGTTCGGCTCGCCGGCCGAGGCGGTCATGGCCTATGACGCCGGCGTGCTCGACCTGCAGGCCAGGATCTCGATCCGGCTGCGCGACGATGTACCGCCGCGAACCTGGGAATCGCAGAACGGCTGGCAGCCCGGCGACATGTTTCTGCTGGAGACCACGCTGGGGCGGGCGCTTTTCAATGACGCGCTGCCGGCGGACTACCCGTTCGTCAACTACGAAATCCGCAAGGGCCAGCTCGGCAGCATCGTCAACGACCTCGCCGAGCGTTATCCCAAGGTGCAGGTCGCGGCGACCCTCGACGCGCTGAAGGAGGCCGGCTTCCACTGGGCCACCCGGTCCGGCGTCACGATCGCCATCGAGGACGTGGTCACACCGGAGGCCAAGGCGGGGATCCTCGAGAAGTACGAGGGTCAGGCGGACAAGGTCCAGAAGCAGTACGAGCGCGGTGTCATCACCGACGATGAGCGCCGGCAGGAGCTCATCGAGATCTGGACCAAGGCGACCGCTGACGTCTCGAAGGCCATGGAGGACGGGTTCGACAAGACCAACCCCGTCTACATGATGGTCAACTCGGGCGCCCGCGGAAACATGATGCAGGTCCGGCAGATCGCCGGCATGCGCGGTCTCGTCGCCAACCCCAAGGGCGAGATCATTCCGCGGCCGATCAAGGCGAACTTCCGCGAGGGCCTGACCGTGTTGGAGTACTTCATCTCCACTCACGGCGCCCGCAAGGGCCTCGCCGACACCGCCCTGCGTACTGCCGACTCGGGCTACCTGACCCGGCGGCTGGTCGACGTCAGCCAGGACGTGATCATCCGCGAGGAAGACTGCGGCACCGAGCGGGGCATCATCCTCCCGCTCAGTGACCGGCAGCGGCTCGAAACGAGCGTCTACGCGCGGACACTGGCCGAGGACGTGCGGATCGCCGACGGTGACGTCGTACCGGCCGGCACCGACCTCGGTGACGTCGCCATCGGCCGGCTGACGGACGCCGGCATCGCGTCGGCAAAGGTCCGCAGCGTGCTCACCTGTGAGTCACGGCTCGGCGTCTGCGCGCTGTGCTATGGCCGTTCACTGGCCACCGGCAAGCTTGTCGACGTCGGTGAGGCGGTCGGCATCATCGCCGCGCAGTCCATCGGCGAGCCCGGCACGCAGCTCACGATGCGGACCTTCCACACCGGCGGCGTCGCGGGTGAGGACATCACCCACGGTCTGCCCCGGGTCGTCGAGCTGTTCGAGGCACGGCAGCCCAAGGGCAAGGCACCGATTGCGGAGTCCGCCGGCCGGATCCAGCTCGAGGAGACGGAGAAGGCCCGCAAGATCGTCATCGTGCCGGACGACGGCACCGACGAGAAGGTCTACGACAAGATCAGCCGCCGGGCGCGGCTGCGGGTCTCGGAGGGCTCGCACGTCGAGGTCGGCGAGCAGCTCATCGTGGGTGCGGTCGACCCGCACGACGTGCTCCGGATCCAGGGTCCGCGCGCCGTGCAGGTGCGGCTGGTCGCCGAGGTGCAGGAGGTCTACCGGTCGCAGGGCGTGTCGATCCACGACAAGCACATCGAGACGATCATCCGCCAGATGCTGCGTCGGGTGAACGTCCTCGAGTCGGGCGACGCGGAGCTGCTGCCCGGCGAGCTCGTCGAGCGCTCCCGTTTCGAGGAGGAGAACCGCCGGGTGGTCGCCGAGGGCGGCACGCCGGCCTCGGCGCGGCCAGTGCTTATGGGCATCACCAAGGCTTCGCTCGCGACCGAGTCGTGGCTCTCGGCTGCCTCCTTCCAGGAGACGACCCGGGTGCTCACCGACGCGGCGATCCACGCCCGGAGTGACTCGCTGCTCGGGCTCAAGGAGAACGTCATCATCGGCAAGCTCATCCCGGCCGGCACGGGCATTCCGCGCTACCGCAACATCCGGGTCGAGCCGACCGAGGAGGCGAAGGCCCAGATGTACTCGCTCGTGGGCTACGAGGAGGCGGACTACGCCTTCGGCCAGGGGTCCGGCCAGGCCGTGCCGCTGGAGGACTACGACTACGGCAACTTCAGCCGATAGGCCGTCGTTCGAATCATTCGTCCGAACGATCCGTCCGTGATCCAGGGCTCGCGAGACACACTCCGGTGTGCCTGGCGGGCCCTGGATCATGTGGCCGCCAGGTACAGCTCCCGGTACGCCGCGGTCAGCGCGGGCTGCTGGTAGTGCGCGTTGAGTCCGCTGGGGTTCGGCAGCAGCCAGACGCCGGCCTGCGCAAGCAGCTCCGGCTGGCGCCCGACCGATGCGCGCGGACGAGAAAAGGCGGTGCGGTACGCCGAGATGCCGAGGAATGCGACGTAGGCGGGGCGATAGCGCGCCGCCAGCCTCGCGACGGAGACGATGCCCGCGCGCATCGCGTCGGCGGGCACCTCGTCGGCCCGCGCCGTGGCGCCGGGGACGAGGTTCGTGACGCCGATCCCTGCCCTCAACAGCTCCCCGGTCTCGCTGGGGTGCAGCCGACGCGAGGTGTAACCGGCCTCGTGCAGCGTCCGCCACAGCCGGTTGGCCGGCCGGGCGAAGTGGTAGCCGGCGTGCCCGGACCACAGCGAGGGGTTGATGCCGACGAGGAGCACGCGCAAACCGGGCGAGACGAGGTCGGTCACTGTGGCGCCGTACGCCGCCTGAAGCTGCGCCCGCGTGGGCGTCGGCACCGATGGCGGGCGCTTCGGCGAGGGGAGGGCGGGTTGGGCGATGAGGTCCATTGTGCCCGTGCGCCGTGTCCCCTCCCGCACTGGCCGAAGCGGGGAAAGCGCTGGTCCAGGCCGGTGCGAGCTAACTTTGACCATCCCGGCATCGCTCGACTAGTGTGTCTCTTTGTGCCCGGTGAACCCGGGCGCTGCCCCGCGCCTCGGGCGAGGCGATGGCGGCCCGGACCTCCCGCGGAGAGTTTTTCGAGGGTGGAGCTTGGGCCACTCGACACACCCGACCACGGGGGTCGGAGCACCGGACGTGCAGGCCGGATCCGACGTATCACCCAGTCCAGACGTACCTATCCGGACGCAGCAACCAACCAGACGAGCAGGAAGAAGACGGAGTCGCGGTGCCCACCATCCAGCAGCTGGTGCGCAAGGGCCGGCAGGACAAGGTCGGCAAGACCAAGACGCCGGCGCTCAGGGGCAGTCCCCAACGCCGCGGCGTCTGCACGCGCGTCTACACGACGACGCCGAAGAAGCCGAACTCCGCGCTGCGCAAGGTCGCCCGCGTCCGGCTGACCAGCGGCATCGAGGTCACGGCGTACATCCCCGGTGTCGGCCACAACCTGCAGGAGCACTCGATCGTGCTCGTGCGCGGCGGTCGGGTGAAGGACCTGCCGGGGGTCCGCTACAAGATCATTCGCGGGTCGCTCGACACCCAGGGTGTCCGCAACCGGAAGCAGGCCCGCAGCCGCTACGGCGCGAAGAAGGAGAAGAGCTAACCGATGCCGCGCAAAGGTCCTGCTCCGAGGCACCCGGTCATCGTCGATCCGGTCTACGCCTCGCCGCTCGTGACGTCACTGGTCAACAAGGTGCTGCTCGGCGGCAAGCGCTCGCTGGCCCAGCGCATTGTCTACGGCGCGCTCGAGGGGGCGCGGAACAAGAGCGGCACGGATCCCGTTATCACGCTCAAGCGTGCGCTCGACAACGTCAAGCCGACGCTCGAGGTAAAGAGCCGCCGAGTCGGCGGCGCCACCTACCAGGTCCCGGTCGAAGTCAAGCCGGGCCGCAGTACGACGCTCGCGTTGCGCTGGCTGGTCAGCTACTCCCGCCAGCGTCGCGAGAAGACCATGACCGAACGCCTGATGAACGAGCTGCTCGATGCCAGCAACGGCCTCGGCGCCAGTGTCAAGCGGCGTGAGGACACCCACAAGATGGCGGAGTCCAACAAGGCCTTCGCCCACTACCGCTGGTAATGCGAGCCCATGACCCAGACTGACGTACGTACCTCACTGGCCACGACCCGCAACATCGGGATCATGGCCCACATTGACGCGGGCAAGACCACGACCACCGAACGGATCCTGTTCTACACCGGGATCAACTACAAGATCGGCGAAGTCCACGAGGGCGCCGCCACGATGGACTGGATGCCGCAGGAGCAGGAGCGCGGCATCACGATCACGTCCGCCGCGACGACGTGTTCCTGGAAGAACCACACCATCAACATCATCGACACGCCCGGCCATGTCGACTTCACCGTCGAGGTCGAGCGGTCGCTGCGCGTTCTCGACGGCGCGGTCGCGGTGTTCGACGCGGTCGCGGGCGTCGAGCCGCAGTCGGAGACCGTCTGGCGGCAAGCGGACCGTTACAACGTGCCGCGGATCTGCTTCGTCAACAAGATGGACCGGGTCGGCGCCGAGTTCCACCGCACCGTTGACATGATGGTGACCCGGCTGCACGCGACGCCGCTCGTCGTCCAGCTGCCGTGGGGTGTCGAGAGCGACTTCAAGGGCGTCATCGACCTCATCAACATGAACGCGCTGCTCTGGCAGACCGAGGGCAAGGGCGACAAGTTCGACGTCGTCTCCATCCCGAGCGATCACGACGAGGCGGCCAGGGAGTGGCGCGACCGGCTGCTCGAGACCATCGCCGAGAACGACGACGAGATCATGGAGCTCTACCTGGAGGGGCAGGAGCCCGACCACGACCAGCTCGCCGCGGCGATCCGCCGCGGGACCATCGCCGGCAAGATCACGCCGGTGCTGTGCGGTACCGCGTTCAAGAACAAGGGCGTCCAGGCCCTGCTCGACGCGGTGGTCGAGTTCCTGCCGAGTCCGCTGGACGTGCCGGCCATCGCCGGCCACGACGTCCGCGACGAGGAAAAGCTCGTCGAGCGGCACGCCGACGAGGACGAGCCGTTCTCGGCGCTCGCCTTCAAGATCATGAGTGACCAGCATCTCGGCAAGCTGACCTACGTCCGCGTCTACTCCGGCCGTATCACGCCCGGCACGCAGGTGTCGAACAGCACCAAGGGCAAGCGGGAGCGGATCGGCAAGATCTACCAGATGCACGCCAACCACCGCGAGGAGCGGCCGGGGGCGAGCGCGGGACAGATCATCGCCGTACAGGGGCTCAAGGACACCACGACCGGCGACACGCTCTGCGACCAGAGCTCGCCGGTGATCCTCGAGTCGATGAACTTCCCGGCTCCGGTCATCTTCGTCGCGATCGAGCCGAGGACCAAGGCCGACCAGGACAAGCTGGCCACCGCGATCCAGCGGCTGGCCGACGAGGACCCGACGTTCCAGGTCCGCACCGACGAGGAGACCGGGCAGACCATCATCGCCGGCATGGGCGAGCTGCACCTCGAGGTGCTGGTCGACCGCATGAAGCGCGAATTCAAGGTCGAGGCCAACGTCGGCCGACCGCAGGTGGCCTACCGCGAAACCGTCCGCCGCAAGGTGGAAAAGGTGGAGTACACCCACAAGAAGCAGACCGGTGGCTCCGGCCAGTTCGGCCGGGTTCTCATCGACCTCGAACCGACCGGCGGCGGTGCCGACGGTGGTGGCGGCTACGAGTTCGTCAACAAGGTGACCGGCGGTCGCATCCCTCGGGAGTACATCCCGTCGGTCGATGCCGGCTGCCAGGAGGCCATGGAGTTCGGCGTCCTCGCCGGTTACCCGATGGTGGACGTCAAGGTGACGCTCCGAGACGGCGCGTACCACGAGGTCGACTCCTCCGAGCTCGCCTTCAAGATCGCCGGATCGATGGCGTTCAAGAAGGCGGCCCGGACCGCGGACCCGATTCTCATGGAGCCGGTGATGGCGGTCGAGGTGACCACGCCGGACGAGTACATGGGCGACGTCATCGGCGACCTCAACAGCCGCCGTGGCCAGATCCAGGCCATGGAGGAGCGATCCGGCGCGCGCATCGTGAAGGCGACCGTGCCGCTCGCGGAGATGTTCGGCTACGTCGGAGACCTGCGGTCGAAGACCCAGGGCCGGGCGAGCTACAGCATGCAGTTCGACTCGTACGCCGAGGTGCCCTCGAGCGTCGCCAAGGAGATCATCGCGAAGGCCCACGGCGAGTAGGCACACCCGCCGGCACCAGACCAGTAGGACCCGTACCCGTCCCGAGGAGGACATCCACGTGGCTAAGGCAAAGTTCCAGCGGACCAAGCCCCACGTCAACATCGGCACCATCGGTCACATCGACCATGGCAAGACGACGCTGACCGCTGCCATCACGAAGGTGCTGCACGACGCGCACCCCGACCTCAACCCCTTCACGCCGTTCGACCAGATCGACAAGGCGCCCGAGGAGAAGGCCCGGGGAATCACGATCTCGATCGCGCACGTCGAGTACCAGACCGACAACCGGCACTATGCGCACGTCGACTGCCCCGGTCACGCCGACTACATCAAGAACATGATCACTGGCGCGGCGCAGATGGACGGGGCGATCCTCGTCGTCTCGGCGGCTGACGGTCCCATGCCGCAGACCAAGGAGCACGTGCTCCTCGCCCGTCAGGTGGGTGTCCCCTACATCGTCGTGGCGCTGAACAAGGCCGACGTCGTGGACGACGAGGAGATCCTGGAGCTCGTCGAGCTCGAGGTGCGTGAGCTGCTCTCGTCGTATGAGTTCCCGGGCGACGACGTGCCCGTGGTCCGGGTGTCGGCGCTCAAGGCGCTCGAGGGTGACGCCAAGTGGGCCGACTCGATCATGGAGTTGATGAACGCCGTCGACTCCTCGATTCCCGAGCCGGAGCGCGACATCGACCGGCCCTTCCTCATGCCGGTCGAGGACGTCTTCACCATCACCGGTCGTGGCACGGTCGTCACCGGCCGGGTCGAGCGCGGCATCGTCAAGGTCGGCGAGACCATCGAGATCGTCGGCATCCAGGAGCGCGTGCAGACGACGACCGTCACCGGCGTCGAGATGTTCCGCAAGCTGCTCGACCAGGGCCAGGCCGGCGACAACGTCGGGCTGCTGCTTCGTGGCATCAAGCGCGAAGAGGTCGAGCGCGGGCAGGTCATCTGCAAGCCCGGCTCGATCACGCCGCACACCGAGTTCGAGGCCAACGTCTACATCCTCAGCAAGGACGAGGGTGGCCGGCACACGCCGTTCTTCAACAACTACCGGCCGCAGTTCTACTTCCGCACGACCGATGTCACCGGCGTCGTGCAGCTTCCCGAGGGCACCGAGATGGTCATGCCCGGCGACAACACCGAGATGACGGTCTCCCTCATCCAGCCCATCGCCATGGAGGAAGGCCTGCGCTTCGCGATCCGCGAGGGTGGCCGGACCGTCGGCGCTGGTCGAGTCACCAAGATTCTCAAGTAGCACGACGTACGGCGGCGGCCGGGTCAGCACGATCCCCGGTCGCCGCCGTACGACGGCAGGACCCAGGGTGCACCAGCTCCCACGGCAGCACGACCGAGAAGGAACGGAAGAAGCAGCGAGATGGCGGCACAGAAGATCCGCATCCGGCTCAAGGCCTACGACCACGAGGTCATCGACAGCTCGGCGCGTAAGATCGTCGAGACGGTGACGCGCACCGGCGCGCAGGTCGCGGGCCCGGTGCCGCTGCCAACGGAGAAGAACACTTATTGCGTCATCCGCTCGCCGCACAAGTACAAGGACTCGCGCGAGCACTTCGAGATGCGCACCCACAAACGACTCATCGACATTCTGGACCCGACGCCCAAGACGGTGGACTCGCTCATGCGACTCGACCTGCCGGCCGGCGTCGACATCGAAATCAAGCTCTGACACCCGCGCGTCAGCTAACCGACGAAGGACCGCACCGATGGAACGCAACATCACCGGGGTGCTGGGCGAGAAGCTCGGCATGACCCAGGTCTTCGACGACGCCAACCGGATGGTTCCGGTCACCGTCGTCCGGGCCGGCCCGTGCGTCGTCACCCAGGTGCGGACGCCGGCGCAGGACGGCTACTCCGCCGTACAGCTGGCCTACGGTTCGGTCGACCCGCGCAGGGTGACCAAGCCGCTGGCCGGGCACTTCCGGCGCGCCGGCGTGCCACCGCGCCGCCATGTCGTCGAGCTGCGCACCGCCGGCGCCACCGACTACACCCTCGGGCAGGAGATAGGGGCGGACGCGTTCAGCGCCGGCCAGCGGGTCGATGTGGTCGGTACGAGCAAGGGCAAGGGCTTCGCTGGTGGCATGAAGCGGCACAACTTCTCCGGTCTGGGCGCCGGCCACGGTGTCGAGCGCAAGCACCGCTCACCCGGCTCGATCGGCGCCTGCGCCACGCCGTCGCGCGTCTTCCGGGGCACCAAGATGGCCGGTCACCTCGGCCACGCCCGTACGACGACCCTGAACCTCACCGTGCACTCCGTCGACGTCGAGCGGGGCCTGTTGCTTCTCAAGGGCGCGGTTCCTGGCCCGACCGGCGGACTCGTCATCGTCCGCAGCGCGGTCAAGGCACCGCTTCGCAGGGGGGCCACCCCGTGACGACCGTCAACGTGCAGTCCCCGGACGGCGACCTCGCGCGCAGTGTGGAGCTGCCCGACGAGATCTTCGCCGTCCAGGTGAACATTCCGCTGATCCATCAGGTGGTCGTCGCGCAGCTCGCCGCGGCCCGGCAGGGGACGTCAGACACCAAGACGCGCGGCGAGGTCTCCGGTGGTGGCCGCAAGCCGTATCGCCAGAAGGGCACCGGTCGAGCCCGGCAGGGGTCGACGAGGGCGCCGCAGTTCACCGGCGGCGGCATCGTGCACGGGCCCTCGCCACGCAAGTACGACCAGCGCACCCCGAAGAAGATGAAGGCGGCCGCCCTTCGAGGCGCGCTCTCCGACCGCGCCCGCGACGGTCGGGTGCATGTCGTCGCCGGACTGGTCGACGCGAGTACGCCGTCGACAAAGTCTGCGGTGCGCGCCCTCTCGACCATCACCGATCGCCGGCACCTGCTCGTGGTGGTCGAGCGTTCCGATGCCATCACGTGGAAGAGTCTGCGAAACGTGCCGGCGGTGCACCTGCTCTATCCCGACCAGCTCAACACCTACGACGTGCTGGTCAGTGACGACGTCGTCTTCACGGAGGACGCGCTGGCCGCCTTTCTCGCGCGCACCGGAACGGCGTCCGCAGACAGGCCGGCCACGGGAAGCGCGGGCGACAGCGAGCCGGCCACCGACGCCGGCACCACCCGGCCGGCCGGCGAGGGACTCTCCGACGAGCGGGCCGTCGAGGAGGTCGTCGAGACGACCGACGCCAACCTGCTGGTGGAGCCGGCGTACGAGACGGAGGGCGCTGACGTGCCCTCGGCCGAGGAGGCCGAGCGCGGTTCGGGAGAGGAGAACGGCCAATGATCGCCGACGCGCGTGACGTGCTGCTCGCTCCGGTGATCTCGGAGAAGAGCTACGGACTGCTCGATGAGAACAAGTACACGTTCCTCGTCCGTACGGACGCCAACAAGACGCAGATCAAGATCGCGGTCGAGGACGTCTTCGGCGTCAAGGTGACCGCCGTCAACACCCTCAACCGCCAGGGCAAGCGCAAGCGGAGCCGCCGAGGCTTTGGGCAGCGCAACGACACCAAGCGCGCGATCGTCAGCCTGGCCGAGGGTGACCGCATCGAGATCTTCGGGGGTCCGGTCAGTTGACCGGGTCACCGCGATAAGGGACTGAGACAGCAATGGGAATCCGCAGGTACAAGCCGACGACGCCGGGACGGCGCGGCGCGAGCGTGTCGGACTTCGTCGAGATCACGCGGGCCGAGCCGGAGAAGTCGCTCGTGCGCCCGGTGCACTCCAAAGGCGGCCGCAACGTCCACGGCCGGATCACCGTTCGCCATCAGGGCGGCGGGCACAAGCGGGCGTACCGGCTGGTCGACTTCCGTCGCAACGACAAGGACGGCGTACCGGCCAAGGTCGCCCACATCGAATACGACCCCAACCGCACCGCCCGCATCGCGCTGTTGCACTACGCCGACGGTGAGAAGCGCTACATCCTCGCCCCGTCCCGGCTCCGGCAGGGCGACATGGTGGAGAACGGGTCGACGGCCGACATCAAGCCGGGCAACAACCTGCCGTTGCGCAACATCCCGGTCGGCACCGTGGTGCACGCCATCGAGCTGCGGCCCGGTGGCGGCGCGAAGATCGCCCGATCGGCCGGCGCGAGCGTCCAGCTCGTCGCCAAGGAGGGCGGCTACGCGTCCCTGCGGATGCCCTCCGGGGAGGTCCGCATGGTCGACGTCCGATGCCGGGCCACGATCGGCGAGGTCGGCAACGCGGAGCAGGCGACGATCAACTGGGGCAAGGCCGGCCGGATGCGCTGGAAGGGCAAGCGCCCGACCGTGCGCGGCGTCGCGATGAACCCGGTCGACCATCCACTCGGTGGCGGCGAGGGCAAGTCCTCGGGTGGCCGGCACCCGGTGAGTCCGTGGGGGCAGCCCGAAGGCCGCACCCGCAGCTCCAAGGCGAGCGACCGCCTCATCGTCCGCCGCCGCAAGACCGGCCGGAAGCGCTAGGGGAGAGACAGATGCCACGAAGCCTGAAGAAGGGCCCCTTCGTCGACGACCACCTGCAGAAGAAGGTGGACGTGCAGAACGACAGGGGCACGAAGAACGTCATCAAGACGTGGTCCCGGCGTTCCATGATCGTTCCGTCGATGCTCGGCCACACGATCGCCGTCCACGACGGCCGCAAGCACGTGCCGGTCTTCGTCACCGAGGCGATGGTCGGCCACAAGCTCGGCGAGTTCGCGCCGACCCGGACGTTCCGCGGTCACGTGCGGGACGAGCGGAGGTCGCGTCGTGGTTAGCCGTCTCGCGGACGACTTCGTCGGCGCCCAGGCAACCGCTCGCTACGTGCGGATCTCGCCGCGCAAGGTACGCCGCGTCGTCGACCTCATCCGGGGGCTGCCCGCAGAGCAGGCGGTCGCCACCCTGCACCTCGCCCCGCAGGCGGCGAGCGAGCCGGTCGGCAAGGTCTTGGCCAGCGCGATGGCCAACGCCGAGCACAACGTGCAGCTCGACCGTGAGCTGCTGTACGTCTCCGCGGCCTACGTCGACGAGGGACCGACCATGAAACGCTTCCGGCCCCGCGCGCAGGGCCGGGCATACCGAATCCGCAAGCGCACCAGTCACATCACGGTCGTCGTCGAGGCCCGACCGGGCCTCGATCGTCCGGCCACCTCGAGGAGGGCTCGCTAAGTGGGCCAGAAGGTCAACCCGCACGGCTTCCGGCTCGGCATCACCACCGAGTGGAAGTCCCGTTGGTACGCCGACAAGCTCTACAAGGACTACGTCAAGGAAGACGTCGCCATCCGGCGGATGATGAGCAAGGGCATGGAACGTGCCGGCATCAGCCGCGTCGACATCGAACGAACCCGGGACCGGGTGCGCGTCGATATCCACACCGCACGCCCGGGAATCGTCATCGGGCGAAAGGGCGCGGAGGCCGACCGGATCCGAGGCGACCTCGAGAAGCTCACCAGCAAGCAGGTGCAGCTGAACATCCTCGAGGTCAAGAACCCCGAGATCGACGCTCAGCTGGTCGCCCAGGGGGTGGCCGAGCAGCTCTCGAGCCGGGTCAGCTTCCGCCGTGCGATGCGCAAGGCAATGCAGTCCGCGATGAAGGGCGGCGCGAAGGGCATCCGGGTGCAGTGCTCGGGTCGCCTTGGCGGCGCAGAGATGAGCCGCTCCGAGTTCTACCGCGAGGGGCGGGTGCCGCTGCACACCCTTCGCGCCAACATCGACTACGGCATGTACGAGGCTCGGACCACGTTCGGCCGTATCGGCGTCAAGGTGTGGATCTACAAGGGCGACGTCGTCCAGAGCCTCGCCGAGCGCGAGGCGGCCCAGGCGCTGCGACCCGGCCGGGCCAGACCGTCGTCGCGGCCGGGCCGCCGGGATCGGCCGGCCGACCGCGGCGGGGCTACCCGTCCCGGTGTGGCGGCCGAGGGTACGACGACCAGCGTGCCCGACGCGCCCCCGGCGCCCGTGACGGCGAGTGGCGGCACGGTCGAGCCGAACGCGTTCGAGACCGGCGCGCAGGCGCACGAGTCGGCGGCCGCGATGGCAGCCCGGGACGCCCAGCGGGCCGCGGGCGATACGCCAGGACAGGAGGCCTGACCATGCTCATTCCGCGCAGGGTCAAGCATCGTAAGCAGCATCACCCCAACCGCTCCGGCATGGCCAAGGGGGGCACCCGGGTGACGTTCGGCGAGTTCGGCATTCAGGCGCTCGAGTCGGCGTACGTCACGAACCGCCAGATCGAGTCGGCCCGGATCGCGATGACCCGCCACATCCGTCGTGGTGGCAAGGTCTGGATCAACATCTACCCCGACCGGCCCCTCACCAAGAAGCCAGCCGAGACCCGGATGGGCTCCGGCAAGGGCTCGCCGGAGTGGTGGATCGCCAACATCAAGCCAGGGCGCGTGATGTTCGAGCTCTCCGGCGTACCGGAGACGATTGCCCAGGAGGCGATGCGCCGTGCCATGCACAAGCTGCCGATGAAGTGCCGGTTCGTCCGCCGCGAAGTGGGTGAGGCGTGATGGCTGCCCCCAACGCCACCGACTCGACGAAGTTGGCCGAGGAGTTGCGCGGACTCGCCGAGGACGAGCTCGTCACCCGCCTGCGGGAGGCGAAGGAGGAGCTGTTCAACCTTCGCTTCCAGTCGGCGACGGGTCAGCTCGACAACAACCGCCGGCTTCGGGTGGTACGCCGCGACATCGCCCGGATCTACACGATTCTGCGCGAGCGCGAGCTCGGCATCTACCCGGCGCCGGCCATGGACGGGAGCAACTCATGAGCGACACGACGAGCGAGACCGCGACGAAAACGACGAGCGCATCGGGCGCCGGGCGTGGCTTCCGCAAGACGCGAGAGGGCCTGGTCGTCAGCGACAAGATGGAGAAGACCGTCGTCGTGGAGGTCGAGGACCGCATCCAGCACGCCCTTTACGGCAAGACGATCCGCCGCACCAACAAGCTCAAGGCCCATGACGAATCAGGGGCGGGTGTCGGCGACCGGGTCCTGCTGATGGAGACCCGGCCACTGTCGAGAACGAAGCGGTGGCGGGTCGTCGAGATCCTCGAGAAGGCCAAGTAGACGGCTCGTACGAGCAGTCGGCGTACGACGAAATCGGAGTAGACAGTGATTCAGCAGGAGTCGCGACTCAGGGTCGCCGACAACACGGGTGCCAAGGAGTTGCTGTGCATCCGCGTGCTCGGCGGCTCCGGGCGGCGCTACGCCGGCATCGGTGACGTCATCGTGGGCACGGTCAAAGACGCCCTGCCGGGCGCCGGTGTCAAGAAGGGCGATGTGGTCAAGGCGGTCGTCGTACGTACCGTCAAGGAGCGACGCCGTCCCGACGGTTCCTACATCAAGTTCGACGAGAACGCTGCGGTCCTCATCCGGGACGGCGGCGACCCGCGCGGCACCCGCATCTTCGGTCCGGTCGGGCGGGAGCTGCGGGAGAAGCGGTTCATGAAAATCATTTCGCTGGCGCCGGAGGTGCTGTAGAGCCATGACGAGTTCCAAGCCGGCCAGCAGATCGGCCACCAAGAGCCTGACCGTCAAGAAGGGCGACACCGTCCAGGTCATCACCGGCAAGGACCGGGGCGCCAAGGGGCGCGTCATCGCGGCGTACCCGAAGCTCGACAAGGTCCTCGTCGAGGGCGTGAACCGGATCAAGAAGCACACCAAGGTCACGACCACGACGCGCGGCGCGCAGACCGGCGGCATCGTGACCCAGGAGGCGCCAGTCGTGCGCAGCAACGTCATGGTCGTGTGCCCGCACTGCAACAAGGCGACCCGCGTGGCGCACCGGCGCGACGCCGAGGGCGCCAACGTCCGCGTGTGCAAGCGCTGTGGAGGCGAGCTGTGACGACGACGACGGCTCCTGCGGAGCGCACGGTGCCGCGGCTCAAGCAGCGATACCGCGCCGAGATCGTCGGGCGGCTCCGTGAGCAGTTCGACTACGACAACGTCATGCGCGTTCCCGGGCTTACCAAGATCGCGGTCAACATGGGCGTTGGCGACGCCGCGCGTGATGCGAAGCTGATCGACGGCGCCCTGCGCGACCTGACCGTCATCACCGGCCAGAAGCCGGCGGTGGCGCGGGCGAAGACGTCGATCGCACAGTTCAAGCTCCGCGAGGGCATGCCGATCGGGGCGCACGTCACGTTGCGCGGTGACCGGATGTGGGAGTTCCTCGACCGGCTCCTGTCGATCGCGCTGCCCCGCATCCGTGACTTTCGCGGGCTCTCGCCGCGGCAGTTCGACGGACACGGCAACTACACCTTCGGTCTCACCGAGCAGTCGATGTTCCACGAGATCAACCCCGATACGACCGACCGAGTGCGTGGCATGGACGTCACCGTCGTGACGACGGCTCGTAACGACGACGAGGGTCGCGCACTCCTGCGCCTCCTCGGCTTCCCCTTCAAGGAGTCCTGAACGAATGGCTAAGACCGGGCTGGTTGTCAAGGCGTCCCGCAAACCGAAATTCAGGGTCCGCGCATACAATCGCTGCCAGCGCTGCGGTCGTCCGCGCGCCGTCTACCGGGCGTTCGGCCTATGCCGGCTGTGCGTGCGCCAGATGGCACATGCCGGGGAGTTGCCCGGCATCACGAAGAGCTCCTGGTAGATCCACATCCCTGCTTCGCCGCAGGCCCGTCGACCCGACGGGAACCGCGGTGGGAAAGGCCACCGGCCGCCCATGACCATGACAGACCCGATCGCAGACATGCTGACCCGGGTGCGAAACGCCAACCGTGCCTACCACGACACGGTCGTCATGCCGTACTCGAAGATCAAGACCCACATCGCGGAGATCCTCCAGCAGGAGGGCTACATCTCCGGCTGGCAGGTCAAGGAGCCGGAAGAGGGCGCCGTCGGCAAGGCGCTCGTCATCGATCTCAAGTACGGGCCGAACCGCGAGCGCACGATCGCCGGCGTACGCCGGATCTCCAAGCCCGGGCTGCGGGTCTATGCGAAGGCGGGCGGGTTGCCTCGGGTGCTCGGCGGGCTCGGCGTCGCCATCATCTCGACATCGACGGGTCTGCTCACCGACCGGCAGTGCCAGAAGCGTGGCGTGGGCGGGGAAGTCCTCGCCTACGTCTGGTGAGAGGGAGCTGACATGTCGCGCATCGGCAAGATGCCCATCCCCGTACCGACCGGAGTCGACGTTGCCATCGCCGACCGGACCGTGACGGTCACGGGGCCCAGAGGCACGCTCAGCCACACGGTCGCGGCGCCGATCACGGTGTCCCGCGACGGCGATGGAACGCTGCTCGTGCAGCGGCCCGACGACGAGAACCGCTCGCGGGCGCTGCACGGTCTGTCCCGGACGCTCGTGGCCAATATGGTCACCGGCGTGACGACCGGCTACGCCAAGAACATGGAGATCGTCGGCACTGGCTATCGGGTGGTGGCGCGGGGCAGCGACCTCGAGTTCGCACTCGGGTTCTCACACCCCGTCGTCGTGGCCGCCCCGGAGGGCATCGCTTTCGAGGTCCAGGCGCCAACCCGGTTCGTCGTGTCCGGGATCGACAAGCAGCTGGTCGGCGAGGTAGCGGCCAACATCCGGAAGATCCGCAAGCCGGAGCCGTACAAGGGCAAGGGCGTGCGCTACCAAGGTGAGGCCGTTCGGCGCAAGGTCGGAAAGGCTGGGAAGTGAGCATGGCTGGATACCAGGCCGCACCCAATGCGGCATCGACCAAGGACCCCGCGGCGCGACGTCGCCTGCACCGGGCCCGCCGACACTTCCGGGTGCGCAAGAAGGTGTCGGGTACGCCGATGCGCCCGCGCCTGGTGGTCTTCCGCTCGGCCCGGCACATCTACGCCCAGGTCGTCGACGACCTGGCGGGCCGGACACTCGCCTCGGCCTCCACCCTCGACGAGACGCTGCGCGGATCTGCTGGGGACAAGAAGGCGAGGGCCAAGGCGGTCGGCTCGCTCGTCGCGGAGCGAGCGAAGGCGGCGGGCGTCGCCGCCGTCGTCTTCGACCGCGGCGGCAACCGTTACCACGGCCGGGTGGCCGCGCTCGCCGACGGCGCCCGCGAGGGCGGACTGGACTTGTGAGACTTGTGAGAACTGGAAGGAGCTTCTGATGGCAGGACCGCAGCGTCGCGGCGCCGGAGCCGGCGAACGGCGGGACCGCCGTGATGGCCGAGGTGCCGGCGCAGGCGAGAAGGTGGCGTACCTCGAGCGCGTCGTCGCGATCAACCGAGTGGCGAAGGTCGTCAAGGGTGGCCGGCGCTTCAGCTTCACCGCCCTTGTCGTCGTCGGTGACGGCGACGGCCAGGTCGGTGTCGGCTACGGCAAGGCGAAGGAGGTGCCGGCCGCGATCGCCAAGGGGGTCGAGGAGGCCAAGAAGCACTTCTTCAAGGTGCCGCGGATCGGGGCCACCATCCCGCATCCGGTGCTCGGCGAGGAGGCGGCCGGCGTCGTCATGCTCAAGCCGGCGTCGCCGGGCACCGGCGTCATCGCCGGTGGGCCGGTGCGCGCCGTACTCGAGTGTGCGGGCATCCATGACGTGCTGTCGAAGTCGCTCGGCTCGTCCAACCCGATCAACATCGTCCATGCGACCGTCGGTGCGCTGAAGGCGCTGGTGCGCCCCGAGGAGGTCGCGGCCCGCCGTGGCCTGCCGATCGAGGACGTGGCCCCCGCGGCCATGCTGAGGGCGCGAGCCGCCGGGGCGGGGGTGTGACCATGACCCAGATCAAGGTCACGCAGACCAGGTCCGGGATAGGTGGCACCGACCGCCAGCGGGCTACGCTGCGCACCCTCGGGCTTAAACGGATCCGCGACGTCGCCGTCCAGGAGGACCGCCCGGAAATCCGCGGGATGGTCGCGGCCGTGGCCCACCTGGTCACCGTCGAGGAGGTAACGGAACCATGACGCTCAAGCCGCATCACCTGCGCCCGGCGCCGGGGGCTCGGACGGCGAAGACCCGCGTGGGCCGCGGCGAGGCGTCCAAAGGCAAGTCCGCTGGTCGCGGCACGAAGGGCACCGGCGCGCGAAAGAACGTACCGGCGAGTTTCGAGGGCGGCCAGATGCCGCTGCACATGCGCCTGCCCAAGCTGAAGGGGTTTCGCAACCGGTTCCGGGTCGAGTACCAGGTCGTCAACCTCGACCGGTTGGGCCAGCTCTTCCCGGATGGCGGCCCGATCGGCCCGGACGAGTTGGCCGCCGCGGGCGCGGTACGGCCCGGTCGGCCGGTGAAGGTCCTGGGCAGCGGAGACCTCGATGTCGCTCTCCAGGTGAGCGCTCACGCGTTCTCGACGAGCGCCAAGGACAAGATCGCCACGGCCGGCGGGTCGGCCACCGAGCTGTAGTCGACTCGCCCTCGCCGGCCGGGCGGACTGTTAGAGTCCTATTCGGCGGCAGCGCCTGCACCATCCGGATCGACGCTGCTGCCGACCCTTGCTGAGACGTTCGCATCACGCAGGAGGACTACGTGCTCACCGCCTTTGGACGGGCGTTCCGCACGCCCGATCTGCGGCGCAAGATGCTGTTCGTCCTCGGCATCATCGCCATCTACCGGCTCGGCTCCGTCGTGCCCTCCCCGGGAGTCGACTACCAGGCGATCCACGTCTGCATCGATCAGACGCAGAATTCCGGCCTCTACAACCTGGTCAACCTGTTCAGCGGCGGGGCGCTGCTCCAGCTCTCGATTTTCGCCCTCGGCATCATGCCGTACATCACGGCGAGCATCATCATCCAGCTGCTCGTCGTCGTCATCCCCCGGCTGGAGAACCTGAAAAAGGAGGGCCAGTCCGGGCAGAACAAGATGACGCAGTACACCCGCTACCTGACGGTCGCGCTGGCCATCCTGCAGTCCACGGGCATCGCCGCGCTGGCCCGCAGCGGCCAGCTCTTCCAGGGCTGTGACGCGAAGATCATTCCCGACACGTCGGTCTTCCGCATCTCCACCCTCGTCATCACGATGACCGCCGGAACCGCGGTCATCATGTGGCTCGGCGAGCTCATCACCGACCGAGGCATCGGCAACGGCATGTCGATCCTCATCTTCACCTCCATCGCCGCTCGCCTGCCCAGTGAGGGCAACAACATCCTCCGGGTCAGCGGCGTCTTCGCCTTCGTTCTCGTGATGGCGATCGGTGTGGTCATCGTCGCCTGCATCGTGTTCATCGAGCAGGGCCAGCGCCGCATCCCGGTCCAGTACGCGAAACGCATGATCGGCCGACGGATGTACGGCGGCACGTCGACGTACCTGCCGCTCAAGGTCAACCAGGCCGGTGTTATTCCGGTCATCTTCGCGTCCTCGCTGCTCTACCTGCCGCAGCTGCTGGCCAACGTCTGGACCAACGAGACCTTCACCCGGCTGGTCACCCGGCACCTCGTGCGCAGTGACAGTCCGGTCTACCTGCTCACCTACTTCGCGCTCATCATCGGCTTCACGTTCTTCTACGTCGCGATCACCTTCAACCCGGAGGAGGTCGCTGACAACATGAAGAAGTACGGCGGCTTCGTGCCCGGCATCCGTCCCGGCCGGCCGACCGCGGAGTACCTCAAGTACGTCCTCGACCGGATCACGCTGCCGGGATCGCTCTACCTGGGATTCATCGCGATCATCCCGTACATCGCATTGGCCCTGCTGCCCGGCAGCAACGCCAACCAATTCCCCTTCGGCGGCACCGCCGTGCTCATCCTCGTGGGCGTGGGTCTCGACACCGTGAAACAGATCGAGAGCCAGCTCATGCTGCGCAACTACGAGGGCTTCCTCCGCTAGTGCGCCTCGTCCTCGTCGGGCCCCCCGGGGCGGGGAAAGGTACCCAGGCTCAGTTCGTCGCCGCCCACCTGTCGGTGCCCAAGATCTCTACCGGAGACATCTTTCGGGCCAACGTCAGCCAGGGCACACCGCTCGGCCGCCGGGCCAAGGCCTATATGGATGCCGGTGACCTCGTGCCGGACGAGGTCACGATCCACATGGTGGGGGACCGCATCGCCGAGGACGACGCGGCCAAAGGGTTCTTGCTCGACGGTTTCCCACGCAATGTCCCGCAGGCCAAGGTCCTGGAAGACCTGCTGCTCGAGATGGGCGTGGGCGTCGACGTTGTGCTGGAGATGGTCGTCGACGACGACGAGGTGGTTCGCCGGCTGTCGGGGCGGCGTACGTGCCGCACCTGCAGTCACGTCTGGCACCTCGACTTCGACCCGCCCAGCGAGGAGGGGGTGTGCGATCGCTGCGACGGTGAGCTCTTCCAGCGCGACGACGACAAAGAGGAGACCATCCGGCACCGCCTTGAGGTCTACGCCGAACAGACGGCCCCGCTCGTCGCCCACTACGCCGACCGCGGCATTCTCGTCGGCATCGACGCGACCGGGCCGGTCGACGACGTCACCGAGCGAGCGATCGCTGCGTTGCGGCGGTACACCCGATGACCCGAGACCGATGACGCGATGCGGTGGAGGAGGAGGAGGCGCGGTCCGATGATCCAGATCAAGACCGAAACCGAGATTGCCCTGATGCGGGAGGCCGGCCTCGTGGTCGGGCGCACGCTCGAGACGCTGCGCTCCGCGGTCCAGCCCGGCATCACGACCGCCGACCTCGACGCGATCGCGCGAGAGGGCATGGCCGCCGCCGGTGCGTCGCCGTCCTTCCTCGGCTACCACGGCTTCCCCGCCGTGATCTGCACATCGGTCAACGACGAGATAGTGCACGGCATCCCGAGCGCCACCAAGGTGCTGCACGAGGGCGACGTGGTGTCCATCGACTGCGGAGCGATCGTCGACGGCTACCACGGTGACGCCGCGATCACCGTGCCGGTTGGCGACATTACGCCGGAGCACCACGAGCTGCTTCGGGTGTGCGAAGAGTCGATGTGGCGTGGCTTCGCCGCTGCCCGGCTCGGTGGCCGGCTCACCGACATCTCGCACGCGATCGAGTCCTACGTTCGGGCGGAGCCGCATCCGTTCGGCGGTACCTGGGGGATCGTCGAGGAGTACGTCGGCCACGGCATCGGCACCGAGATGCACCAGGATCCGCAGGTGTACAACTTCGCGCCGAAGGGGCCCAGACGCGGACCGAAGCTCGTCAAGGGGCTCGCCCTCGCCGTCGAGCCAATGGTCAACCTCGGCACGAAGGCGACCCGCGTGCTCGGTGACCGGTGGACGGTCGTCACCGAGGACGGCGCGTACTCGGCCCACTTCGAGCACACGTTCACGCTCACCGAGGCGGGCCCGTGGGTGCTCACGGCACTCGACGGTGGCCGGTCGCGACTCCAACCGTTGCTGACCGTCAACGCCGGATAGGTTGCCCAGACATGGTCGATCGCAACGTCAGGGCCGGCGATGCGGACCGGGAACGAGCCGCCGAAACACTCCGCCGGCACTTCGCGGAGGGCCGGCTCACCCCGGACGAGTTTGACGAGCGGCTCTCCGCTGCGCTCACGGCTCGTACGATCGGCGACCTCAGCGACCTGCTGGCCGACCTGCCACCGGAGCCCGTCGGCTACACCCTGCCGGTGCCGGCCAGTAGCGGGTCGATCCCCGCCCGCCGAGCTGCGGGCGACCGCCGACCCGCGCACTGGCGGCAGGCCGCGTTCGGCTCTTGGCTCACCGCCTCGTTGGTCTGCTGGACGATCTGGCTGATCGTCTTGCTCTCGGGCGGCGCCGGGCAGAATCTCTATCCCTGGCCGATCTGGGTCAGCGGACCGTGGGGCGCGGTGATCCTGGCCGGCTGGCTCACCGGTCGCGACGGCGGGCCGGGCCATGGGCGGAGCCGGCGCTGATGCGCCGGTTGGCCTAATCGTCCGGGACGACGTAGACTGACCGCTTGGTCCGTCTGCCCGACCGCTTCCGCGTGTGCGGAGGCGGTTATGGCTTGTCCGCGGGTCACCCAACCAACAACCGGAAACGAAGCGGAGGATAGTGGCGAAGAAGGAAGGCGCGATCGAGATCGAAGGCCGGGTCGTCGAGCCGCTCCCCAACGCGATGTTCCGGGTGGAACTGGCCAACGGGCACCGCGTACTGGCTCATATCAGCGGCAAGATGCGCCAGCACTACATCCGCATCCTTCCCGAGGACCGCGTCGTCGTCGAGCTCAGCCCCTATGACCTCTCCCGCGGTCGCATCGTCTACCGGTACAAGTGAGAGTCCGATGAAGGTCAAGCCCAGCGTCAAGAAGATGTGCGACAAGTGCAAGGTGATCCGCCGACACGGCCGGGTCATGGTGATCTGCGACAACCTCCGCCACAAGCAGCGGCAGGGCTAGCGGGTCGACAGGCGCTCCTCGAACGCCGTACCTGCGGTACGGCGCCACCCCCGGTCGGAGGCCGGGGCCTTGCTGGGCAGCGAGGGCCGAGGAGCACAGGACCTCCGCGAGGCAGTAAGGAGCCCGATCGCCCATGGCCCGACTCGTCGGCGTCGACCTCCCGCGCGAGAAGCGCATGGAGGTCGCGCTCACCTACATCTACGGCATCGGCCGCACGCGAGCGCAGCAGACGCTGCGCGAGACCGGCGTCAGCGCCGACGTCCGAGCCCGCGATCTCTCCGACGACGACCTGATCAAGCTCAGGGACTGGATTGAGGCCACCTATCGGGTCGAGGGCGACCTGCGCCGCGAGGTCGCTTCCGACATCCGGCGCAAGGTCGAGATCGGCAGCTACCAGGGCATTCGCCACCGCCGCGGCCTGCCGGTGCACGGGCAGCGCACCCACACCAACGCGCGCACCCGTAAGGGCCCGCGCCGCGCCATCGCCGGCAAGAAGAAGGCAGGGAAGAAGTAGATGCCTCCGAAGACCCGCGCGGGCGCCAAGAAGGTGCGCCGCAAGGAGCGGAAGAACATCGCCCACGGGCACGCTCACATCAAGAGCACGTTCAACAACACCATCGTCTCGATCACCGACCCTATGGGGAACGTGATCTCGTGGGCGAGCGCCGGCCACGTCGGTTTCAAGGGCTCGCGCAAGTCGACGCCGTACGCGGCGCAGATGGCCGCCGAGGCGGCCGCGCGCAAGGCTCAGGAGCACGGCATGCGCAAGGTCGACGTCTTCGTCAAGGGCCCGGGATCAGGTCGAGAGACCGCGATCCGCTCCTTGCAGGCCACCGGCCTGGAAGTGGGCCAGATCTCCGACGTGACCCCCGTGCCGCACAACGGTTGCCGTCCGCCCAAGCGACGCCGGGTGTGATTTCCCGCTACGACGTCTCTCGCCGCGCTCTACCCGCCGCGGGGACCCCGAAAGGACGAGATGGCTAGGTACACAGGAGCTGACTGCCGGCGGTGTCGCCGCGAGAAGATGAAGCTCTTCCTCAAGGGCGCCAAGTGCGAGTCGCCGAAGTGCCCGATCGAGATCCGGCCCTACCCGCCGGGCGAGCACGGTCGTGGGCGCACCAAGGACAGCGAGTACCTGTTGCAGATGCGCGAGAAGCAGAAGTGCGCCCGCATCTACGGCGTGTTCGAGAAGCAGTTCCGCGGCTACTTCGACGAGGCCAACCGCAGGCAGGGCAAGACCGGCGAGAACCTGCTGCAGCTCCTGGAGCGTCGGCTCGACAACGTGGTCTACCGGGCCGGCTTCGCGCACAGCCGGGACATGGCCCGTCAGTTGGTGAGCCATGGTCACTTCGTGGTCAACGGACGCAAGGTCGACATCCCGTCGTACCTGGTCGGCGAGAACGACATCGTGGAGGTACGGTCGTCGTCGGTCGAGCTCACGCCGTTCGTCATCGCGCGTGCCGAGGCGGGCAGCCGGCCCGTCCCGGCCTGGATCGAGGTCATTGCCAACCGCATGCGGATCCTGGTGCATGCGTTTCCCAGCCGGCAGGTCATCGACACGCCGGTCCAGGAGCAGCTCATCGTCGAGCTGTATTCGAAGTAGGTTTTCTCGGCTTCGCCTCGACAACCTCCTCGACAACCTCCTTCGACGGAAACAGGACAGACACAAAAGACGGAAAGACGGAAACAAAGGAACAGCAGGATTTTTGGGCCTCAAATGGTGGGGGCCCCTACCGAAGGAGTTTCATTGCTTATCGCACAGCGACCGACTCTCACCGAGGAGACGGTTACCGACGTCCGGTCCCGCTTCGTCATCGAACCCCTCGAGCCCGGCTTCGGTTACACGCTCGGCAACTCGCTCCGTCGCACGTTGCTCTCCTCGATTCCGGGCGCCGCGGTGACGAAGATCAAGGTGGATCGGGTCCTGCACGAGTTTCAGACGGTCGACGGCGTCAAGGAGGACGTGACCGAGCTCATCCTCAACATCAAGGAGCTCGTTGTCTCGAGCGAGCAGGACGAGCCGGTGACGATGTACCTGCGCAAGCAGGGACCTGGCGAGGTCACCGCCGCTGATATTGCACCGCCGGCGGGTGTCGAGGTGCACAACCCCGACCTGCACCTCGCCACGCTGAACGCCAAGGCCAAGCTCGAGATGGAGCTCACCGTCGAGCGAGGGCGCGGTTACGTCTCCGCGTCGCAGAACAAGCAGACCGGGCAGCCGATCGGGGAGATTCCGATCGACTCGATCTACTCGCCGGTGCTCAAAGTCACCTACAAGGTCGAGGCCACCCGCGTCGAGCAGCGCACCGACTTCGACCGGCTCATCGTCGACGTCGAGACCAAGGCCTCGCAGCTTCCCCGCGACGCGATCGCCAGCGCCGGCAAGACGCTCGTCGGTCTGTTCGGGCTGGCGGCCGAGCTCAACCAGGCCGTCGACTCCATCGAGATCGGCCCCTCTCCCGACCAGGCAGCGCTGGCGGCCGACCTCGCGCTGCCGATCGAGGACCTCGACCTGACGGTGCGGTCGTACAACTGCCTCAAGCGGGAAGGGATCCACGCGGTCGGCGAGCTGGTGGCTCGCAGCGAGGCCGACCTGCTCGACATCCGCAACTTCGGTGCCAAGTCCATCGACGAGGTAAAGGCGAAGCTGCACGGCATGGGGCTGGCGCTCAAGGACTCCCCGCCCGGTTTCGACCCGAGCAACGTCATCGACAGCTACGGTGCCGACGACTACGACGCGTCGTACGCCGAGGACGAGCGGCTGTAGGGCCGTAACGCCCGACGCAAAAGGAGAACGCATGCCCACGCCCACCAAGGGTCCTCGGCTCGGCGGAGGCCCCGCTCACCAGCGGTTGCTGCTGTCCAACCTGGCCACGGCGCTCTTCGAGCACGGCCGCATCACGACGACGGAGGCGAAGGCCAAGCGGCTGCGTCCGCTGGCGGAACGGCTCATCACGTTCGGCAAGCGCGGTGACCTGCACGCGCGGCGGCAGGTGCTCACCGTCGTCCGGGACAAGGGCGTTGTGCACACGCTGTTCGCCGAGATCGGCCCCCGCTTCGCGAACCGAGCAGGCGGCTACACCCGGATCACGAAGCTGGGTCCGCGCAAGGGCGACAACGCGCCGATGGCGATCATCGAGCTGGTCGAGGGGCGGACCATCGCTCAGCAGGCCGTGGGCGAAGCGGAGCGAGCGCGCGGTTCCCGCTTCACCCGGCGGCGTGGGAGCGCACCGACGACCGCGGCGGCCGGCACGCCGGGGGCTACCGAAGCGCTGCCGACCGAGGCCGACGTCGAGGGCCAGCCCGACGACGAGGGCCAGCCCGACGACGAGGGCCAGCCCGACGAGCGCACGGAGCAGGTCGCCGTACCGACCGAGGGCGGTGACACCGAGGTCGTGACCGACTCGACCGGGAATGCGGACCAGGAGCCGGCGACCGGCTCGACCGGCGAGGCCGACCAGGAGGCCGCGGGCGGCGAGGCGGGACCCGGCGAGGAGCCGACCTCCGCGCAGACCGAGGGGGCCAGCGACACCTCGAAGGCGGAGGGCTGACGACGGAGCCTTTCGACGGGCCCGCCTCCCCTCCGGGGGACGGCGGGCTCGTCCGTCTGCGGCTCGACCTCGGTTACGACGGATCGCGCTTCGCGGGCTGGGCCGGCCAACCGGGACAGCGCACGGTGCAAGGCGAGCTGGAACGAGCGCTCGGCATCGTCACGCGATGTCAACCACCGCGGCTTACCGTCGCGGGCCGTACGGACGCCGGCGTCCACGCCACGGCGCAGGTCGCGCACGCCGACCTGCCGGCGGGCGACCCAGTAGCGCTCCTGCGCCGGCTCAATGCCCTCCTGGACACCGACCTCCGGGTTTGGTCGGCGTCCGTAGCTGCGGCCGGGTTCGACGCTCGTTTCTCCGCGCTGTCGCGGACCTATCGCTACCGGGTGGGCGACGCGGCGTACGGTGTCGATCCGTTGCGCCGCCACGACACGTATGCGTACGCACGCCGGCTGGAGGCCGACCGGATGCGCGCCGCCACGTCGGAGCTGCTCGGCGAGCACGACTATGCGGCGTACTGTCGCCGGCGGCCGGGCGCCACCACCGTTCGCCGCCTGCTCCGGCTCGACGTCGACCGGGCTCCCGACGACGTCACGGTCGTCACCGTCGAGGCCGACGCCTTTTGCCACTCGATGGTGCGGGCGCTGGTCGGCGCGCTGCTCGCGGTGGGAAGTGGGCACAGGCCACCGGAATGGCCGGCCGAGGTCCTGCGACGGCGAGAACGAGACGCCGCTGTCGTCGTCGCGCCGCCGCACGGGCTCACGCTCGTCGAGGTTCGCTATCCGGCTGATGCCGACCTGGCCGAGCGCGCCGCGCGGACCCGGCGGCTTCGGATCCAGGTTCCCTCGCAACCAACCTGAGGGCTCCGGTTGGCGCGGCGCTCGGAAACTGGTGGCGTGGCGCCCGGCCACCCCGCAGACTGACGCCTCGTGGGCCACGTCGACCTGTCACACGTCCGGTTCGTGCTGCCGGACGCCCGGCTGCTGCTCGACGACGTCTCGTTTCGGGTCGGGAACGGTGCGAAGACCGCGCTGATCGGGGCCAACGGCACCGGAAAGACGACGCTGCTGCAGATGGTCGCCGGCGACCTGCCGCCCACTGGCGGTTCGATCAGCCGCAGCGGTGGCCTCGGCGTGATGCGGCAGTTCGTCGGGTCGGTGCGCGACGACTCGACGGTCCGCGATCTGCTCGTCTCCGTGGCGCCGCATGGCGTTCGGCGGGCCGCTCGAGCGCTCGACGCCTCGGAGCTGGCGATGATGGAGCGCGACGACGAAGCCACCCAGCTGCGGTACGCGCAGACCCTCGTCGACTGGGGAGACGCCGGCGGCTATACCGCCGAGGTGATGTGGGACATCTGTACCGCCCAAGCGCTCGGCCTGACGTTCGAGCGTGCGCAATGGCGCGAGGTTCGTACCCTCTCCGGGGGCGAGCAGAAGCGGGTCGTGCTCGAGGCGCTGTTACGGGGACCAGACGAGGTCCTGCTCCTCGACGAACCCGACAACTACCTCGACGTGCCGGCCAAGCGTTGGCTCGAGGACGCCCTCCGCGAAACGCCCAAGACCGTCCTGTTCGTCTCCCACGACCGCGAGCTTCTCGCTCGGACGGCCGACCGCATCGTGACCATCGAGGCACGCACCGCGTGGACTCACGGCGGCGGCTTCGCGTCGTACCACGACGCTCGCCGAGCGCGGCTCGAGCGGCTCGAGGAGCTGCATCGTCGCTGGCAGGAGGAGCACGAACGGCTCAAGGCGCTGGTCCGCACGCTGCAGCAGCAGGCGATGATCTCTGAGGTGATCGCCGCGAAGTACCGGGCGATGCAGACCCGGCTGGCGAAGTTCGAGGAGGCTGGGCCGCCGCAGGAGCGCCCGCGCGAGCAGCAGGTCCGGATGCGGCTCGGCGGCGGCCGCACCGGCGTACGCGCGCTGACGTGCCATCAGCTGCAGCTGTCTGGACTCGTCGCGGCATTCGATCTGGAGGTCTTCTACGGCGAGCGAGTCGCGGTGCTCGGCGCCAACGGCTCTGGCAAGTCCCACTTCCTCCGGCTGCTTGCCGGCGCTCCGGTCGCACACACAGGTGAGGCCCGGCTAGGCGCTCGAGTCGTGCCGGGGCACTTCGCGCAGACCCACGAGCATCCGGAACTGCACGGTCCCACCCTGGTGGAGGTGCTCTGGCACGAAGCGCACGACCGGGGGAGAGCGATGTCGGCGCTGCGCCGATATGAACTGCACGAGCAGGCGGACCAGGCTTTCGAGACGCTCTCTGGCGGCCAGCAGGCGAGGTTCCAGATTCTGCTGCTGGAGATCAGCGGTGCGACGATGCTGCTGCTCGACGAGCCGACCGACAACCTCGACATCGCCAGCGCGGAGGCCCTCGAGGAAGGGCTTAGCGCGTACGACGGCACGGTCGTCGCGGTGACCCACGACCGCTGGTTCGCGCGCACCTTCGACCGCTTCGTCGTCTTCGGGGGCGATGGCGCTGTGTACGAGTCGAGCGAGCCCGTGTGGGACGAGGCCCGTCCCGTTCGGTAACGGCGGGGCTAGCCGTTGCTGTTCGGCGTGGGCACCTGGGTAGGCAGCTGGTCCCGCACCTTTTGCAGCTCCTTCTCGATGCGGTTGGCGGCCTTGTCGTTGTTGAGACCGATCGCCACGCCGCCGATGGTGGCGCCGCCGAGGAGCAGTCCGAGCACGGCCGTCACCAGGCCACCGATGGTGACACCCTTGCCGGTGACGTAGGGGCGACCGGCCAGTCGGGATACCGGACGGCGAGGCGCGACGCGCGGCCGTTTGGGTGAACTACCAGGGAACGTCATTGCCCAAGGTTTACATCGGAAACCTCACCGGAGCCCCCCGCGAACCGGTACAGCCCGGGAGCTTTCCGGCGGCACAACGGGTTAGGACCGATGCCCGCAGGCAAACCGGGCGCGGCCGCCAATACAGAGCAGCTCGCCGGCATGCCGATACCCCTATCGACGCACGGACACCTGTTCCGCGGTCGACCTGACGGCTCGAGCAAGGCACGACCGGGCCGTCGACCTACCCCGGCAGCGCACTGCCGGCCACCCCTCCCCCTCCCGAATTGGAGTACCCCCATGTTTCGCACCCTCCTGGCGGCAGTTGGCACGGCGGCCCTCGTGGCGGTTCCGGTAGCGACCCCGGCGAGCGCCTCCGTCGACGAACCGTTCGCGGCGCCGACCGGAGTGCTGTTCGGAGTCGCCGGTGACGCCACCGTCGAGGCGTCCAGCGACCGGACGTTCTCGATGCACCGCGTCTACGAGACGATGGGACGCAATCTGATCGACGGGAAGGTCAAGGACGACGCCGCGAAGGGTCGGCGTACCGTCCTCTCGGTCAAGGCGAACGTGCCATGGGCGCAGATCGCCGCCGGTCGGTACGACGGGGAGCTGGTCCGTGAGGCGCAGCAGATCAAGGCGTTCGGGAAGCCGATCCTGATCGGGTTCCACCACGAGCCCGAGGACGACCTGGCCCGCTTCGGCACTCCCGCCGACTTCGCGGCGGCGTTCCGTCGTTTCGTCACCGTCTACCGCGAGCAGGGCGTGACCAACGCAGAGTACGCCTGGATCATGATGACCTGGAACTTCCGCAAGGGCGGCCCCGCCGTGCAGTACTACCCGGGCGACGACTACGTCGACTACGTCGCGACGGACGGGTACAACTCGGCTGGCTGCCGCAGCGGCGCGCCGAACCCCGCCAAGTCCAAGTCGTTCGCGGGCATCTTCCAGGGTGCGTACGACTTCGCGGTGACCCACAACAAGATGTTCGTCGCAGCGGAGTACGGGTCGGTCGAGTTTCCCAGCGTGCCGGGTCTCAAGGCGCAGTGGATTCTCGACTCCGCGGTAACTGCCAAGACTTGGCCGTCGCTCAAGGGCATGGCCTACTTCAACCACGGAGTCGACGCCGTGTCGGTGTGCAAGTGGTCGCTGGACAGCTCGACGACAGCGCTGCAGGCCTTCCTCGACAACGCGAAGGACCCGTTCTTCAACAACGTGCCGAAGCCCACCGGCACGGGAGGTGCGGCGGGCTGACGCCGCAAGGTCGCTGCTTTGACCGGGGTCGGGAGCGCCGGTTATCCTTGGCGGTCGTCGCGGTTACCCGCGCTCGCTGGACCCCCAACTTCTCGACGAAGGCAGCTCCGTGCGCACCTACAGCCCGAAGCCGAAGGACGTGTTGCGTCAATGGCACGTCATCGACGCGGACGACGTCGTTCTCGGCCGGCTGGCGAGCCAGGTCGCCACGCTGCTGCGCGGCAAGCACAAGCCGATCTTCGCACCGCACGTCGACACGGGTGACTTCGTCATCGTCGTCAACGCGGCGAAGGTCGCGCTCACCGGCAACAAGCGAGAGCAGAAGATGGCCTACCGGCATTCCGGCTACCCCGGTGGCCTGAAGGCGGTGCCCTACTCGCAGTTGCTGTCCAAGCGGCCCGACCGCGCCGTCGAGAAGGCCGTCCGCGGCATGCTGCCGCACACGACGCTCGGCCGGCAGATGCTCTCCAAGCTCAAGGTGTACGCCGGCCCGGACCATCCGCACCAGGCTCAGCAGCCGGTGCCCTACGAGATCACGCAGGTCGCCCAGTGACTTCCACCACCGAGACTTCCACCACCGAGACTTCCACCACCGAGACTTCCACGACCGAGACTTCCACGACCGAGACACCCGACATGGCCGAACCGCCCATCGAGACACTGGAGCCGGTGACCTACGACGCCAACCAGCTCCCCACGCCGGACACCGACGTCGCCCAGGGCGTCGTCGCGCCCAACGAGACGGCGCACGCCGCCGTACCGCGTCCGGTTCCGACCGAGCCGGTCGGTGCGACGGGCCGCCGCAAGGAGGCGATCGCCCGCGTGCGGTTGCTGCCGGGCAGCGGGCGGTGGTTGATCAACGGCAAGACGCTCGACCAGTACTTCCCGAACAAGGTGCATCAGCAGCTGGTGCGGGAGCCCTTCGTCACGCTGGAGATCGGCGAGCAGTACGACGTCATCGCGCGACTGTCCGGTGGTGGCGTCTCCGGCCAGGCGGGCGCGCTGCGCCTGGGCATCGCCCGGGCGCTCACCCAGGTCGCCGACGAGAACCGTCCACCGCTGAAGCGGGCCGGCTTCCTCACCAGGGACGCTCGGGTGAAGGAGCGTCGCAAGTACGGCCTGAAGAAGGCGCGCAAGGCACCGCAGTACTCCAAGCGGTAGCCGCCCGCCGTGTCGCCGGGTCGCCGGCTCTTCGGGACCGACGGCGTCCGCGGCGTCGCCAACGCCGACCTCACTGCCGAGCTCGCACTCGGCATCGCCGTGGCCGCGGCGCACGTCCTCGGGCAGCGCCGTACGTCGCACGGTCCGCGTCCGCTCGCCGTCGTGGGCCGCGACCCCCGCGCCTCCGGTGAGTTCCTCGAAGCGGCCGTCGTGGCGGGGGTGGCGAGCGCCGGTGTCGACGTGATTCGCCTGGGGGTGGTGCCCACACCGGCTGTCGCCTTCCTCACCGGTGCGCTCGACGCCGACCTGGGCGTCATGCTCTCAGCGAGCCACAACCCCATGCCGGACAACGGCATCAAGCTCTTCGACGCCCAGGGATTCAAGCTCGACGACACCATCGAGGCCGAGATCGAGGGCCGGTTGGGCGAGGAGTGGGTTCGCCCGACCGGGGCCGCGGTCGGCCGCGTCCACGACGACGCACGTGCCGTCGACCGGTACGTCGAACACCTGCTCGCGACGCTGCCGCACCCGCTCGACGGCCTGCGCGTCGCTGTGGATGCTGCGCACGGCGCGGCGTCGTGGGTGGCGCCCGAGGCGTTGCGCAAGGCCGGTGCCGACGTCGTCGCGATCGGCGTCGACCCAGACGGGCTCAACATCAACGACGGGTATGGCTCGACCTCTCCGGAGCGGCTGGCCACCGTCGTCGTCGAGACCGGCGCCGACGTCGGCATCGCCCACGACGGCGACGCCGACCGCTGTCTCGCCATCGACGCAGAGGGTGCGCTCGTCGACGGCGACGCGATCCTCGCGGTCTGCGTGCTCGCAGCCAGAAACCGTGGCCGGCTGCGCGGCAACGCCGTCGTCACGACCGTCATGACCAACCTCGGCTTCAAGCGCGCCATGGCGGCCCACGCCATCCGGGTGGTCGAGACGCCGGTGGGCGACCGGTACGTGCTCGACGCGATGCGCCGGGAGGGACTGTCCTACGGTGGTGAGCAGTCCGGCCACCTCGTCTTCCTCGACCACGCGACAACGGGAGACGGGCTGCTCACCGCACTGCAGCTGCTGGGCCACGTCGCAGAGGCGCGCCGCCCCCTGGCCGAGCTGGCGGCGGTCGTGACCCGATTGCCGCAGGTGCTGCTCAACGTCGCGGTCGCCGACCGGACAGCGGCCATGTCGTCGATGGCACTGCGCGCGGCGGTGGCCGATGTCGAGCGCCATCTCGGCAGTGACGGGCGGGTCCTCGTCCGGCCGAGCGGGACCGAGGCGGTGGTCCGGGTCATGGTGGAGGCGCCAACGCAGGACCAGGCGCACCAGGCCGCGAGGCGGATAGCGGCCGTCCTCGGCGGCTGATCTGGAAGTGCTCGCAAGGCAACGACGGCGGGGTCGCAGCTATAGAGGTGGCCCCGCCGTCGTGCTTGTCAGCCGGTGCCGCATGTGCCAGCTAGCGAATCGACATGGTCTCCATCGACAGGTAGGTCCTCGCTGCCCAGGACACCGGGTCCTTCGCGAAGTGGCGCTGTAGCGCCCGGTTCCGCAGCGCGTTGTCCAGGGCAGCCATGATCATGGACTGGTCCAGCACGAGATAGCGGTGCCCGACCGCTCCGGTCGTCGGGTTGACGGCGTCGAAGAAGCCGCCCGGGCCGTAGCTGTCCGGGTAGAGCCGGCGCAGCGCCTGGATGTTGGCGTACGCCCGCCGCGGCGTGACGTCCAGGGAGATGAACGAGGCATGCGGAGTTACCACGTCCTCGGTGGCGCAGCCGTGGCATTGCGACAGCCCCTTGTTCGGGTGGCTGGCGTTCGCTCCGAAACCGTAGTAGGGGAACCTCAGCCCCTCGACCCCGTAGGTCGCGTACCCGCCGCTGTCGTCGGGCGTGCTGGAGGGCGACATGCCCCACACCGGGTAGCCCAGCTCCTTGGTGGCGTACCTGATCTGCACCTGTGCAGTGCGCTTGTCCGCCAGCCCGAAGCTGCGCGGGCCCCACGACGTCTCGGGCACCACCGAGTTGGCCATCAAGCCCTCGAACATCCCGCCGCCGAACGTCGGAATGAAGCGGAGATGGGAGCCGGTATAGACGTAGTGCCCTTCCCAAACGTTGAACGGCTGACCCGACTGCGGGTCGCGGTAAATCTGCCAGTGACCACGCGGCGGCCACTGCCCCTGCCAGGAGAAGTCGGGATCGGTGGTCTGGCAGTCGGCGTAGGGAGCCGCGGGAGGGAGGGTGCGCCAACTGCGCCACCACACGTTGCCGGGCATCTGGTGCAGGCCCATGCCGATGTACGCCGAGATCCGCGGGTCACTGTAGAGCGCACCGTTGTGGTAGTAGTGCGTCCAGTTGTCGCCCTGGTACTGCGGGAGGCCGACGTAGTAACCGCCGTACATCTGTCCGGTCGGCTGGTTGCCTGCGATGTTTGGGTTGGTGTTGCAGTGCGTCTCCGGACGGTCGTCGTAGAAGATTCGGAAGCTCATCGGATCGATGAGGCTACGCACCAGGGACGTGAGCTCCGGCAGCGCCTGCCGCACGACGATCAGGCCGGAGGCGTACCACCCGTTGTCGACGTTGGAGAGAAAGTAGCAGTTGTCGAAGGTCGGCGTCGTCTCGGCCGCGCAGTCGATGTCGCCAGGGTTGCGGATGACGTGGCCGCTGCTCGTGTCGTACCACTGGTACAGGAAACCCTTGTACCGCTTGAGGCTGCGCACCTCCCGCAGCGTCGCCCGAAGGAGGTCGCGGGCCCGTGGTCGGCTGATCAGCCCGAGATCACGTGCGGACACCACGGCCCAGAGGTACACGCCGATGTTCGCGGCCGAGGTGTACCGGCCGTACGCAGTGGGCTTGGCCGAGCCGCTGGCATAGGTGAGATTGTCGAGCGGAAGGTGCGTCTTCGGGTCGACGTCCGCGCGGTAGAACTTCCAGGTGTCGCGCGCAATGCTCATCAGCTTCGACCGCTGGGCCTGGGTCAGGCCGGCGTAGGGGGCGACTCCGTTGCCACCTCCTGCCGCTGCTCCTGCTGCTCCCCCTCCTCCTACTCCTACTCCTCTACCCGCCACGGCTGGCGCCGGCAGCAGGCCCATCATCAGCGCGACGACAGCCGTCGCGACTGACCACCGCCCCCAAGTCCGCGGTCGGAACGACCTTGCTCTTCCCATGTCTCCCACCCATCCTCTCGGTTGCGGGGTCCGGTTCCCCGGGGTCTGGTCGCCACCTCTTCGGCGCATCAGCTCGAAGCTGCCGCAGCGAACGGGTTCGCCACCGCGTCGAGCAGCGCCACGGTGTAGCTGTCTTGCGGGTGCTGCAGGACCTGCTTGGTCGGGCCCTGCTCGACGAGCTTCCCCTTGTTGAGTACGAGGATCTCGTCAGTGACCACCCGCGCGCTGAGCAGGTCGTGCGTGATGTAGAGCAGGCTCAGGCCCTGCTCCTGCCGGAGCCTTGCCAGCAGGCGAAGCACACCCGCCCGCAGCGACACGTCGAGCATCGAGACCGGCTCGTCGGCGACAATCAGGACCGGGTCGCAGGCCAGCGCACGGGCGACGACGACGCGCTGGCGCTGGCCGCCGGAGAGTTGATGCGGCAGTTTCGCCGCGTACTGGGCGGCCGGGGTGAGCCCCACCGTCTCGAGCAGCTCGTGGACGCGTCCGGTGGCCGCTCGGGTGGACATGCCCAGGAAGTTTTGGCATGGACGCATGACCGTGTACTCGACGGTGTGCAGCGGGTTGAGCGCCCCGTACGGGTCCTGGAAGACCATCTGCACCTTGGTGTGCAGGGTGCGGCGGCCGCCGGCGCTCAGGCGCGTCACGTCGACATCCCCGAACCGGATCGACCCTGCGCTCGGACGCTCCGAGGCTGTGATCATCTTGGCGAGCGTGCTCTTGCCGCTGCCGCTCGCGCCGACGAGCCCGACGGCCGCGCCCGGTGCGACGGTGAACGACACGTCGTCCACGGCCTTTAAGGTGCTCCGCCGGCGGCCGCGGACGGCGTACGTCTTCGAGACGCCGGTGAGGACCAGCGGCGGAGTGGGACTGGTTGAATTGCGGTCAGCGGACACTGCTCACCCCCACGTTCGCTCGCCGGGCCGGGGCTCGGACGTGACACGCGGCCCGACCCCGACCCAGCGGGGCCAGCGGCGGGTCGACCTCCCGGCAAATCTCCTCCGCCAGCGGGCACCTCGGGGTGAACGAGCAGCCGGCCTGGGGAAGCGAGAGGTCCGGCGGCGTTCCGGGGATGCCGCCGAGGTGGATCTCGTCCGCTCGGGGGTCGGCGTAGCAGCCCAGCAGCGCCTCGGTGTACGGGTGGTGCGGCCCGGACAGCAGGTCCTTCGCCGGCTGGTCCTCGACGATCCGGCCGGCGTACATCACGAGGACCCGGTCGGTGGCCTCGAGCACCACGCCGAGGTCGTGGCTGATGAGGATCGCGGTAAACCCGTTCTCGCGCTGCAGGTCCTTGATCGTCTGGATGACCGCGCCCTGCACGATGACGTCGAGCGCGGTGGTGGGTTCGTCGAACACGATCAGTTGTGGCTCGAGGGCCAGGGCTAGCGCGATCGACACCCGCTGACGCATCCCGCCGGACAGCTCGTGCGGGTACCGGCGCAGGGCGGTGGCGTCGAGGCGCACCTTCTCGAGGAGCTCGGCGCCGCGGCTCCGGACGGCGCCGGCCGAGAGCCGCTCGCCGCCCCGGGCATGCGCCTTCAGGATGTCGCTGAAGTGGAGCTCGACGGTGCGGACCGGGTTCAGCGCGTTCATCCCGCTCTGCAGCACGAGGGCGAAACCGTTGCGCCGCTGCCGCCGCAGCTGTTCGCCCCGCAGGCTGGCGACGTCCACGTCGGCGAACCGGATGCTGCCGCTCTCGAGCCGAGCCGGCGGCCGCAGCATGCGGGTGAGCGCGTATCCCAGCGTGGTCTTCCCACAGCCGGACTCGCCGACCAATCCGACGAACCTTCCCTGCTCCAGGGTGAGGTCCACGTCGCGGACCGACCAGATCCGCTGCCCGCGGGCGGGCTCGTAGACCACGTTGACGCCTTGTGCCTCGAGGAGGGCCATCACTTCTCCCGAAGTCGGGGGTTGGACAGCGCGTCGACGCCGAAGTTGACCAGCGTGAACGACACCGCCAGCAAGGCGATCGCCAGGCCGGGAGCGAACACGAGCACCCACTGCCCGGTGAGCAGCGCGTTCTGCTGCTGGGCGTAGTGCAGGATCGTGCCCCAGCTGACCGCGTCGGGGTTGCCGAGGCCGAGGAACTCCAGGCTGGCCTCGGCCATGACCGCTGCGGTGGCCGCCGCGAAGAAGCTGCCGGCGACCAGCGAGGTCATGTTCGGCAGGATCTCGCGGAACACTACCCGGAAGAGCCCTTCACCGGAGAACGCCGCCGAGGTCACGAACTCGCGGCTGCGCAGCGTCGACGCCTGGCTGCGGATGACCCGGGCGCCGGTCGCCCAGCTGGTGAACGCGACGACCAGCAGGATCGTCCACACCGACCGGCTGGAGATGTACGCCGCCAGGATGATCATCAGCGGTAGGGCGGGAATCACCAGTACGAGGTTGGTGACGAAGCTGAGCAGCTCGTCGATCACGCCCGGCCGGTAACCGGCGATCAAGCCGATAGTGACGGCCACCACGGTGGCGACCAGGCCGGCGCCGAGCCCGACGAGCAGCGAGATGCGGGCGCCGTACACCATCTGCGCGAAGACGTCCTGACCGTTGCCGGTGGTGCCGAACCAGTTGGTGGCGTTGGGGTTGAGGTAGGGCGGGAAGTCGGTGGCGGTCGGCGAGTGCGGTGCCAGCACCGGGGCGAAGACGGCCACCAGGACGATCAGCGCGAGGATGACGAGCCCGATCCGGGCCTTGCCGTTGCCCCACAGCGTGCGCAGCGCGCGGCCGACGAAGCGCAGCGGACCGGGGACGGCTCCGCCGCCCGGCCCGATCGGGATCGGGGCGCCGACGCCCGGCGCCTCCGGCGGGGGGAGCGGTGTGGTGATGGTCATTGGCGCACCCGCGGGTCGAGCCGGACGTAGAGCAGGTCGACGACGAAGATCGCGACCAGCATGCTCACGGTGATGACGAGGAAGAGCGCCTGCATCAGTGGGAAGTCGCGGTTGGAGACCGCGGTGTAGAGCAGGTTGCCCAGGCCTGGGTAGCTGAAGATGCCTTCGACGAGCACAGATCCGCCGACGACGGCGCCGAGTGAGAGGCCGAACGCGGTGACGTTGGGCAGTAGCGCGTTGCGGGCGGCGTACAGCAGCGCCACCGTCCGGGTCCGCAGGCCGTTGGCCTCGGCGAACGTCACGTAGTCCTCGCCCAAGGTGTTGATCATGTTGTTACGCATGCCGAAGACCCAACCGGACAGCGTGGTGACGGCCAGTGTCACCCCGGGAAGCACGCTGTGTGTGAACGCGTCGGAGAGAAACGGCCCGCTGAGGTTGGGGGTCACGCCCGCGTTGTATCCGCCTTTGATCGGGAACCAGCCGAGCTTGAAGGCGAAGACATAGAGCAGCAGCAGCCCCAGCCAGAACGGTGGGAAGGCCGCGAAGAGCGTCGCCCCGAGCGTGACCGTCGTGTCGGCGGCCCGACCACGTCGCCATCCCGCGTAGATCCCGAGCAGGGTGCCGATGACGAACGCGAGGACCGTCGTCACGCCGACGAGGATCAGCGTCCACGGCAACGCCTTGCCGATCGTGGTGGCGACGGTCTCGCTCGGGAAGGAGTAGGACGTGCCGAACTTGAAGTGCGCGATGTTCTTCAGGTAGTCCCAGTACTGGCTCAGCGGGTTGGCGTTCGGCACGCCGAGCTGGATCTCGACCGCCTGCCGTTGGGCGTTCGTGATCGGCACGCCGCTCGAGGCGAGCTTGCCCAGGGCGGCGTCCACCGGCGACCCTGGCATGAGCCTCGGCAAGATGAAGTTCAGCGTGATGGCCGCCCAGAGCGTGACCAGAAACAGGGCCACCTTGCGGAACACGTAGCGCACGGTCAGGCCTTCGTGAGGTGCGTCAGCACGGTCAGCAGCGAGTTGTTGTAGTTGGTCGGCAGCGTGTACGGGTCGGTGGCCGACGGCCACCCGGTGAAGTGCTTGGTGGAGAACAGGCCCCAGCTGCCGCCGTAGTAAAGCAGCACCAGGGGCGTCTTCTCGTACATGACCTTCTCGAGCTGGTACGTCGCCTGCAGCTGCGCCGGCGCCTTGGTGGCCGAGGCCAGCGTGGAGAGGGCGGCATCGACAGTCGGGTCCTTGAACCGCTCGAAGTTGTTCGCCGTCGGCTTGTTCACCGCTGTGGCGAAGCTGCTGTTCAGCGCGTTGTTGAAGTCGGTATACGGGTCGCCGGTGCCGCCGAAGCCACCGATGGCCGCGTCGAACGTGCCGGCCTGGATGCTCTGCTGGTACTGCGGGAACTGCGGCAGGTCCATGCTCACCTTGATGCCGACCTTGGCCAGCTGGTTGGTGATCTCCTTCGCCGCCGCGACCCAGTCGGTGAAGTTCGTCGGCATGACGATCGACATGCCGGCCTGCTTGCCGTCCTTGCCGACGAGCTTGTTGCCCTGCATCGTGTAGCCGGCTTGGCTGAACGCGGACTGCGCCGCCGCCGCGTCCTGGCTGACCAGGCCCTGACCCGGCAGGTTGGGGTCGAGCCACTTCTGCAGGTTGGGCAGGATGATGCCGGACTGGCTGGCCTGCGTGAGATAGCCGTTGACCGCCTTGTTTGCGATCGTGGTCCGGTTGAGCGCAAGCGACAGGCCCTTGCGGAAGTTGGCGTCCTTGTACGGCGACTTGGTCAGGTTGAGGAAGAGGCTGATCGTGCCGCCGGGCGGGAACCAGTACACGTTGTGCTTCGGATCCCGGCTGACGAACGTCTGCTTGACGTTGGGCAGGAAGTTGTAGGACCAGTCGAACTTCCCGCTGGTGACGTCGAGCTGGTTGGTGCTCTGGTTGCTCGCCTGCGCCGGAAAGACGACCTTGGCCGGGGCGACCTTGGCGGCTTGCCAGTAGCTGGGGTTCTTCGTCAGTGAGTACTGCGTCGGCGCGAACGCGTCGAGTGTGAACGGTCCGCTTCCGACCGGCTTCGTGTTGGGGAACTTCGTCGGGTCGCTGACCGAGGACCAGACGTGCTCGGGCACGATCGGGACCGCTGCGATGACGCCCGCGAACGGAACGTTGGGTGCCTTGAACTTGACAGTGACATCGTTACCGGCGGCGGAGACGCTGTTGATCTGACCCCAGACTCCGGTGCTGTCGAGCGCCCGGAACTTCTTCAACAGGTTGAAGGTGAAGACCACGTCGGCCGGGGTGAGGGCCTTGCCGTCGCTCCACTTCACCCCCGGGCGGATCGCGTAGACGAGGGTCTTCGGATCGGTGAAGCGGTAGTCGGTGGCCAGGAACGGCGTGTAGGTGCCGTCGATGGGGCTGCGAATCTCGAGCGGCTCGTAGACGAGATACGTCCCGTGCAGCTCGGTGGCGGGCTGGAACGGGTTGAAATTCGCGACCAGCGTCGGGTTGCCGGCGTCCCCCTGGATTGTCAGGGTGCCCGTGCCGCCACCACCGGCCTGGTTCGAGGCGGAGGTGCACGCCCCGAGGCCGGCTCCCAGCAGAGTGGCGAGGGCCACGCACGACATGGCTGTTCTCACGTGTGCAGGACGACTCATGTTTTCTTCTCCTCATCGGTACCACCTGACCGCCCGCTGGACGCCAGGCGGATCCGGGCCACGCCCGGCATGGGTAGGTCGAGGTCGAGCCGAGCTGTGCCGTCGGCTGGCGTGACGTCGGCCAGCCGAAGGGTGTGGAGCTCGTCGTGCCGTCGCAGGTGCGCCCACAGCGCGGGGTCAGGCCAGTCGACGTCGGCCGGGCACTGGGCCACCACGTTGGAGTGGCGCTCGTCGACCCGGGCCAGGTCCACCCGGTACGCCGCAAGATCCAACCCGCTGACGGTGACCCGCACGCTGCGGTCGAGGCGCGGGTCGCCGCCGCTCAGCTCGGCGTTGATACTGCCGTTCCAGACCAGCACATCGACGGTGCCGTCGTCGTGCCGAGCCGCCCACGCCTGCACGACCACGTCGGCGCCGTCGCCCTCGACGACGCTGGCCAACACCTGGTCGCCGAGGTGCGCGGCGAGATGAACGGCCCAGTAGCGCGGCTTGCGGAGGTTGCCCACGCTGAGCAGCCCGAAGCCGTCATGGAAGAGCCGTGGCGGACGACCCAGCTCCTCGAAGTGGTCACTGATCACCCAGTAGGCCAGGGCAGCCAGCCGGCCCTGCGCGGCGGCGAAGCCGCTCAGAACGAACGGGGCGCCGAAGGCGCTGTCGTGCAGCGGGCCGAAGTGAGTGGAGCCCACGCCCCACTCCGTCCACCAGATCGGGATGCCGTTGTAGTGATTGCGGTCCAGTGACGGACGTGGGTCGAGAGGCAGGTTGCCGTAGGTGTGCGTGGACACGAAGTCGAGCGCCGTGCCGGCGCGGGCGGCGTGTGCTGCCAGCATCCCGACCCATTCCCCGGCGGCGGTCGACGGCCCGCCGATGCGCAGCCGCGGGTCGACGCTCTTGACCGCGTGTGCCGCCTCGTCGTACAGCCGGAAGTACTCGTCCTGCGTGCCGGACCAGAAGACGACCAGGTTGGGCTCGTTCCACACCTCGAACCCCCAGTCCGCGACCTCGTCGACGCCGTACCGGTCGACGAGGTGTGCGGCCAGTGCCCGCACCAGCTCGCGCCACTCCGCCCAGTCGGCCGGGGGCGAGATGACGCCGCGGTAGCCGAACACCGTCTGCGTGGCGTCTCGCGCCAGCGCGGCCGGCATGAACGACAGCTCCACCACCGGGCGGACGCCGATCGCCAGAATCTGGTCATAGATGCGGTCGACCCGGTCGAAGTTGACGTCGATTCCGCCGTCGGCGCTGCGGGTTACCACCGCGTTGTCGTCGTGCAGGATCGCGTGTGCACGTACCCGCGTGACACCGAGGTCCTCGTGCGCGCGGCGCAGCGACTCGGCGAACTCGGCGCCGATGTCATGGCCGTGGCCGTCCATCCCGGCGTGCAGTTGGGAGAGCCGCTCGGCGCCGACCATGTGCCACACCCGGTCGAGCCGACTGGTGACCGTCGACGCGTCGACGGTCACCTCGACGCGGCCGGGGTCTCCGACAGCCGTAGAGCCGCGAACCGGCTCAGACCAGGCTCCTGCCGGGAAGTCGGCGCCGGTCACCCCTGCTACTCGATAGCGGTACACGATGTCGTCGGCCAGTCCGGTGTCCGCGAACTGGGTCCCGGCGACGGCTGGGACGTCACTGCCGCCATGCGTCACCACTCGTGGCCGGCCAGTGCTGCCGTCCGTCCGCTCGATCAGATAGCCGGCCGCACCCGGCACCGGGTCCCAGGACAGCCGCACGTGTCCAACGCCGGGCTTGGCGCGTACCGCCATGGGGGCCGAGAGGGCAGGCGACTGATCCGCGTCGGCCGTCGCGGGAAGTCGCTGATCGATCCGCTGCCGCCAACTCTCGCGTGCCTGTGCCGCGCTCGCGAGCTCGCCGGTCACCGCGCCCTCCGGTCCCGTACACCCGTCGACCGGCCGCGGCATCCGCAGCTGCGCCGGACGACCACCTGGGTAGGCAGCACGACCGAGCGCCGCGGTGACGTTGGCTTGCCGATACGGTCGAGGAGAACCTCGAGCGACCGTTCGCCAAGGTCGCGCATGGGCTGCCGCACCGTGGTCAGCGCCGGCCGCACGTGGCGGGCGGACGCGATGTCGTCGAACCCAGTCAGTGCGATGTCGGTGGGGACGCGTAGCCGCGCGGCGCGCAGCGCCGTCATGGCGCCGATCGCCATCTCGTCATTGCCGATGACGACCGCATGCGGTGGTCGAATCCGGGCGGCGAGCACGGCATGCATGGCACGCTCGCCGCCCGCCTCGGTGAACCCGCCCTCGGCATCGGGGGAGCCGGGAACCGGGAGGCCGGCTGCGGCCATTGCCTCGGCGAACCCGGCGAAGCGCTCCATTGAGTCCGGCGAGCGGGCCGGGCCGCTGATGAACGCAAAGTCGCGGTAGCCGTGCTCTTCGATGAGGTGGCTGGTGACCTGCCTCGCACCTCCGCGGCTGTCGGCACCGACGAAGTCGACGCGGTGACGACCCGAGTGGCTGGCAAGCACGACGACAGGCACGGAACGAGCAATGCTTGCCAGATCCTGCGTCGACAGGCTGCGCGCCAGCACGACGAGTCCGTCGACCTTACTCGCCACGGAGAACGCCAGCTGCCGGCCGGATGAGCCCCGAGTCGCGGCGATGAGTACGGCGTCGCCGGCCGCCGTCGCGGCCCGCTCCGCGCCTCGTATCACCTCGTCGACGTAGAGGGGCGACTCCTCCTCCGCGCCGCCGGACTGGCCGAGGTCGGGAAACAACAGTCCCACGATCCCTGCTCGCCGCATCGCCAGGCCGCGGGCAGACCCGCTGGGCACCCAGCCGAGCTCCGCCGCCGCCGAAAGCACCCGCTCTCTGGTCGTCGCAGAGAACCCCGAGCCGTCGCGCATGACACGGGAGACCGTCGCCGTCGACACCCCGCTGTGGCGAGCCACTGCGTAGATCGTCGACCGGGACGTCATGTCGAGAGCCCGCTCCCGTCCCGATTCAGTCCACTGCTAGGTAAGCGCTTACTTAGGTAACCGCTTACCTACACCCAGGCGGGTTGCTCCGTCAAGACCCGCTCTGCACCGATTGCCGGCTTGGGCTCGTCGAGGTGTGGCGTCAGTCGGGAGCCCGTCCGTTGCGAGCTTGGAACATCCAGCGCTGCACCTGCAGCGTCACCGCGCCGGCCGCCACGATCGTGCCGAGGTTGACGCCGAGCTGGATGGCCGAGCCGCGGGCCTGCTGGCCGTCGGCAAAGGCGACAGCCAACGCGATATTGCCGGCCGCGGGCACCGTGGTCACTGACACGAGAACGCCCACCAGCGCTCCGGACTTCGCGGCAGTGAGCGAGAGCATCCCTGCGACGCCGGCAACGAACGCGACGAAGAACGAGAACCAGTCAGGGCGGGCGATGAACGAGGTCAGCGGTCGTTCGGCGTCCAACATGGCGGGCGTGACGAAGCCCGCGGCCTGGGCGAGCAGCGCCGCTCCGTACGTGAGGGCGATGGCCGCGGGGAAACCCACCGCAAGGGCCGTGAGCGACCGCAGGGCGAACGACCGGCGACGCTGCACGAGCGCGACGCAGAGCGCAGCGAGCGGACCGAACTCCGGCCCAACGACCATGGCCCCGACGATGAGGATCGGGTTGTCGTGCACGATGCCGATCGCCGCGATCAGCGTCGCGATGACGAGGAACGCGACGAACGACGCGCTCAGCGTCGCCTCCTCCGAGGTCCGTGTCTCCACCTCCTCCCACACCACTGCGTCCGCCGAGCTGCCCGGAGCATCCCGCTCGGCCCGGCGGGCCGCGTCGGACAGCGCGGCGTCGACCTCCGATACGGTGACGCCGCCGGTGTGCTCTATCCCGAGCTGGCGCAGCTGGGTCAGTAGCTCGCTCGCAGCCTCCCGCGCCACGTCGCAGAGCAGCAGGTCACCCGCCGGCTCTCGTGCCGCTCCGCGCAGCACGGCCACGTGAGCGACTCCCGGCGTGTCGCGTAGGACGGCGTACGCCGCGTCGAAGGCCTCGGTCGGCGCGATCACTCGCACATGCAGCATGGCGTTCCTTCCGTCCCAGGGCGGATACCCTCGGTGCTATGTGCGGCATCGTCGGCTACGTGGGCAGCAAGCCCGCGCTCGAGGTGGTGATGGAGGGTCTACGGCGCCTGGAGTACCGCGGTTACGACAGTGCTGGCGTGGCGATCCTCGACGGCGAGCTGGTGATCGAGAAGCGGGCCGGGAAGCTGCCGAACCTGGAGAAGGCGCTTGGCGAGGAGCCCATGCCAGGTACGACGGGCATGGGACACACCCGTTGGGCCACCCACGGTGCACCGACCGATCGCAACGCACACCCCCACCTGTCCTGCGACGGTGCGGTCGCGGTGATCCACAACGGCATCATCGAGAACTTCGCGCCGCTTCGCGACGCCCTCGAGAAGCGCGGCCATCGGCTGGCCAGCGACACCGACACCGAGGTCGTCGCCCACCTGCTCGAGGAGCGTTGGGACGACGAGGCGCACGACCTTGCCGCCGCGATGCGGTCGGTGTGCCGCGAGCTGGAGGGCGCGTTCACGCTGGTCGCCGTGCACCGGGACGCGCCGGACGCCGTCGTCGGGGCCCGGCGGAACTCTCCGCTCGTCGTCGGGCGAGGTGCCGGCGAGAACTTCTTGGCTAGCGACGTGGCGGCTTTCATCGCGCACACCCGCGACGCCGTCGAGCTCGGGCAGGATCAGGTCGTCGAGCTCCGGCGCGACGGCTACGACGTCACCGACTTCACCGGCCGGCCGGCGGCTGTATCGGAGTACCGCGTCGACTGGGACCTCTCGGCGGCCGAGAAGGGCGGCTACCCGTTCTTCATGCTCAAGGAAATCGCCGAGCAGCCTGCAGCGGTGGCGGACACCCTGCGCGGTCGGCTAGGCGCGGACGGCCAGATCGTGCTCGACGAGGTCCGGCTCTCCGACGAGGACCTGCGCGACGTCGACAAGGTCTTCATCGTCGCGTGCGGTTCGGCGTTCTACGCCGGGCTCATCGCGAAGTACGCCATCGAGCACTGGACGCGGCTGCCCTGTGAGGTCGAGATCGCCTCGGAGTTCCGTTACCGCGACCCGGTGCTCGACCGGCACACGCTCGTCGTCGCGATCAGCCAGAGCGGGGAGACGCTCGACACGCTCATGGCGGTCAAGCACGCGCGCGAGCAGGGCGCCAAGGTGCTGGCGATCTGCAACACCAACGGCGCGACCATCCCCCGCGAGTCCGATGCCGTGCTCTACACCCGGGCCGGGCCCGAGGTCTGCGTGCTCGCGACGAAGACCTTCCTCACCCAGATCACTGCGACGTACCTCGTCGCGTTGATGCTGGCCCGGGTTCGCGGCGTCAAGTGGGGCGACGAGGTCGCGGCGGTAATCAGTGATCTGGAGCGGATGCCGGCGCTCGTCGAGCGGGTGCTGTCGACGATGGAGCCGGTCCGAAAGCTCGCCCGCGAGCTGGTCGACGCCAAGGCGGTGCTCTTCCTCGGCCGCCACGTCGGCTACCCGGTCGCTCTCGAGGGCGCGCTCAAGCTCAAGGAAGTCGCGTACATGCACGCCGAAGGCTTCGCTGCGGGCGAGCTGAAGCACGGCCCGATCGCGCTGGTGGAGCCGGGCCTGCCGGTCGTCGTCGTGGTACCCCCGCGTGGGCGCGGGTCGCTGCACGACAAGGTCATCTCCAACATCCAGGAGGTGCGGGCCCGGGGGGCACGCACCATCGTCATCGCCGAGGAGGGTGACGACGCCGTCGCGCCGTACGCCGACGAGCTCATCCGGGTACCGCTAACACCGACACTGCTGGCGCCGCTCGTGACGGTCGTGCCCCTGCAGGTCTTCGCCTGCGAGCTCGCGCAGGCGCGCGGCCTCGACGTCGACCAGCCGCGCAACCTTGCCAAGTCCGTCACGGTCGAGTAGCCGCCGGCGTACGGCGGACGCTGGTGTTCCGCCGAGAGGGCCCGTCCCCGGAGCGTGACACGCTGGTGCGGTGGCGGTCGTCGGGATCGGCGTGGACGTCGTCGACGTACGCCGGTTCGCCCTGGTGTTGCAGCGCACCCCACGGCTCCGCGACCGGCTCTTCACGCCCGCCGAGGCCGCGCTGCCCGTCGCCTCGCTCGCCGCTCGGTTCGCCGCCAAGGAGGCTCTCGCCAAGGCGCTCGGCGTGCCGCGCGGCATGCGCTGGCACGATGTCGAGGTGGTGTGCGACGACTCGGGCAGTCCCCGCCTGCGCTTGACTCGCACTGTGGCAGCGGCGGGTGAGCGAGCCGGCGTACGCCGCTGGCACCTCTCCCTCAGCCACGACGGCGGGCTGGCGGTGGCGATGGTGGTGGGTGAGGCGTGAGACCGGTGCACGCCGTCGAGCAGGTGCGCGCGGCGGAGCGCGTGCTGATGGCGGGGCTTGCGGACGGCGCGCTGATGCAGCGAGCCGCGGCCGGACTCGCCCGCCGCTGCGCGGCGCTGCTCGGCACTGCCTACGGCTCCCGCGTGGCGCTGCTCGTTGGCACCGGGGACAACGGCGGCGACGCCCTCTACGCCGGCGCCCGGCTGGCCAGGCGAGGGGCCCGCGTGGACGCGATCCCGGTAGCCGACGCGATGCACCAGGGCGGTCTCGAAGCCCTGCTGGCGGCCGGCGGACGCGTCGGGGGCGACGCCCTTGCGCTGCTCGAGCGCGCCGACCTGGTCGTCGACGGCATCCTTGGTATCGGCGGGCGTGGGGGGTTGCGGCCGGCAGCCGCCCGGCTCGCGGCTGCCGCCTCAGCAAGCAGCGCGGTCGTGGTCGCCGTCGACGTGCCGAGTGGCGTCGACGCGGATAGCGGCCGGGTCGACGGCGACGCTGTCCACGCCGACGTCACGGTCACCTTCGGGACCCGCAAGCCGGGGCTCGTGGTCTCACCGGGTGCGTCCTACGCCGGGTTCGTGGAGTGCGTCGATCTCGGCCTGGAACTGCCGCCGGCCGAGCTGGAGATCCTCGATGCCGACGACGTCGCGGCGCGGCTGCGGGTGCCGGCGGCCGAGTCCAGCAAATACACCCGCGGCGTCGTGGGCGTCGTGGCGGGCAGCGAGACCTATCCCGGCGCCGCAGTGCTGGCGACCGGCGGCGCGGTGCGGGCAGGGGCCGGGATGGTCCGGTACGTCGGCCAAGGGCGGCCGGCCGAGCTGGTCCGCTACCGCTGGCCGGAGGCGGTCGTCACGGTCGTCGAGCCCGGCGACGGCGCCGGCGTACTCGACGCTGGGCGGGTGCAGGCGTGGGTCGTCGGGCCGGGCCTCGGGACCGCTGCAGACGCGGAGGCGGTCGTCGAGGCCGTGCTCGGCGTCGACCTGCCGGTGCTCGTCGACGCCGACGGGCTGAGCGTCCTGGCGCGTCGTACGGATCTGCTCGCCAGGCGTACGGCGCCGACGCTGCTCACCCCGCACGCCGGCGAGTTCGCCCGGTTGATGGCCACCGACGCGGAGGCGGTCGAGGGCGACCGGCTGGCGTGGGCGCGACGCGCGGCCGCCGAGCTTGGGGCGACCGTGCTGCTCAAGGGCACGACGACGGTCGTCGCCGACCCCAGCGGACGGGCGCGGGTCAATCCGACCGGCACGCCGTGGCTCGCGACCGCGGGCAGTGGCGACGTGCTCTCCGGCGCCTGCGGGGCGCTGATCGCGGGCGGGCTGTCGTCGTTCGAGGCCGGCTCGTGCGGCGCCTACCTGCACGGCCTCGCCGGTCAGCTGGCGGCGGGCCGACCGGCCGCGCCGATCGTCGCCGACGACATCGTGTCCCGGTGGGCGACGGCGGTTTCCGTCGTACGCTCCTGACACACTCGGGAATCGTGATCGCCGAGTGCCGCGTCGACCTCGACGCCATCCGGGCCAACGTCTCGACGCTCGCCGACCGAGCCCACGGCGCCGGAGTCATGGCCGTCGTCAAGGCCGATGGTTACGGCCACGGCATGCTGCCCGTCGCCCGCGCCGCGATCGAGGGCGGCGCGACATGGCTCGGCGTTGCCGCGCTCGCGGAGGCGTTCGAGCTGCGGGCGGGCGGCGTTACGGTGCCCACGCTGGCGTGGCTGCTCGCGCCGGGCGAGCCGGTGGTCGAAGCCATCCGGCGGGACGTCGACATCGGTGTGTATGCCGAGTGGGGGCTCGCGGAGGCCGCCGGGGCAGCGCTGGTCGCCGGCAGACCGGCTCGCGTGCACCTCAAGGTCGACACCGGGCTGAGCAGAGGCGGCGCCGGCCCGGCCGACTGGCCCGCGCTGGTCGACGCGGCCGCAAAGGCGGAGGCCGATGGCCTTGTACAGGTGGTCGGGGTGTGGTCGCACTTCGCCTACGCCGACGCGCCCGGTCACCAAACGATCGCCCGGCAGGTCGAGCGGTTCCGCGCTGCGGTCGAGGTCGCCGAGCGGGCCGGGCTCCGTCCGCAGGTGCGTCACCTGGCCAACTCGGCCGCGACACTGACCCTGCCGGAGGCCCACTTCGACCTCGTCCGGCCGGGCATCGCGATCTACGGAATCTCACCGGGGCCCGACGTCGGCACGCCGGCCGAGCTGGGCCTTCGGCCGGCGATGACACTCGCGGGTCGCGTCGCCCTGGTCAAGCGGTTGCCGGCCGGGTCCGGGGTCTCCTACGGCCACCGTTACACCACAACGGCGCAGACCAGCGTCGCGCTCGTTCCGCTGGGCTACGCCGACGGGGTGCCGCGGGCCGCGACCAACGTGGGGGAGGTGCTGCTCGGGGCGCGGCGTCGGCGCGTCGCCGGAACGGTCTGCATGGACCAGTTCCTCGTCGATGTGGGCGACGATCCGGTCTCAGCCGGCGACGAGGTTCTGCTCTTCGGGCCGGGGGATGCCGGCGAGCCGACGGCCCAGGACTGGGCCGCCGCGGTGGGCACCATCGGCTACGAGATCGTCACCCGTATCGGGCCGCGCGTACCGCGGGTCTATCGCGGCGCACGGCCGTGATCGGTCGGCGTACGGCGGGCCTCGCCGCGGCTGCGGTCGGCCTGGCGGCCGCCGGTGTGGGCGCGGGCATCTCGCTGCGTCAGCGGCTGGTCGTCGCCCCGGCCGGGTCGGCGAGGACCGACGAACCGCTGCCGGGTCTGCTCGGTGACCTGCCGGGGCAGGCGAGGACCGTGTGGACCGCTGACGGCGTGCCGCTCTCGGTGGTGCAGGCCGGCCTCGGAGACCTGACGGTCGTGCTGGTCCACGGATACTGCGTCGACCGACGCTCCTGGCACTACCAATGGGCCGCCTTGGCCGGCCGAGCGCGGGTCCTCGCCTACGACCAGCGAAGCCATGGCCGGTCCGGCCGCAGTCCGGCCGGCCACGCCGCCATGGACCAGCTCGGCCGCGACCTGTTCGCGGTGCTTGAGTCGGCCGTGCCGGACGGTCCGATCGTTCTCGTCGGGCACTCGATGGGCGGGATGACCGTGATGGCGCTGGCCGAGCAGCGCCCCGAGCTCTTCGGCGACCGAGTTGTCGGCGTCGCGCTCCTCGCGACCTCGGCCGGCAAGCTCACCGTGGTGACGCTGGGGCTGCCAGCCGGCGTTGGGCCGGCAACCCGGCGCATCCTCCCCTGGGCGGTGTCCACGCTGAACCGCCGCGCCCAGCTCGTCGACCTGAGCCGGCGGATGGGCGTGGACATCGCCCGGTGGGTTACGAAGCGCTACGCCTATCGCTCGGCCGTCCCGCCAGAACGGGTCACGTTGGTGACTGACATGATCGGCGGTACGCCGTTCGAGGTCATCGCCGACTTCTTCCCGGCGTTCGCCGACCACGACAAGCTGGCGGCGCTGGAGATCCTCGGCAAGGTGAGGACGCTCGTCGTCGTCGGTGACGGCGACCTCGTCACGCCAACCGACCACAGCCGGGAGATCGCCGGTGCGGTCCCGGGGGCCGAGCTGTTGGTCGTGCCCAGGGCCGGTCACATGGTCATGCTCGAGCACCCAGGCGTCCTAAACGCCCGCCTCGACGCGCTCCTCGACGAGGTGTGGCCGCCGTGAGCCAGACCTACGGCGCGCTGGCCGCGCGGATGTCCGAATGTACGGCCTGTCCGCTCGCGGCGGCCCGGACGACGGTCGTCGTGGGGTCCGGCCCGGTACCGGCCGACCTCCTGCTCCTCGGCGAGGCGCCCGGCGTCCAGGAGGATGCCACTGGCGTGCCGTTCGTCGGGCGGGCCGGGCAGCTGCTCGACCGACTGCTCGACGAGGCGCGGCTGGCGCGACCCACCGTCGCGGTGACCAACGTCGTGAAGTGCCGGCCGCCGGGCAACCGGCCCCCAACTCGAGCCGAGGTCGCCACCTGCCGGGGATGGCTGGTGGCGCAGCTGGCGGAGATCCGGCCGCGGGTCGTGGTGACGTTGGGCGGCACGGCGACGGCGTGGATGCTGGGGCGCGGGCTGCGGCTCGCCGACGTACGAGGTCGGGGGCACGAGCTCGACGGGCGGACCGTCGTACCGACCTACCACCCGTCGGCTGCGCTTCGCTTCGGTCCGCAGGGGGAGCCGATGGCTGCCTTACGCGCCGACCTCGTCCTCGCGGCGGGGCTGGTCTCGTGAAGGTTGCCTCCGCCGACGCGATGCGGCAACTCGGCCGCCGGCTGGGGCGCTTGCTCCGCGCCGGTGACCTGGTGCTGCTCACCGGTGGGCTCGGCGCCGGCAAGACCACGCTGGCGCAGGGCATTGGCGCTGGCATCGGCGTCCCTGGGCCGGTGCTGTCGCCGACGTTCGTCATCGCCAGGGTGCACCGCGGCGGCCGCCTCCCGCTCGTACACGTCGACGCCTACCGGCTCGGGTCGGTCGAGGAGCTGGACGATCTCGACCTCGACGCGTCGCTCGCCGACGCGGTGACCCTCGTCGAGTGGGGCGCCGGGATGGCCGAACGCCTGGCGTCCGACCGGCTGGAGGTACGCATCGACGTGCCGACCGAGGGAACCGACGCAGCGGAGGGCGTCGACCCGGCCGACGGAGCCGACGGGACACGTGAGGTGACCTTCCTGCCCCATGGCGAGCGTTGGGCCGGCGTCCGCCTGCCGGCGCGGTCTTGACCCGCGTACCGGATGCGCGACAGGCGCACGCGAAAGTCATTTGTCAGATGAGGACCGGGAAGGTGTTCGCCCCGATGGGGAACCAGCCGGACCAGTCCGTGGAGCCTTGCTTGGCCGGCCAGTACGCCGACCAGATCTTGCCGTCGAGGCCGGGCACGAACAGGGTGACGGCGCCTTCGTCGGTGCGGCTGTGCACGGC
>JBBSIN010000009.1:0-48250 GCA_038232055.1 Mycobacteriales bacterium
ACCCTGCGGCACGGTGCCGACGCGGTGACAGTCGTCGCCGGCGAGACCCGCATCCCGCTCGAGCACGAGCGAAGCGGCATCTGGGTCGGCGTCTGGCCGGGCGAGAAGGTCCCGGACTACCGCCTCAACGTCGTACACGACGGTGATACGCATCCCGTCGACGACCCGTACCGCTACCTGCCGACTCTGGGCGACATCGATCTGCACCTCATCGGCGAAGGTCGCCACGAGCAGCTGTGGGAGGTGCTGGGGGCGCATGTCCGCAGCTACTCGACGCTGATCGGCCCGGTGGCCGGCACATCGTTCGCGGTCTGGGCACCCAACGCCCAGGCGGTACGCGTGGTCGGGGACTTCAACGCGTGGGACGGTCGCGGCTCCCAGCTGCGTTCGATGGGGTCGACCGGCGTCTGGGAACTGTTCGTCCCGCACGTCGGCGACGGCGTCCGCTACAAGTACGAGATCCTCGGCAAGGACGGCGCGTGGCGGCAGAAGGCCGACCCGCTCGCCTTCGCCACCGAGCATCCTCCGGCGACCGCGTCCGTCGTCTTCACCTCGTCGTACGAATGGAGCGACGCCGACTGGCTCGAGCACCGCGGCCGCACGGACGCGCTCCGCTCCCCCATGTCGGTCTACGAGGTCCATCTCGGGTCGTGGCGACGGGGACTGTCCTACCGCCAACTCGCCGACCAGCTCGTCGAGTACGTGACCGACATGGGGTTCACCCACGTCGAGTTGCTGCCCCCAGCCGAGCATCCGTACGGCGGGTCATGGGGCTACCAGGTGTCGGCCTACTTCGCGCCGACGTCGCGGTTCGGCTCCCCGGACGAGTTCCGCTACTTCGTCGACCGGCTGCACCGGGGCGGCATCGGCGTCATCGTCGACTGGGTGCCTGCGCACTTCCCCAAGGACGAGTGGGCGCTGGGCCGCTTCGACGGCACGCCGCTCTACGAGCACCCCGACCCGCGCCGCGGCGAGCAGCCCGACTGGGGCACGTACGTCTTCGACTTCGGGCGGCGGGAGGTACGCAACTTCCTCGTCGCCAACGCGCTGTTCTGGCTGGAGGAGCTCCACGTCGACGGCCTCCGCGTCGACGCGGTCGCCTCGATGCTCTACCTGGACTACTCCCGCGGCGACAACTGGCTGCCCAACCAGTACGGCGGACGCGAGAACCTCGACGCCGTCGCGTTCCTGCAGGAGGTGAACGCGACGGTCTACAAGCGGGTCCCCGGAGCCGTCACGATCGCGGAGGAGTCCACCGCGTGGCCGGGCGTCTCGCGCCCGACGTACCTCGGCGGTCTCGGCTTCGGCTTCAAGTGGAACATGGGGTGGATGCACGACACCCTCGCCTACTGCTCGACCGAGCCGGTCTACCGGCAGTACCACCACCACCAGCTGACGTTCTCGATGATGTACGCGTACTCCGAGAACTACGTGCTGCCGATCTCGCACGACGAGGTCGTGCACGGCAAGGGCTCCCTGCTCCGCAAGATGCCCGGCGACCGTTGGCAGCAGCTGGCCAACCTGCGGGCGCTGCTCGCCTACATGTGGGCGCATCCTGGCAAGCAGCTCCTGTTCATGGGCTGCGAGTTCGGCCAGGAGTCGGAGTGGGCCGAGTCGCGGTCGCTGGACTGGTGGCTTCTCGACCTCCCCGACCACGCGGGTCTGCACCGGCTCGTCAGCGACCTCAACGCCGCCTACGCGGCCGCTCCGGCGCTCTGGACGCAGGACGCCGACCCGGCCGGCTTCTCCTGGATCGACGCCAACGACGCCGCCAACAACGTCTTCTCGTTCCTGCGCTTCGGCAACGACGGCTCTGCGCTGGCCTGCGTCGCGAACTTCGCCGGCGTACCGCACGAGGGCTACCGGATCGGCCTGCCCACCGCCGGCAGCTGGCGCGAGGTCGTCAACACGGACGCGGAGATCTACGCCGGCAGCGGCGTGGGGAACATGGGCGGCGTGGAGGCGACCGACGAACCCTGGCACGGGCGGCCCGCCTCGGCGACGCTGACACTGCCGCCGCTCGGCGTCCTCTGGCTCGCTGGCCCGCCGTCCCCACCTCCTGCCCGTCGACCCCCGGCGACGTCCACAGCCGCTCGCCGACGCCGATGACGCCTGCTCCCGGGTTCACGGTGGACGACCTCGACCAGATGCCGGACGACGGCCGGCGTTACGGGCTGGTCGACGGCGTCCTCATCGTGAGCCCCTCCCCGGTAACGAGGCATCAGCTCGCGCTGATGCGGCTGCTCGTCATCCTCGACACCCGACTGCCCCGAGGAGTTCGTCGTGCTGCCAGCGCCGCTCGACGTACGTAGCGGCATCCGTACCTCGGTGCAGCCGGACATTCTCGTGATCCGCCGAGAGGACGTCGACCTCGACTCCCGGGCGCTCGATCCGCCACTGCTCGCGGTCGAGGTGCTCTCGCCGTCCACTCGCGACTTCGACCCCGGTCTCAAGCGGCGGACCTATGCCCGGCTGGGAGTGCCGCTCTACCGGATCGTTGATCCGGTCGGGCCGAGCCTGCTGGTGCTGGAGCTGACCGGTGACGAGTACGCCGAAGTCGGCGCCGCCAGAGGCGACGAGTCGCTGTCTCTGCAACAGCCTTTCGCCGTGTCGCTGGCACCCGCGCAGCTGCTGGTCGGCCTCGGCTAGCGGTTCGAGCCAGAGTGTGGAGTCCTGTCAATGCTCCAGCACCGACAGGACTCCACAGTCCCGGTCGTCATCGTCGGTTGTCGTCGTCGAGCGGGCGAGGGAAACCTCGGTGTCAGAACAGGGCGTTGGCGAGAGAGCGGCGGCCGGTCGCGAGCCGGGCGTCGTCGGGGTCGAGCACTTCGAAGAGGGTGAGCAGATGCTGGCGGACCCGGTCACGCTCGGCGTCCGACGTGCGCCCGACCAGCCCGATGAGACGGTCGAACGCGTCCTCGACGTGACCGCCGAGCATGTCGAGGTCCGCGACGACGAATGCCGCGTCGATGTCGTCGGGCGCGTCGCCGGCCCGCCGGCGCGCCGACTTGTCGTCGAACCCGCGGGCCCGCCGGAGCAGCTCCACCCGGGACAGCAGCAGCTTGGCGTCGGAGTCGGCCGGGTTGCGCTCGAGGACCGACCGGTAGGCCGCCGCCGCCGCGTCGAAGTCGCCACGCTGCACCGCGGCGTCCGCGTCGTCGTACGCCGGGTCGAGCGGCTGGGCCGGCTCGGCCCCCGCCGTCGCGTCCGCACCGTCCCTACCGTTCCCACCGTCCACAGCGTGCGCCGCGTCGAACACCTCCGTCAGCCAGGTCCGCACCTGGGCCTCCGGCAGTGCACCCATGAAGCCGTGCACCGGCTGACCGTCGACGAAGGCGATGACCGTGGGGATGCTCTGCACCCTGGCCGCCGCCGCGATGCGCTGGTTGGCGTCGACATCGATCTTCGCGAGCACCCAGGTACCGGCCGCCTCGGCGGCCAGCCTCTCCAGCACCGGCGAGAGCTGCCGGCACGGACCGCACCATGTCGCCCAGAAGTCGACGACGACGGGGACCTGCTGCGAGCGCTCGATCACCTCGGCGGAGAACGTCTCCTCCGTGACATCGACGACGAACGCGCCGGCGGCGTCGGGCGCGGCCGCCGGGGCAGGGGCCGAGCGCAGCCCGGAGAGGTCAACGGCACCGGGCAGGCGAATGTCGGTAGGGCGCATGCTCATGCTTACATCCAACCCCGCCGAAGCGCCTGAGCTTCCACCGGTTCAGAACCGGGCCGGCTCGAAGTAGGTGCCCCACTCGGCCCGGAGCGCGTCGCAGATCTCCCCCAGCGTCGCCTCGGCCCGTACGGCGTCGAGCATCGGCCGCACGATGTTCTCCTCGCCGCGCGCCGCCTGCACCATGCGGGCCAGTGCGGCATCGACGTTCGCCGCGTTCCGGCAGCCTCGACGCTCACCCAACTCACGGCGCTGGACGCGCTCGACCTCGTGCGACACCCGCAGGATCTCCAAGGGCTCCTCGACGGTCGAGGTATGGCAGTTCACCCCGACGACTCTCTTGTCGCCCTTCTCGAGCGCGGTCTGGTACTGGAAGGCCGCCTCGGCGATCTCCGACATGAACCAGCCGTCCTCGATGCCGCGCAGGATGCCGGCGGTGATCGTGCCGTCGGAGCCCATCTCGCGAATCTTGGTGAAGATCTCCTCGGCCTGCCGCTCGAGGTCGTCGGTGAGCGCCTCGACGTACCAGGAGCCACCGAGTGGGTCCGCGACGTTGGTGACGCCGGTCTCCTCCATGATGACCTGCTGGGTGCGCAGCGCGATCTCCGCCGCCTTCTGTGATGGCAGGGCGAGCACCTCGTCCAGCGCGTTGGTGTGCAGCGAGTTGGTGCCGCCGAGCACAGCGGCCAGCGCCTCGATGGCGGTCCGCACGATGTTGTTGTCCGGTTGCTGGGCGGTGAGGGACACGCCGGCGGTCTGGGTGTGGAACCGCAGCCACTGTGCCCGCTCGGTCTTCGCGCCGTAGGTGTCGCGAAGCCAGCGGGCCCAGATCCGCCGCGCGGCGCGAAACTTCGCCACCTCCTCGAAGAAGTCGACGTGCGCGTCGAAGAAGAACGAGAGTCCGGGGGCGAAGACGTCCACGTCGAGGCCCCGGCTGCGGCCCAGCTCGACGTAGGCGAAGCCGTCCGCGAGGGTGAAGGCGAGCTCCTGCGCGGCGGTCGAACCGGCCTCGCGGATGTGGTAGCCCGAGACCGAGATCGGCTTGTAGCGGGGGATCTCCTCGGCGCAGTACTCGATGAGGTCGCCGATGAGCCGCAGGTGCGGCTGCGGGGGGAAGAGCCACTCCTTCTGGGCGATGTACTCCTTGAAAATGTCGGTCTGCAGCGTGCCGTCGAGCGTGGAGAGGTCGACGCCCTGCCGCTCGGCGGCCACCAGGTACATGCAGAAGACGGGTACGGCGGGGCCGCTGATGGTCATCGACGTCGTGACGTCGTCGAGCGGGATGTCGGAGAACAGCAGCTCCATGTCGGCCGCTGAGTCGATGGCCACGCCGCAGTGGCCCACCTCCCCGAGCGAGTGCGGGTCGTCGGAGTCGCGACCCATCAGCGTCGGCATGTCGAAGGCGACGGACAGGCCGTTGCCGCCAGAGCGCAGGATCATCTTGTAGCGCTCGTTGGTCTGCCGGGCGTTGCCGAAGCCGGCGAACTGCCGGATCGTCCACGTCCGACCGCGATACCCGGTCGGGTAGAGCCCGCGGGTGAACGGGAACTCGCCCGGCCAGCCGATCCGGTCGAAGCCCGGGTACGTCGACCCGGCCGGCGGCCCGTAGACCGGTGCCACCTCGACCGCCGAGAGGGTCGTGAAGTCGGCGTCGCGCTTGCGCGCGCTGTCGTAGCGAGCCTGCCAGCGCTGCCGGCCCGCTTCGATGCGCTCCGCGTCCGGACCGTCCAAGGCGACTCCCTCGTCGTCGTTAGCTTTCGAGGGTACGGCTATTCCCGCTGGTCAGGCGGTGACGCCTGCCACCAGCTCGTCCGCCGCGGCGTATGGGTCGAGTGCCCCCGACACGACCCGACCGGCGAGCGTGTCGAGCGCCGTACCGCCGCGCAGGTCGCCCAGCCGCTCCCGCAGCGCCGTGACGGCGATCGCCGCCACCTCGTCGGCCGCGCGGGCCCGGCGTCGTCGCTCGAGCTCTCCGGTCCGGTGCAGCCATGCGGCGTGCTTGTCGAGTGCCTCGACGACCTCCTCCACGCCCTCGCCTCGAGCGGCGACGGTCCTGACGACTGGCGGTCGCCAGTCCCCGGGCTCTCGCTTGGCGCCTAAGGAGAGCATGTGACGCAGGTCCCGTACGGTGTCCTGCGCGCCGTCGCGGTCGGCCTTGTTCACCACGAAGACGTCGGCGATCTCGAGGATGCCCGCCTTCGCCGCCTGGATCGAGTCGCCCATCCCCGGCGCCAGCAGCACCACCGTCGTGTCGGCCTGGGATGCCACCTCCACCTCGGCCTGTCCGACCCCGACCGTCTCGACGAGCACGACCTCGCAGCCGGCGGCATCGAGCACGCGTAGCGCTTGCGGCGTCGCCCAGGACAGGCCACCGAGGTGGCCGCGGCTCGCCATGGACCGGATGTAGACGTCACGGTCACAGGCGTGCTCCTGCATCCGCACCCGGTCCCCGAGCAGTGCGCCGCCGGAGAAGGGGGACGACGGGTCGACCGCGAGCACCCCAACCCGCTTGCCCTGCTTGCGGTACGCCGTCACGAGCGTCGACGTCGACGTCGACTTGCCCACGCCCGGCGCCCCGGTGAGCCCGATGATGCGGGCCCTTCCGGTGTGCCCCACGAGCGCAGCCATCACGTCGCGCAGGGCCGGCGAGGCGTCCTCCACCAGCGTGATCAGTCGGGCCACCGCGCGCGGGTCGCCGGTCAGCGCCCGGTCCACCAGGTCCGGAACGTCGACCGGCCGCCCGCTTCGGCTCACGCCTGCCCGCCCGGCGCTACGGGACAGTGGCGCCCGGCGGTCACGCGGGGACGCGGAGGATCAGTGCGTCGCCCTGCCCGCCCCCGCCGCACAGTCCGGCGGCCCCGATGCCGCCGCCGCGCCGCTTCAGCTCCAGCGCCAGCGTCAGCGCGAGGCGGGCACCCGACGCGCCGATCGGATGCCCCATGGCGATGGCCCCGCCGTTGACGTTGACCGTCTCCGGATCGATGCCGAGCTCCCGCGTCGACTGAATCGCGACCGAAGCGAACGCCTCGTTGATCTCGACGAGATCCAGGTCGTCGGTCGACAGCCCCTCGCGGGAGAGCGCCTTCTTGATCGCGTTGGCCGGCTGCGACTGGAGGGACGCGTCCGGACCGGCCACCACACCGTGCGCGCCGATCTCGGCCAGCACCGTCGCGCCCAGCTCGTCGGCCTTTACGCGCGACATCACCACGACCGCGCAGGCACCGTCGGAGATCTGCGACGCGGAGCCGGCCGTGATCGTGCCGTCGGCAGCGAAGGCCGGGCGCAGCTTGGCGAGCGAGTCGGGCGTGGTCTCCGGTCGTACGCCCTCGTCCTCGGTGACGAGAAGCGGCTCGCCCTTCCGCTGCGGGACGGGTACCGGGACGATCTCGTCGTCGAAGCGGCCGTTCTTCATCGCGGCGGCCGACAGCTCATGTGAGCGCGCGGAGAACTCGTCCTGCTCAGCGCGGCTGATGCCGAGCTTCGCGTTGTAGCGCTCCGTGGACTCGCCCATCGCCATCTGGTCGAAGGCACAGAACAGTCCGTCGTGGGCCATCGAGTCCACCAACGTGCCGTTGCCGTACTTGTAGCCCTTGCGCGCGCCGGCCAGCAGGTGCGGGGCGTTGGTCATGCTCTCCATGCCACCCGCGACCACGACGTCGAACTCGCCGGCGGCGATCAGCTGGTCGGCGAGGGCTATTGCGTCGAGCCCGGACAGGCAGACCTTGTTGATGGTCAGCGCTGGCACGGTCATCGGAATGCCGCCCTTGACCGCGGCCTGCCGCGCCGGAATTTGCCCGGCGCCGGCCTGCAGCACCTGGCCGAGGATGACGTAGTCGACCTGGTCGCCGGAGACGCCTGCGCGCTCGAGTGCCGCGGCCACCGCGACCCCGCCGAGGTCGACGGCCTGGAAACCGGCCAGCGAGCCGAGCAGCTTGCCGATCGGCGTACGCGCGCCGGAGACGATGACGGAGCCGGCCACGGTGGGCCTCCTGTCAGAGACGGATTTCCCTTTGCCACGATACCGGCGTGTTCACGCGCATCGACCACGTGGGAATCGCCGTACGAGACCTCGAGCGGAGCATCGGCTTCTACGAATCGACCTTCGGACTCACCGTGGTCGCCCGCGAGACGCACGAGGATCAGGGCGTCCACGAGGCGATGCTCGAGGTGGCCGAGGGGCCGCGCGGCGCGTCGTACGTCCAGCTGCTGCAGCCGACCACCGAGAGCTCCCCGGTCGGGCGGTTCCTCGAGCGCCGTGGCGAGGGCGTACACCACATCGGGTACGGGGTCGACGACGTCGCGGTCGCTCTAGCGGCGCTCGGCGCGGCCGGTCTTCGACTGATCGACGAGCAACCGCGGCACGGCTCCATGGGCGCGTCGATCGCGTTCCTGCACCCCAAGGACGTCGGTGGCGTCCTCACCGAGCTCGTCCAGGCCCGCGACACGTCGACGCCATGAACCGGCGGCGCAACGTGGAAATCGCGCGATCTCGTGGCAGGCTTTCGCACATGACGTTGGACCCCAAGGATGGTGCGCCCGCCCTCGTCCCGCTCGACCACGACCCGGTGCAGCCGGGCTTCGACATCGTGCTGCGCGGTTACGACCGCGGCCAGGTCGATCGTCAGCTCAACTGGCTGGAGGAGCAGCTGGGAGCCGCCGACCGGGAGATGGAGAGTTCGCACGAGGCGCTGCGTCAGGCCCGGCAGGAAGCCGCAGATGCGAAGCAGCAGGCGCAGCGGGCGGCTGCCGAGCTCGACCGCGGCCGACCGACGTTCGAAGCGCTCGGGAAGCGGATCGCGCAGATGCTCACGTTGGCGGAGCAGGAGGCCGAGGCACTGCTCGGCGCCGCCCGCTCCGACGTGGAGCGCACGCATAAGGAGCTGGGCGCCGAGCAGGCCGTCATGCGGCGTGAGACCCAGGATCAGCGCCGAGGCGCCGAACAGGAAGCGGCGACGATCGTGGAGCGGGCCCGCCAGGAGGCACAGCGCGTCGTGACCGACGCGCGGCGGCACGCCGCCGAGGTCACGCAGGCCGGGCAGCGGCAGGTCGACGCCATGAGCCGTCAACGGGACGCCATCCATGCCGAGTTGGTTCGGGTCCAGGAGCGGTTCGCTGCAGTCATGGGCTCGCCGGTCGACCTTGCGGCCGGCGCAACGACTGCCAAGGCGGCTACGCCCGAGGCGCGCAACGAGGCTACGGACGACACTGCACCGATGCAGGCGCCGCAGCGCCGCTAGAACGTTCGGGCCGCGCCGGAGCCAGGAGATCTGACCGCCGGCCCGCGCGCTTCCGGTTCGCGATAGCACTCACGTCGGTGCACATCGCCGTAACCTGTGGGGCGACCGAAAGGGCGTGCGGAGCGGTGGCAGAGCGGGACGCGATCGACGAGGCGGTCGATGCCCGGGTGGGCGATGCCGTGCGGACTCGGGTCGGTCCAGCCGTCGACGAGGCGGTCGACGGGCCCATCGAGGATGCCGTTGACGAGGCGAAGCAGCACGCTACGGTGGCCCGGACGTCGGCCGTCGACGCCAGGGCCTCGGCGGCGCAGGCAAGTACCGCCTCCGCAGCAGCCAGGGAGGCTGCGGAGGACGCCGCCGAGGGGGTCGACCCGCTGCTCGACGCGGAGGTCCGGGAGAGAGAAGCCGGTGTCGACGAGCAGAACCCGTTCGGCCGGCCCGGGCGTCCGCTCTCCCGTCGCTCCCCGTTCATCGTCGGGCTCACCGGCGCGCTCGGCGTCGCGACGGCGTACGCCCTCGTCCAGATGCTCATCGGCGCGCAGCAGGTGCTCGTGCTGCTGCTGGTCGCCGCGTTCCTCGCCCTGGGGCTCGACCCGGCTGTCACCGCACTCGAGCGCCGCGGCATGTCGCGCGGAATGTCGATAGCGCTCGTCTTCGTCGCGGTGATCGGCTTCTTCGTTGCGTTCGCCGCCGCGATCGTGCCGTTGCTCGTCCATCAGGCGACGAACTTCGCGCAGTCGCTGCCCGACTACCTCGACAAGCTGCAGCACAACGACCAGGTGGCCCGCCTCGACGGCCGCCTCCACTTCATCGACAAGGCGCGGACCTACGTCACCCGACCGGACTTCGGCACCCGGGCGCTTGGCGGGTTCGTCGGTCTAGGCAGAGTGGTGTTGAGCACCACGCTGTCCGCGCTCACCGTGCTGATCCTCACCCTGTACCTCCTCGGCTCGCTACCGAAGATCAAAGAGATCGCGTACCGGACGGTGCCGCGTACTCGGCGGGCGCGGGTTCAGCTGCTCGGTGACGAGATCCTCGGCAAGGTCGGCGGCTACGTCGCGGGGGCCCTCACGATCGCGGCAATCGCGGGAAGCGCCAGCTTGGTCTTCCTGCTGGTCACCAAGGCGCCGTACCCGCTCGCGCTGGCCATGCTCGTCGCCATCACCGACATCGTCCCGCTCATCGGCGCGACGGTCGGCGCCGTCGTGGTGACGGCGGTGTGCTTCTTCGTCTCCATCCCGCTGGGTATCGCGTCCGGGGCGTTCTTCCTGGCCTATCAGCAGTTCGAGAACTACTTCATCTACCCGAGAATCATGGGCCGTACGGTCGACGTCAGCCCCGCGTTCACCATCATCGCGGCGTTGATCGGCGGCACGCTGTTGGGCATTCTCGGTGCGCTACTGGCAATCCCCGTGGCGGCCGCCGTGTCGCTCATCGTCCGCGAGGTCGTGATGCCGCGGCAGGACGCCGCGTAACGGTGCGGTTTCAGCCGCGCCGGTCAGCCGGCCCGCCCGGTGAGGACGCCCAGGGTGAGGTCGACCTCGCCGAGATGGCGGTGGAGGTGAGTGACGCACACCGAGGTGAGGAAAAGCCAGACCGGCTGCCCACCGGTGTCGGCGACCGCATCGTCGCGCTCGGGACCGCCGTTCATCTCCTCGAGGAACTCGCGGCGCTGGTACTCGGGATACCCGGCGTCATGCGCCGCGACGTCGGGGATGGCGTCGAGATCGGCCTCGCTGACAGTGCGCAGCCAGCCGACCGCCTCCTCGTGAACGGCATCCGCATAGGCCAGCAGGGAGCCTGGCTCGACCGAGGCGGCCACCGCTGCCGCCTCATCAGGCCTGAATCCGGTACCGATGCCGGGAATGTTGATGCCGGGCATGGCAGGCCACGGGTCGCGGTGCACCACCTCGGCAACGCCCCGCACGGCGGTGTTGACCCCCCAGTCCTGGCTCCGCGCCATGTGCCAGAGCAGGAAGCCGACCGGATTGGCCGACGGCGCCGCTCGTGCGGTCAGCAACTCCGCGCTCAGCGCCCGGCCGACATGGTGTAGCCGGATATTGACCGTTCGCAGCTGCTGCGTGAGCATCCCGACCGCGTCCACGTCGACACCATCTCTCTGTACAACCCGCTTGTACGGCACATCCCGCTTGTACGGCACATCTCGCTTGCACGTCGCTCTCTGTACGTTCGCGCGGCATCGGGCGCACCCTGATGATCTCCTTCGCTCGCGCTGATGTCGTCAGACGATCTCTGCGGCCCTCCGCTGACCGCAACCAGGCACGCGAAGGAGATCGCCGGAGGCCGGGGCCCCGGCAGAGGCGGCCGGCCGGACCCGGAACTGGGCAGAGGCGGCCGGAGCCCGGCCCGGAACTGGGAAAGACGCGGCCGGCTTGTCCTTACGGCGAACTCGTCGAGGACGCCCCGTTCGGCACGAACGGAGAGGTGACCGGAACGGTGGGCAGCCCGAGGCGCTTGGCGCCGTTGCCGATCCACTTGTTCCAAAGGCCCTCCAGGACGCCATGTGACGTCTGGTAGCGCAGCCAGTTGTCGATGAACCCTTGCAGCTGGAGGTCTCCGGGCGGCAGGAAGTACGTGTTGTAGTCGACGAACGCCGGCGGGCCGTTGAAGACCGTCAGCTTCGGGTGCTTGTTGAGCGTGTCCTCGATGGCGAAGTTGCTCTGCAGCATGGCGTCGGAGCGACCCGACGCCACGTCTTCGATCGCCGCGTTGTAGTCAAGACTTTTGAGCTTCGCCTTCGGGAAGAGCAGCGGGGCCGACGACTCCTGGGAGGACCCGAGGAGGACAGCGATCGTGGCGCTCGACCTGTTGAGGTCATCCAGCGCATTGATCTTCAGTCCTGGCTTCAGCATGATCACTACTGACTCGATGAAGACCGGCTCCGAGCAGAAGAGAACCTTCAGTGCCCGAGAGGGAAGGATCGTTGCGGCGATGCCGCCGAAGTCGAACTTCCCAGCGACCTGCGCCGCAAAGAGCTGGCCGAACGGGACCTCGACGTACTGCGGTGTTGCGCCTAGGTCCTTGGCCAGCATCTCGGTGATCTCGATCATGTATCCACTGGGCTTGTTGCGGTTCTTTGGATCCTTGAACTGCAGCGGTGGGAAGGTCAGGTCCACTCCCAGCCGGAGCTTCTTGTCCTTCTGGATCTTCGTCAGCAGCGACTGACTCCCGGCGGCTGCGCTGGCGGCGCTGGCGTCGCCCCCGCTCTTCGAGGTGCAGGCGGCGGCGAGGGCGCCCGCGCCCACCACCAACCCGCTGCCCCGAAGGAGATCCCGGCGGTTGACCCCTCGACCCACCGGCGCCGACTCGCCGTCAATGTGTACAGGTCGGTCCATGACGCAGCCTCCATATCAGGCCCAATCCGGCTGCCGTCATACAAACGTATGTACGTTCACCTGTCCAGCCCCGGAATGCCTCGAGGCCCGTTCCCGGTGGATCCCGCGACGTCGGAAGCTGGCGTTCATTCTTCGAAGATGTCGTCGCCGTCGGCGAAGGCCGGACCGTTGACGACGAGGTAGGTCATGTCACCGGTGAAGTCGTAGGCCACACCGCGGGGTACGACGACGGCATCGCCGGTGGCGGCCTGGAACGCCGGCCGCCCGGCCAGTAGGAACTCGCCGCTGCCGGAGAGGATGTAGTAGACGCGGGTGCTTCGTTCGGTGCGCAGCCGGCGGTGCGGGCCGGACAGCTGCACCCACGTGAGGCTGACGTCGTTCCCGTGCAGGTCACGGCGCACGAGCGGTCGCATGACGACGTTGTCGGCCTTCGCCTCGGTCTCCGGTACGTCGTACGGGCGGATCAGCACGTGCACTGCCTCCTCCTGACAAGTAGGTCACCGCGTCGGCTCGATGTCGCCGGGCGTCGGCGTTCCGGGAAAGACCCCCCGCCACCCGAAGAGCCGTCCCCTCGGCATCCTCACCGGTGACTCGTGCGCCAGCCGACGCTCGAGGATCCGAAACAGGAACGACACCACGAACACCGCGACCAGGTACATCCCGCCCGCGATCGTGTAGAACTCGAACGGCCGGAAGTAGAACTGCGCCAGCCGCTGTGTCTCGTGCAGGAGCTCCGGTACGCCGATCACGCTAAGAATCGCGGAGTCCTTGATGGCGTCGACCAGTTGGTTGCCGGTGGCCGGCAGGACCACCCGCATGGCCTGCGGGGCGATGACCGAGCGGAACGACTGCACCGGCGTCAGGCCCAAGGCCGTCGCGGCCTCGCGCTGACCACGGTCCACGGCGAGAATGCCGGCCCGGAACGTCTCGGAGAGGTATCCGCTGTTGAGCAGAGCCAAGGTGAGGATCCCCGCGGGGATCGGGGCGACGTTGACGCCGGCCGCAACGGCGAGGCCGAAATACACCCAGATGATCAGCACGTAAAGCGCGATGCCACGGAACAGCTGCGTGTAGACGAAGGCGATCCACCGCAGCGGTGCCCACGGCGAGAGCCGCATCAGGGCCACCACCAGGCCGGCGAGTACCGCTAGCACGATCGCCGCGAGAGCGATGAGCATCGCCAGCCGGAAGCCACCGAGCAGCATGGAGAAGCTCGACCAGACCGGCGCGAAGTCGAGGTGGTAGGCGGCCTCAGATGGCAACGCGACCCCGGCTGAGCCGTCGTTCCAGGACGAACACGAATCCGGCTACCGCGGTGGTCACCGCGACCAGGACCAGGCCGGCCACCGAGTACAGCTCGAACGGCGTGAAGGTGCGCAGCGAGACGATCTGCGCGAGGTAGAACATGTCGGCCACACCGATCACCGAGACGAACGTCGCCCCCTTCAGCAGGCCCACGAACACGTTGACGGTCGGCGGCAGGATGATCCGGGCGGCCTGCGGGAGGATGACCGACCGGAACGCCTGGGCGCGGTTGAGTCCCATGGCGAGGGCCGCCTCGCGCTGACCGGGGTCGATCGCCTGCAGGCCGCCCCGGTAGACCTCGGCCATGTACGCCGAACCGGTCAACCCCAACGCCAGCGTCGCCGCGGTAAACGGCTTCAGCGCGATGGACAGCAGCGCCGCGATCCCGTAGTACACCCAGAACAGAAAGACGAAGAGTGGGACACCGCGCAGCACCTGCGTGTAGACGTTCGCGAGCCAGGAGAGCAGGCGGAACCGACCCAACCGGGCAATCGCCACCGGCAGGCCCAGCAGAAGCGCGACGGCCATGCCTACCAGGGCCACCTCGAGCGTGATCTCGAGACCCTTCGCTAGGCCACCGATGTTGGCGAAGACCACACCCCAGTCGAAGTGGTACGCCGGAGTCATTCCACGATCGCCTTGAGGAAGGTACGCGTCCGTTCGTGCCGCGGGTTCCGGAACTGCTCCGGCGGCCCCTGCTCGATGATGCGCCCCTCGTCCATGAAGATGACCCGGTCTGCGGCCTCGAAGGCGAACCGCATCTCGTGCGTCACGACGATCATCGTCATGCCCGCCACCGCGAGCTTGCGCATCTCGGCGAGGATGCCGCCGACCAGCTCCGGGTCGAGCGCCGAGGTCACCTCGTCGAAGAGCATCAGTTTCGGCGCCAGGGCGAGGGCGCGCGCGATCGCGACCCGCTGCTTCTGCCCGCCGGAAAGCCGGTCGGGATACTCGTGCACCTTGGCGGCGAGACCGATCCGGCCGAGTTGTTCGTGCGCCTTCGCCTCCGCCTCCGTCCGGCCGAGCTGCGCCACCTTGGTCAGGCCGAGCATCACGTTCTGGCAGGCGGTCAGATGCGGAAAGATATTGAAGTGCTGGAAGACCATGCCGACCTCGGCCCGCAGCTTCACGAGCTCGCGCTGCTCCCGGTAGCTGCGCACCACGTTGTAGCCGTGGCGGGGAGCCCGCCACGGCCGTCCGTCGAACCAGATCTCGCCGGAGTCGGGCGGTGCAAGGAAGTTGATGCAGCGCAGCAGAGTGCTCTTGCCGGAACCGCTCGGCCCGATGACGACCACGACCTCGCCCGATTGGACAGAGAGGTCCACGCCGTCGAGCACCTTGTTGTGTCCGAAGCTCTTGGACACCGACCGCAGGTCGACCAGCGCAGCGGTGGGTGGGGCGGTCGGCTGGCCGCTCCCGGTCATGTCGACGGGTTTCCCTTCCGCTGGCCGTTGCGGCTCATGGACGCCGGGAAGGCCCTCGCGTTGTCGAGGGACGGCTCTCGACGGAACACGCGGCACGGTCACGAAAGGGCGGAAAGCCCGGCCTGCGCGGGCAGGCCAAGGGAGGGCGGGCGACCATATCCGGCCAGTTCGGGACTTCCGTCCATGTCGCTGCCTCTCGCCCCGCCGCCGCGATGCCCGGTGCGTGCCATCGAAACGTACGAACGTTTGTCGGTCAAGGGGCGCCGGTGTTCCGTCATCGAGACCTCACCGCGCGTTACTGGACCTTCCTCCTCACAGCACCAGCCAGCCGCCGTCGACGACGAGGACATGGCCACAAACGTAGTCGGACTCCCCGGACGCGAGGAACACAACCGCCCCGACCATGTCGTCGGGTGCGGCCAGCCGGCCGAGCGGAATCTTCCCGGCCGCCCTGGCCATCTTCTCCGGCGTATCCAGGACGGCCATCGTGAGGTCGGTCGCGACGGTTCCCGGGGCGATGCCGTTGACATTGACGCCGTACGGCGCGAGCTCGGCGGCGGCCGAGATGGTCAGTTGACGCATGGCACCCTTTGAGACGTCGTACGCGATGGCCGGTGTCGATGACGAGACAAAGCCCGATGTCGAGACGACGTTGACGACCTTGCCGCGACCGGCCGGCATCATGACCGAGGCGGCGGCCTGTAAGGCGAAGAACGGACCATGGACGTTGACCGCCATCTGCCGCTGCCAGTCCTCGGGGGTGTAGTCGAGCAGCGGCTTGGCGATCCCGATACCGGCGTTGTTCATCAGGACGTCGAGGCGACCTCCTCCCCACTCGACCGCTACGTCGACCATGGTCCGAACGGAGGCGACGTCAGCCATATCCACGGATACGGCTGTGCTTCGGCCACCCGCCTCGGTGATGTCGGAAGCCACTGCCTCGGCGCCCGGCCGGTCGACATCGGCGACCACGACGTGCGCTCCGTGCGCCGCGAGACCTCGCGCACAGGCGGCGCCGATGCCTCGTCCTGCGCCAGTGACCAGCGCCACCTGCCCTGCCAACCGCATGCCATCCTCCAGGCCAGGCCGCCGAAACGAACGGTCGTACGTTAGCGCCGGGTCGCCGTCGAGGCTAGAGTGCGCCCGTGAGCCAGCGGTCATCCGGCACGCTGCAGGGCAGGCCGACGGCCGTGTTCGGCACCCGCCCCGGGGCCCCACCCAGACGTCCGCTCGCCGGCTATGCCTTGACGCTCGCCGCCGCGGCCAACTTCGCGGTCGCCGGCAACGTCGCCGCGGCGCTGATGCGGGACGGCGTCGAGCCGGTGGACCTCTCCCAGTACCGCATTCTCGGCTGCTTCGTCCCGCTACTCCTCTTCGCCGCCCTGCGGCGTCGCCTCGGTGGGGTGCCGCCACGCGCGCTGCCGGCTCTGCTCACCTTCGGCGTCGTCGGCACGGCCCTCGTCCAGCTCACCTACTACGGCGCCGTCGACCGGATCCCCATCGCCGTGGCCGGACTGCTGCAGCTCACCGGCGTGATCGTGGCCCTGCTCTTCTCGGTGCTCGTCTACCGGCTACCGACCAGCCGCATGGTCTGGCCGCTCGCGGCCGTCGCTCTCCTCGGCGCCTTCTTCGTGATCGGCGGTCAACGCCTGGGCCTGCACGGCTACGACACCGTCGGCATCGCCCTGGCCGGCGCCTCCGCCGTGTGCTTCGCTGCCTACTTCCTCGTCGGCGAGCGTGCCGTCGCGCGGCTGCCACTTCCCACCGTCCTCGCGTGGGGCTACCTCGCGGCGAGCGCCACCTGGGTCGTACTCGACATCGCTTGGCTCGGGCCGCCGGCGTTGCCGGCCGCGGGAAAGCTGGCCGGCATCTCCGTCGTCGTCCTACTCGGCACCCTGCTGCCCATCGTGATGGCCACGGCCGCGATCCGGCTGCTCGGCGCCTCCGCGGCGTCGCTGTCCAACGTCGCGACGCCCGCGCTGTCGGGCCTTCTCGCCTGGTTCGCGCTGGGTCAGCACCTGCCAGCGCTGCAGATCGTCGGCGGCGTGGTCGCGCTCGGCGCGATCGGAGTGCTGCAGGTTATCGACGTACGCCGCACCCGCACCCGCACCCGCACCGGCACCGCCACCGCCACCGCCACCGCCACCGATGTGGTGCTCGACTAGCGGAACGCGTCGCGGACCTCGCCGAGCAGCCGGATCGATTCGCGGACCAGACCGTCGGGGATGCCCGGGTACTTGGACCGGAACATCACGTGGCAGGAGTCGCCGACGATGTCGCCGAGGCGATGGAACAGCGGGATGAGGTCGTCCGGCGAGCCGAGCCAGACCTCGGTCCGGCGTCGGTCGTGCTCCTCGGTGGACATCCGGTCCGGATACCAGTCGGCGTACTGCTCGGGCGGCAGGCCGTACCAGTCTCCGTAGACACGGCGGGTGTACATGTACGCGTCCTGCAGGATCTGCCAGGCCGCATCCGGTCCGTCGGCGGAGAGGAAGCCGCCGAGTGTGATGTAGAACCGCAGCGGCTCGGTCGGCCGGCCGTTGCGCTCCAGGGCGTCGCGGTAGAGCTGGACCGCCGACGCGACGCGGTCGAAGAGGTCGCGGTTGTGGCCCTCCGCGCCGAACACGTCGGAGTCGGTGCCGCCGTCCATGATGAAGGCGTCCGCCAGCCGGGCCACCCGGTCGATGGCCGGGAGCGCGTGGCCGCCCATGAGCAGCGGGACGCCGTTCGGCTGCGCCGGCTTGGGGTAGACCTCGATGCCGCGCCGGCGGAAGTGTCGGCCGTCGACGGCGAGCGGTCCGTCGTCCCACGCCTGCCGGAGCACCTGACAGAGCTCCTCGGTGCGCCGTACCCGTCCGGATCGGGTCACCTCGAAGCCGGCGTACTCGCTGTCGCGGTAGCCGAGGGCGATGCCGAGCTGGAAGCGCCCGCCGGTGAGCTGGTCGACGAATGCGGCGTCCTCGGCGAGGCGCACCGGGTCGTAGAGCGGTGCGAGGGCGACGGAGATGCCGACGGCGATACGCGAGGTGACCGCGCCCATGGCCGCGGCGAACGGAAGGACGCTGCCGACGTAGCCGCTGGGCAGGAAGTGGTGTTCGGAGATCCAGACGGCGTCGAGCCCGACCTCCTCGGCGAGCTGCGCCTGACGGAGCGAGTCCTGCAGGACGCGGGCCTGTGAGACGCCTTCCACGGGCAGGCACTCGCCGGTATAGACGCCCAGACCGATCTGCACGTCAGCTCTCCTGTTCGCGCGGTACGCATGCCGCGACGGCGCTGATCTGGACCAGGGCACCCTTCCAGAGGAACGCCGCACCAAAGCTGGTGCGCGCCGGTCGCGCCGCCCCGAATCGCTCGGCATAAATGCGGTTCATGGCGTCGAGGTCGGCTTCTCGGACGAACTGCACCTGGGTCCAGAGCACGTCCGCGAGCTCGCTGCCCGCAGCACGCACGATCTCCGCAAGATTGGTGATCGCCTGGTCGAACTCGGCGTCGAAGCCCCCGTCGACGATGCTTCCCGTGGCGGGATCCCGCCCGATCTGCCCGGTGACCCAGACGAGCCCGTCCTGCACTCGCGCGTGGGGGTACGGACCGCGGGGCTCGGGTGCGGTGCCCAGGGTGAGGACGCTCCGAACCTTGCCCTGGCGTTCGGTCCCCTCGTCGGTCGTCACGTCGTTCCCCGCTCTCGTCGTCGCATTCCCGCCGCTGCCGCTTCGCCGAACGCCTCGCTCAGCGTCGGATGCGGGGAAATCGTGCGCATGACGTCCTCGGCTCGACAGGCCGTCTCGACTGCCAGGCAGGCAGCGCCGATGAGGTCACTGGCACCCAGCCCGGCGATCTGGACGCCGCGGATTACACCACTTCCCACCTCGAGAACGACCTTGACGAAACCGGCCTGCTCCCCCATCGTCGCGGCGCGGCCGGACGTGGCGAAGCGGGACCGTCCCACGGCGACGTCCACGCCCGCGCTCCTCGCCGCCGACTCGGTCAACCCGACACTGGCGAGCTCGGGGTCGGTGAAGGCGATCAGCGGCACCTCCTGGTCGAAGCCGGATGGCAGTCCGGCGATGACCTCGGCGGCCACCCGGCCCTCCTCCATAGCCTTGTGGGCGAGCGCCGGTCCCGGCGTGATGTCGCCGATCGCGTAGATGGTGCCGGCCGACGTACGCCGCTGCTCGTCGACTTCCAGATGGCCGCTGGGCAGTACCGGCACGCCGACCTCGGCCAGCTGCAGGTCGTCGGTGTTGGGCTGGCGGCCGGCGGCGACGAGCACGTGCTCCGCTGGGATCGTGGCCGTCCCGTCGGGCGACTGGACGGTCAGGCAACCTCCGTCGTGGCCGGTCGCCGACGTCTTGGTCCGCACCGCCACGCCCAGGCGGTCGAGAGTTCGCTCGACCTCGCGCGCGAGCTCCGGGTCGAAACCGCCGAGGATGCGGTCGGTCATCTCCACGACGGTCACGCACGTCCCGAGCTTTGCGTACGCGATCCCGAGCTCGACGCCGATGTAGCCGCCACCCACGACCGCGAGGCTGGCAGGGACCGACTCAAGCGCCAACGCACCCGAGGAGTCGAGGACATGCACGCCGTCGACCACCAGGCCGGGCACCTGCATCGGTCGCGAGCCGGTGGCGAGTATCGCCGCGTCGAAGCGGAAATGCGCCACGCCGTCGGCCGACTCCACCGCCACCCGACGAGGGCCGAGCAGTCGCGCAGTGCCACTGACCACCTCCACCTTGTCGAGAAGCTGCCCGACTCCACCCACGAGTCGGTCCACCACCGAACGCTTCCAGCCCTGCACGGCGGCGAAATCCACGTCCGGGGCGATGGACACCCCGATCCCGCGGAGCCAACCTGCCCGGGCCACGTCGTGCGCCACCGTGATGAGCGCCTTGCTGGGGATGCACCCCACATTGAGACACACCCCGCCGAGCCGCTTCCGCTCGACGAGGACGACCTCCTTGCCGAGCTCGGCGGCGCGCGCCGCGGCGGTGTAACCACCAGGCCCGCCACCGATGACCAGTACCTGCACCGGACGCGCCACCTCGCCGACGACCACGGCTCAGCCCTCGCTGAGCAGGAGCTCGGCCGGGTTCTCGAGCAATTCCTGCACGGTGATGCAGAACGCCAGCATGAGGTCGCCGTCGATGATGCGATGGTCCGCCGCGAACGACATCGGAAGCACCGGGCGCACCTCGAGGCGGCCGTCCACGACGGCCGGACGGTCCTGAACCCGCCCGAACCCCAGAATGGCCGCCTCGGGCGGCCGGATGATGGCGGTGCCGAACCAGCCCCCGAGCGGCCCGTGGTTGGTGACCGTGAAGGTGCCACCCGTCAAGGCGGCCGGTGGGATGCGCCGGTCTCGCGCGGCGATGGAGTGCTCCCGAACCTCCGCGGATACAGCGAGCAGCGAGCGTCGGTCGGCGTCGCGCACCACCGGCACGATGAGCCCCGCAGGGGTGGAGACGGCGACGCCGATGTTGCGGGAGGCTCGTACGACGATCTCGGCGGCGGCGACGTCGATCGAGCTGTTCACCATCGGATGCTCGACGAGCGCCAGCGCCGCGGCCTTGACGAGGAACGCCGTCAGGGTCAGCGGGACGCCGGCCGCCTCGGCGCGCCTGGTCAGCCGCTGTCGGAGGGCGAGCAGCTCGCCGGCATCGACCTCCCGGAAGGCGGTGATGTGCGGGACGGCCTGCCAGGACTGTGTCATGGTTTCGGTGATCCGCCGGCGGAGACCGCGAAGCGGGATGCGCTCGTCCTCCGGCTGCGCGGCGAGGTCCGAGGCGAGGTCCGAGGCGGCGGCCGAGACGGCTGGCGAGACGGCGCCGTATCCGCCAGCGGAGCTGGGCGCGGCGGCCGCCGCGCGGACATCCTCGTCGCTCACCCGGCCACCGGGACCCGTTCCGGCCAGCCCGCGCAGGTCGACCGACATCTCGCGCGCAAGGCGGCGCGTCGCCGGAGTGGCCAGCGCCCTCGCCGCCTCCGGGCCGGGTTGGCCGTTCCTGGAGGGTGCGGCCAGCTTGGCGTCGTCGATGACGATGAGCACGTCGCCGACCGGCAGGACGTCGCCCTCCGCCGCGCCGAGCCGCACGACCGTACCGGTGGCGGGTGCCGGCATCTCGACGAGCGCCTTGTCGGTCTGGATCTCGACGAACGGCTCGTCCTCCGCTACGGAGTCGCCCTCCTTGACCAGCCACCGGGTGATCTCCGCCTCGGTGAGCCCCTCGCCGATATCGGGCAGTCGAAACTCGTAGGCCACACATATCTCCTAGTACTCGACCGTGCGCCGGATGGCGGCGAGGATGCGGCGTACGTCCGGGATGTACTCGTCCTCGAGCTGAGGCATCGGGATGGGGGTGTCGAAGCCTGAGACGCGCAGGACGGGCGCTTCCAGAGAGAGGAAGACCTCCTCCTGGATCGTGGCCACCACCTCAGAGGCGAAGCCGGCGGTCAACGGCGCCTCCTGGACGACGACGGCGCGTCCGGTGCGGCTCACCGACTCCGCGATGCCGTCGATGTCGAGCGGCACGAGCGTGCGCAGGTCCAGAACCTCCACGCTGATGCCGTCGGCCGCAGCGAGGTCCGCCGCCTCCTCCACGACCTGGACCAGCCCGCTCCAGGCGAGCACGGTCACGTGCTCTCCGGGTCGTGCCGTCCGGGCCTGCCCGAAGGGCACGAGATGGTCGCCTTCCGGCACCTCATCGCGCACAAGCCGGTAGCCGCGAAGCGGCTCGAGATAGACGACGGGGTCGTCGTCACGCATGGCGGTCGTCAGCAACCCCTTGGCGTCGGCGGCGGTCGCCGGTGCCACGACCTTGAGCCCGGGGCAGTGGGCCAGCGCCGACTCGAAGGCGTCACAGTGCAGCTCCGGCGCTCGCACACCTCCGCCGTACGGCGCCCGCACCGTTACCTCCGCGCCGAAGCGGCCGTTGCTGCGCGAACGCATCCGGCCGAGCTGACCGGCGATCTGGTGGTAGGCCTGATAGGCGAAGCCAAGGAACTGCAGCTCGGCGACCGGCCGCATCCCGGCCGCGGCGAGACCCATTGCGGCTCCGACGATCGCCGCCTCGGAGACCGGGGTGTCCACGACGCGCTCCGCGCCGAAAGTGGCCTGCAGGCCGTCGGTGGCCCGGAAGACGCCGCCCGACTTGCCGACGTCCTCGCCGAGAACGATGACCCGGTCGTCGGTCCGCAGCTCCGCCTCGAGGGTCGACCGGATCGCCTCCACCATGCTGAGAACGGCCATCTAGCGTCCCGCCCGCTCCGCGCGGAACTCCGCGCGTTGCCGCTCGAGCCGCTTGGGTTCACCGACGAAGACGTTGTCGAAGAAGGCGGCAGGGTCCGGCGGCCGGGTCGTATCGAACTCCTCGACCGCGCGCTCGATCTCCTCGTCGCACCACTTGACGGCCAGCGCGTCCGCCTCGTCGTCCCACCGGTCGATCGAGCGCAGGTAGGTCCTGAACCGCTCGATCGGGTCCAGGCCGCGCTGTGCCGCGACCTCCTCGGCGACGACGTACCGGCTCGGGTCGTCGGCCGTGGTGTGCGCGCCGAACCGCGTGGTCACCGCCTCGAGGAGGGTCGGTCCGCCACCGTCAAGAGCGCGCAGCCGGGCCTCGCCTGTGGCGGCGTACATCGCCAGCACGTCGTTGCCGTCGACGCGCACCCCCGGCATGCCGTAGCCGGCTCCACGTACGGCGATGGACTCCGCGGCGGACTGGATCCGCCACGGCGTGGAGATGGCCCACCCGTTGTTCTGGCAGACGAAGACGACCGGCGCCTTGAGGACGCCGGCGAGGTTGCAGGACTCGTGGAAGTCGCCCTCCGAGCTCGCGCCGTCGCCGAAGTAGGCGACCACCACCGCGGCGAGCCGGCGGAGCCGCAGGCCCCAGGCCATGCCCACCGCATGCGGTAGGTGTGCGGCCAGTGCGACCTGCTGGGGGTAGAGATTGACCCCGACCGGAATCTCGGAACCCGCCGGATGCCCCATGCGCTGCAGGAGGTCAGTCGACAGCGGCAGCCCCATGTGCAGCATCGCAAGCTGCTCGCGGTACTGCGGGAAGACCCAGTCGACACCCTTGTCGATCGCGTACACGCTGCCGACGGAGGCCGCCTCCTGACCGGAGAGCGGGGCGTAGGTGCCGAGCTTTCCGCGCCGCTGCAGCGAGATCGCCTTCTGGTCGATACGACGACCGAGCATCATCAGCCGGAGCATCCCGACGAGGTCCCCCTCGGCCACGTCCGGTGGCTCGGCGACGAGCGAGCCGGCCGGGTCCAGGACACGCCGGAGCTCGGGCGAAGCGTTCTTCCCCGCCGGCGCTCTGTGCTGGCCTGTCGACACGGCTCCTCCTCGGTGGCTCGTGCTCAGCCCGCCACGGCCGAGCGCAGCAGGTCGTGGACGCGGCCGGCGCCGTCCTCACGATCCCACGGCAGGTCGACGATAACGTCGTTCACACCGGCCCGTTCCAGTGCAGGCAGCGCCGCCGCGACGGCCGCCGGCTGCTCCGCAGACGCGACGATGCGCAGGACGATCCGTAGCATGTCCGGCTCGCGTCCGGCCGCCCGAGCGCCGGCGACGAGCTCGCGCCGTGCGCTCGACACCTCGTCCGGGTCCAACTGATCGGCCGACTGCTGGCCCAGCCAGCCGTCACCGCGAGTTCCCGCCCGACGCAAGGCGGCGGCGGTGTGGCCGCCGACGAGGATGGGCGGACGGCGGACGGGGGTCGGCTCGCAGACCACGTCGGGCGGCAGCTGGTAGTGCTCGCCGTCGAACGCCGCCGGCGAGCCGGTCCAGCACGACGCCAGCAGCTGCAGCCACTCGTCGAGGCGGCGCCCACGCGTCTCGAAGGGCACGCCCAGCGCCGCGAACTCCTCGGCCAGCCATCCTGCTCCCACGCCCAGGACGACGCGGCCGTGCGACAACGCGTCGATCGAGGCGATCTGCTTCGCGAAGACGACCGGATGCCGCAGCGGAAGCACCAGCACGGCGACGCCGATCTCCGCGCTGCTCGTCACCGCGGCCATCGTGCTCATGGCCACGACTGCGTCGAACCACGGCAGGTCGGTGGCCCATGTCGCGCGGCCGTCCTTCGCGAAGGGATACCTTGACTCGATCCGCCTCGGCTGTACGACGTGGTCGCTGGACCACACCGAGTCGAACCCAGCTGCCTCTGCCCGCCGGGCCATCTCGACGATCCCGATGGCAGCGGGCAGCGGCCCGGAGTTGGGCACTTTCGCACCGATGCGGATTCCCATGGCTCCTTGCTCCAGAGGTGACGAGAGAGTACATGAGACGTACGAACGTTCACTAGCGAGGAGACCGGCGTGATCACGCGACTCTGGATGGGCAACGCTCGCGGCGGGTCGTCGGCCGAGTCGTTCCGGGTCCATTGGCGGGACCGGCATGCCCCGATCGCCCTGCGCCTCCCAGGACTACGGGCCTACGTGCAGAACCACCCGGTGAGCCACGGTGTGCCGAACGCCTTCGACGGTTGTTCCGAGCTCGACTTCGACGACGTGGCGGCAATGCGGGCCGCCTTCCGCGCACCGGTCATGGCGGACGCCAACGAGGACGAGGCACTCTTCGCCGACGAGCGGCGCTTCGCCCTGGTGGTGACCGAACGGAGCGTCCTCGCCGACGGGAAGACGCCTGCCGACGCCGTTCGGCTGATGACGTACCTGCACGCCAACCCGGCGATGGGACGGAAGCCGCTGGTCGCGGCCATTCAGCATGATGCGGCTGCATCGCCAGCGCTTCGTCATGAGGTTTTCGTCACGCTGCAGAAGGCGCACGTCGGGGAGGTGCCGCCCGCGTGCGACGTGGTCGAGTCCCTCTGGTTCGCCGGCGAGGACGATGCGGAGCACTACCGCACGTCGGCCGCGGCCGTTGAGGCCGCGGAACGGCTGAAGGGCCTTGCGTTCGGCCGGGAGACGGTCCTGGTGCGGCCGCTGCGCTTCCGATGAACCGGGAGGGCTTACTCGTTCGCCACCAGCTCCTCCGGATACTCGTTGAGCTTGCGGCCGCCGTCGTCCGTGCAGACGACGACGTCCTCGATGCGCACGCCGACGTGTCCGGGCCAAAAGACCGAAGGCTCAACGGTAAAGGTCATCCCTGCCTCTAGAGGCGTCTCGTCCTCCTCGGAGATGAACGGACGCTCGTGGACGTCGAGCCCGATGCAGTGGCCCGTCCGGTGCCGGAACCAGTCGCCGTAGCCGCCGTCCACGATGACCTGGCGCGTCGCCCGGTGCACCTCGGCGGCGGTCACGCCGGGCCGCACCGCGGCGATGCCGGCCGTCTGGGCGCCGATGACGAGGTCGTACACGCGGCGGTACTCGGCGTCTGGCTCACCGACGTGGATCGTCCGCCCGAAGTCCGAGCAGTAGCCGTCGACGACGGCGCCGAAGTCGAAGGAGATCCCGGTGCCCTCTCGAAGCGGAGAGGTGGAGATCCGCACGGTGGCGTCGCGGTCATCCAGCGGCCCCATCGACCAGACCCCAGTATCGAAGGACACCGTACGGGAGCCGTGCGTCCTGAGATGGTGATCGACCTCCTCTGCCAGGTCGAGCTCCGTCACGCCCGGCTGTACGCGGGTGCTGACCGCGCCCATCGCGTCGTCGACCAGCCGGCAGGCCTTGCGCATCGCCTCCAGCTCCGCCGGGAACTTCCTCCGCCGGAGCTGGTTGACGACCTCCCCGGCGTTGACTAGGGCGGGCGACCCCAGAACGTCGAGCAGGTGCATGACGGTCTCGCCCCAGGTCCGGGCGCCCACACCCAGCCGCTGCACACCACCGAAACCGGTGGCGACCTTCGAGAAGATCGCGGCGCCGTCGTCCAGCTCGTTCACCACGACCATGTCACCCGGAACGCCGCCCGGCAGGTCGAACTCGGACACCATGCGCGGGAGTACGAACGTCGGGCTGCCGTCAGCAGCGAAGAAGCAGCCGGCCACCCAGCCGTGGGTGTAGTTGATGTCGCCGAACGCCGGGACGCGGCGTTCCATCCCGGTGAGGTATTCCAGATCGGCCGAGGGCGGCACGAAGACCAGGTCGACATGCCGCTCCGACATCAGTTCGGCCAGCCGGTTCCGTCGCGTGGCGTAGTCCGTCATCGCCCCTCCAGTTCGTTGTGCTGCTCGGCGACTCTAACGAACGTTCGCTCGTACGTCGAACCGTCAGCTCGGCGACTCGAGCCGAGGCCGCAGCCGAACGCGACCCGCGTCCTCGCGGACGCCGAGCACTGCCGCCAGGGCGACGACGACGAGTGCGCCCCCGACCGCGACCCGCCACGTCAGGCGCTCGCCGAGCAGCAAGACACCGGCCGCGACCGATACTGCCGGCGTCACGTACGCGTAGAGGCTGAAGCGGCGAGCGCCCATCGCGCCGATCAGCCAGAAGGAGAGCACCAGCCCCACGCACGAGCCCACCGCGGAGAGGTAGAGCAGGGCAAGCAGCGAACCGGTCGTCCAGTGCCCTGGCGGTGCCCCTTCCGTCACGAGCGCCCAGCCGAGCAGCAGGATTCCGCCGACCGCTGTCTCAGCGAAGGCCACCCGCACGGGGTTGAGCTGCCCCAGCCGGTACGCCGTGTACACCAAACCGCCCGCGTACACGGTGACCCCGACCAGGACCGCGAGCTGACCGACCAGGCCGGCTGCGCCGGGCGCCGAGACGTCGCCCACCAGCACGGCGACGGCGCAAAGACCGATGGCGAGTCCGATCGCGAACCGCCGGCTGATGCGTTCCTTGCCGACCACCCTGGCTAGCAGCGCGGCCGAGAGGGGCTGGGTGCCGACGAGCAAGCCGGCGAGGCCGGAGGAGATGCGTTGTTCCCCCCAGAAGACGAGGCCGAAGTTGAGGGCGATGGCAACGGCGCCGAGCGGCAGGACGGCGACCCATCCGGCGCGGCCGAGTGGGCGGTCGCCGGCGAGCAGTGGCAAGACCAAGCCGAGGAGAAGCGCGGCGAGCAAGAATCGCAGCGCGGCGAACCACATTGGTGGCAGACCAGCGTCGAGACCGACCTTGATGGCGTTCAGCGTCGTGCCCCAGATGATGCAGACGACGACGAATGCGACCGGCACACCCCACCGCCGCAGGACAGCCGCCGAGCGAGCACGGTTTCCCGACCGCGCAGCGGTTCCGACCGTCCCTACGGTTCTCATCACGACCTCTTCCTACCGTCCGACAAGGCCGAGTTTCACACCGCCGTACGAGCGCCCGTAAGTCTCTGACCCGCGAGGGGTCGGCTGCCACCCGGCACGGGTAACGAGCCGGACACGGCCTGATCAACATGCTTGACGGCCAACTGCCGCTTTCCTATGCTTCGCGGCGGGCGAACGCTTGTTCGTCCAAGAGCGGAGAAGGACGGGTTCATGCCAATTCTCCAGCGCTGGTTTCGTCCGGTCGTCGGCCTTCTGGTCATCGGCGTCGGACTGAGTGCCTGCAGCAGCACCCCGAGTAGCAGCAACAACAACAAGGGTTCCGGCGCGACGCTCGTCTTCGGCACCTCCGCCGATCCGAAGATCCTCGACCCGCCGCTCGCGTCCGACGGGGAGTCCCTTCGAGTCAGCGACCAGCTCTTCGAAGGTCTCGTCACGACGAAGCTGGGCGGGACGGAGCCGGTGCCCAAGCTGGCCGAGTCCTGGTCGCCGAGCCCCGACGGCAAGACGTGGACGTTCAAGCTCCGCTCGGGCGTCAAGTTCCACGACGGCGAACCGTTCAACGCCAAGGCGGTCTGCTTCAACTTCGAGCGCTGGTTCAACTGGACGGGACCGCTTCAGCTCAGCGGGACGTCGTACTACTGGCAGGTCGTGTTCGGCGGCTTCAAGACCAAGGACCCGAAGTCCGACGCACCGGCGGACTCGCTGTACCGCGGCTGCGAGGCACCGGACGACACCACGGTACGGATCCTCCTCACCCGCCCGTCGGCCGCCTTCTTGGCCGGTCTTGCGCTGCCGCCCTTCTCCTTCGCCAGCCCCAAGGCGCTCACCACGTACAACGCCGACAAGGCCAGCGTGGACAAGGACGGCAACGCGGTGCTGCAGGGCACGTTCGGCACCGAGCACCCGGCCGGCACCGGGCCCTTCAAGTTCGTCTCGTGGACGCGCAACGACAAGCTCGTCATCGCGCGCAACGACGACTACTGGGGAGAGAAGGCCAAGCTCAAGCAGGTGATCTTCCGGCCCATCCCGGACAACGCCGCGCGGCTGCAGGCCCTGCAGTCCGGCGAGATCCAGGGCTACGACCTCGTCGAGCCGCAGGACATCCAGACGATCCAGGGCGACCCCAACCTGCAGCTGCTGGACCGGCCGGCCTTCAACATCGGCTACGTCGCCTTCAACCAGAAGGTGGCGCCGCTCGACAACCTCAAGGTCCGTCAGGCGCTCGCGTACGGCATGAACCGGCAGGCGGTCATCGACAACCTCTACGGCGGCCGCGGCGAGGTGGCCAAGGAGTTCATGCCGTCGTCGATCTTCGGCTACACGCCGGACGTCGCGACCTACGCCTTCCAACCCGAGAAGTCGAAGCAGCTGCTGCGCGACGCGGGGCTCAAGCTCCCCGTCAGGATCGAGTTCTGGTATCCGACCGGGGTCTCGCGCCCGTACATGCCGGACCCCAAGCGGATCTTCGAGGCGTTCGCCTCCGACCTCAACAAGTCCGGCTTCCAGATCGTCCCGAAGAGCGCGCCGTGGACGCCGGACTACCTCGACGTCACTTTGAACGGGAAGGCGCCGCTCTACCTGCTCGGGCAGACCGGTGACTTCGGTGACCCGGACACGTTCCTGGGGACCTTCTTCCGCACGGAGCGGCCCGGCTTCGGGTTCAACAACCCGCAGATCTTCAAGCTGCTGAACGACGCGCTGGCGGAGACCGAGGAGAGCAAGCGAACGGTTCTCTACCAGGAGGCCAACAAGAGAATCATGGAGTTTCTCCCCGGCTTGCCGTTCGCCAGCACGCGGCCGGCCCTCGCCTTCACCAAGAACGTCAAGGGATACGTCCCGAGCCCGGTGTCCCTGGAGCCGTTCGCGCTCGTCTCCCTGGAGAAGTAGCCGTCCCGGTGCCAGCATGAGCTACGTCACGCGCCGGCTGCTCCTGCTGGTGCCGATCCTGCTCGGCGTGTCTCTGCTGGTCTTCGTCTGGATTCGTGCGCTTCCCGGCGGCCCCGCACAGGGGCTGCTCGGGGAGCGCACGACTCCGGAGGCGGTGCAGGCTCTCGAGCGCCAGTATGGGCTCAATCGCCCGCTCTACGTGCAGTACGGGCGTTACCTCGACTCGCTCGTGCACCTGCAGCTCGGCACCAGCATCACGAGCCGCCGACCAGTGGCCGAGGAGATCCGGCGACGGTTCCCCGCCACCGCCGAGCTCGCGCTGGCCGCGATGGCGGTCGCCGTCGCGGCCGGTATCCCGCTCGGGTTCCTCGCAGCCAAGCGCCACCACCGGGCTTTCGACCAGCTGAGCCTTGTCGGTTCGCTGCTGGGAATCAGCATCCCGGTGTTCTTCCTGGCGCTGCTCCTGAAGTATCTCTTCGCCGTCCGCCTCGGGTGGCTGCCCAGCCTCGGTCGCCTCGACGTGACCACCGACATCGCGCACCCGACGAACTTCTACACGATCGACGCGGTGCTCGCCGGCAGTCCGGCGGCACTTTTGGACGCCCTGCGGCACCTCGTCCTGCCGGCGATCGCCCTCGGCACGATTCCGCTGGCCATCATTACCCGGATCACCAGAGCCGCGGTCCTGGACGTCATGAACGAGGACTACGTCCGGACCGCCCGAGCGAAGGGCATCGCCCGCCGCCTGGTCGACCGGCGCCATATCCTGCGCAACGCGCTGCTTCCGGTGTCCACTGTCATAGGGCTCCAGATAGGGCTGCTGCTCTCGGGCGCCATCCTGACCGAGACGGTCTTCGCATGGGGTGGGATGGGAACCTGGATCTTCGACGCCGTGCGCTTCCGCGACTACCCCGTGTTGCAAGGCGGCATCCTGTTCCTGGTCATCGTCTTCGTCCTGGTCAACCTCGTGGTCGACCTGTCCTACGCGCTGATCGACCCGAGGATTCGGTACCGATGAGCCTGTCCGAGGCGCAGGCCGAAAGTGTCGGTGCTGCTCCTCCCGCGGCCGGGCCGGTGCACCCACCGACCGGCCTGTGGCGCGACGCCTGGGGCAGACTGCGGCACAACCGCTCCGCGGTGGTGGGAGCAGCGATCATCGGCCTGTTCGTCCTCATCGCCGTCTTCGCGCCGCTGCTCGCGCCGGAGCCGCCGTCGTCCGCCACGTTTCTGGAACGGTTGGGCGGCCGGTGCTGCCCCGGCCCTTCGGCCGCACACTGGTTCGGGATCGACGAGCTCGGTCGCGACGAGCTGTCCCGCATCCTCTACGGGGCACGCACGTCATTGCTCATCGCCGTGGTCTCGGTCTCCGTCGGCCTCACCTTCGGCCTGCTGCTCGGGGCGTTGGCCGGCTACCTACGCGGGATCGCCGACACCGTCGTAATGCGGTTCGTCGACATCCTGCTGGCCTTCCCCAGCTTCCTGTTCGCCATCGGCCTCGTCGCCCTGCTCGGACCCGGTCTCGTCCAGATCATGGTCGCAATCGGTGTGGTCAACATACCGGTCTTCGCCCGGCTGCTGCGCGGCAGCATGCTCGCGGTCCGGGAGAGCGATTACGTCCTCGCGGCCCGCTCGGTCGGCGTACCACCGCACCGGATCCTCCTCGTCCACATGCTGCCGAACGCCCTCTCCCCGGTCATCGTCGCCGCCACCCTGGCGATGGCCACCGCGATCATCGAGGCGGCCGGGCTGGGCTTCCTCGGACTGGGAAACCCCGACCCGAGCGTCCCGGAGTGGGGCACCATGCTTGCCAACACGCCCCGCTTTCTGCAGTCGGCGCCACACCTCGCGATCCTGCCCGGGGTAGCCATCGTGCTGTCGGTGCTCGGCTTCAATCTCGTCGGCGACGGGCTGCGCGAAGCCATCGACCCCAAGCTGCGGACCTGACGTGACGACGCTGCTGGAGGTACGGGACCTGCACGTGCAGTTCCGCACGCAACGCGGTGTTACCCACGCCGTGAACGGCATCGACCTGACCCTGCGGCGTGGCGAGACGGTCGGCCTGGTGGGCGAGTCGGGCTGCGGCAAGTCGGTGACCGCGCTGGCCATCCTCGGGTTGCTTCCGGCGCCGGCCGGGCGGGTGACCGGCGGCTACGTGCTGCTCGAGGGTAGGGATCTGCTGCCGCTCGACGAGACCGACCTCCGCCAGGTGCGCGGCTCCGAGGTCGCGATGGTGTTCCAGGACCCGATGACGAGCCTCAACCCGGTCATGACGATCGGCCAGCAGCTCACTGAGGTGCTCCGAGCGCACGTCCTCCCCAACCGGCGGCAGGCGAGGCGCAGAGCGATGGAGCTGCTCACCATGGTCGGCATCCCATCGGCGGCGAGCCGACTCGACGACTACCCGCATCAGTTCTCCGGTGGCATGCGTCAGCGCGTGATGGTGGCTATGGCCGTCGCGTGTGAGCCGAAGCTGCTCATCGCCGACGAGCCGACTACAGCTCTGGACGTCACCATCCAGGCGCAGATTCTCGCGCTGCTGCGACGGCTGGTCGCGGACAGCGACATGGCGCTGCTCCTGATTACGCACGATCTTGGCGTGGTGGCCGGCATCTGCAAGCAGACCAACGTGATGTACGCCGGCCGGATCGCCGAGACGGGCGCGACCGGCGATCTGTTCGCCAAGCCGAGGCACCCGTACACGGTGGGGCTGCTGCGCAGCATCCCTCGGCTCGGGGGCGCCCGGAAGACGGCGTTGGTGCCGATACCCGGGGCTCCACCGTCGCTGACCGCGCGGCCGGTGGGCTGCCCGTTCGCGCCGCGATGTCCGCGCCGGGTCGACGAGCTCTGCTGGCGCCTGCCCGAGCCCGAGCCCGTCCCCGGCGCCGCCCTGGGTCAGCTGGCGGCCTGCTTCAACCCCGTCCCGCAGCCGGAACCGACGGCCTCACGACCGTGACCGCCCCGCTCGTGGAGGTCAGTGACCTCGAGGTCCACTTCCCGGTCACCGGCCGGTTGGGCCCGCCCGGCTCGCGCATGGTGCGTGCCGTCGACGGCGTCTCGTTCACCATCCGCCGCGGAGAGACGCTGGGCCTGGTCGGCGAGTCGGGTTGCGGAAAGAGCACGCTCGGTCGCGCCCTGCTGCGCCTGCAGGCAATCACCGCCGGGAGGATCACTTTCGACGGAGTCGACATCGGCAGTCTTCGCTCGGCCGCCCTGCGCCGTCAGCGGCGGCACATGCAGATGGTCTTCCAGGACCCCTACTCGAGCCTGAACCCGCGGCAGAGCGTCGGGCGAATCGTCGGCGAGCCGCTGAAGAGTCATCGGCTCGCCCGCGGCGCGGAGCTCGACCGGCGGGTGACCGAGCTGCTGGAGCTTGTCGGCCTCGACTCCGCTGTTCGCAGCCGCTACCCCCACGAGTTCTCCGGCGGGCAGCGGCAGCGCATCGGCCTCGCCAGGGCGCTCGCCGTACGACCGGAGCTCATCGTGGCCGACGAGCCGGTCTCCGCCCTCGACGTGTCGATCCAGGCGCAGATCATCAACCTGCTCGTGGGGCTGCAGGCGCAGCTCGGGCTCACCTACCTCTTCATCGCCCATGACCTGGCCGTGGTCCGCCACATCTCCGACCGTGTGGCGGTGATGTACCTCGGCAGGCTCATGGAGCTAGCGCCGGCCGAGGAGCTCTACGACCGTCCACTGCACCCGTACACGATCTCCCTGCTGTCGGCGGTACCGGTGCCCGATCCGGAGATCGAGACCAACCGCGCACGCATCATCCTGGCCGGCGACGCGCCCAGCCCAGTGAACCCTCCGTCCGGCTGCCGGTTCCACACCCGCTGCCCGTTCGTGCAACCCAGCCGATGCCGCGACGAGGTACCCGCGCTGCGCGAGCTGGTGCCGGGCAGCCTGGTGGCGTGCCACTGGGCTGAGGAGATCCGGGCGGGTGTCGTCCGGGCTATCCAGGCCCCAGGCGTTGCCGACGGGTCGCCGAGATGACGGACGGGTACACAATAGATGCACGTCCAGAGAGGAACCCCATGCCGGAGATCGTGCTCTACACGCTCAACACCGACGCCCGCACACCCACCTGACAGGAGTGCTGCCGCGTGAGGGAGTTTCTCTCCGATCGAGAAGTGCCGTTCGAGGACCGCAACATCCGGCGCGACGAGCTGCACCGTCAGGAGCTGCTGGAGCGGACCGGCGTGCTCGTCGTCCCGCAGCTCGTTTACGGCGACACGGTGGTGGTCGGATTCGATCCCGAGGCGCTCACCGGCATCGTCGAGGACTACCGGTCCCGGTCTCGGTGAGTGCCGCGCACAGCAATCCACCCGGCAACGCGCTCGGGCCGCACGGCGCCGGACGGGTGGCGCCGGCAGAGGGCGGGCTCGCCGCCGGCGTGCTGGCGCTGTTGGCGCGCGTGCGGGAGGAAACCGCCTACAACGACGCGAAGGGCGCCACCCCCTACCGGCTGGGGATGCACGACGGCCTGCGCTTCGTCGAAGACGCGCTCCTCGACCTGCTGCGAGCCCAGGGAATCGGCGCGGCCGACGAGCCGCCGCGGGCGTTCGACGCGTGAGCGGTGCGGGCTCGCGTCCGGCCGCGTCAGCGCAGTGTCGGCACCCGAGTGGCCATCTCATCCAGCCGGTCGATGTCGCCCCGCTCACCGAGGTGCTCCCAACGCTGCAGGGCGATGGGGACGTTGCCGTTGCGCCACAGGAAGTCGTGGGTCTCGCGTAGCGAGAACGCGGCGCCCCGGAGCCGCGCAGCGGCGGCCACGAGCGAGAGCACCTGCAGCTTGCCGATCTGGTACGTGAGCCCCTGCCCGGGAGTCGCGGCGAAGAAGGCGGCCTCCTCGCGCGCCGTCGCCTCGTCCATGGGTACCGTCGACCGCAGGTACTCCGCGCCACCCTCGATGTCGAGCTGCCCCACCGCGAGCCGCACGTCGACCTCGACCCGTAGGGCGCGCAGCCGCATGAAGTTGTAGATGATCTCCCGGGCCCGCGGGTTGTCGTCGAAGAGCCCGGCCTGCAGCATCAGCTCCTCGTTGTAGAAGGCGATGCCCTCGTTGGCCCCCGAGTCGTAGTAGCGCCGACGCAACGGGTTCGACTGTGCCCAGGACAGGGCGAGCTGCTGGTAGTGGGCGCCCTCGTGCACGATGCCGGCTCGGGGGTCGCGGGCGTTGGCGAGATAGAAGTACGGCAGGTCGGGTGCCGGCGCCGGCACGTAGCTCACCGCGTCGTCCCCGAGGCGGCTCGGCGAGGTCAGGTCGTTGGTGACGCCCAGCCAGGACAGCGGTCGCACGTAGGCCGGCAGCGGCGCGGTGCCGTAGTGCCGTAGAGACCCCGGCTGGGTCAACAGGCCGTGCTGCTCGTAGAAGGACCGGACCGCCAGCTCGTCACGAACCTCCCGATCGACCTGGCTGCCGACGTCCGAGGCGAGCGCCAGGGGCGGCCTCCGCCGGTTGCGGTTGCGTTCCAGCGTCTCGAAGACGACGGCCCGCTCGAACTCCTGGCGGCCCATCGCGAGCAGCTGCTCCGGTGAGAAGGGCAGCAACGCCACCCTGGCCAGGAAGAACTCGAATGCCTCCCGGCCGACGCCCGCCTCCGCCCTCATGGTCGGCAGTCGCGCGGTGAGGGCATCCCGGTAGTGCTCCAGGGCGCCGGCCGCCCGCCGCCCGGCGTCGGTCACCCGTTCCGCGGCGGGTACGGACAGAAATGGCGCCAGACAGCCGATCGCCTCGTCGAGATCCCCTCGGATGTCGGCCAGCTCCGTCACGGTGGTCGTGGCGAACGGCCGGACTGCGTCGTCGGCGGCGGCAAGGTTGTCCAGCCCGGTCTCCAGCATGCCCGGTACGGCGGCGAGCCGCTCGGCGATCGCCGTCGCCCGGTCGTCGTCGATCGGTGGCCGGGAAAGCAGCAGGTCGTACACGATGCCGAGCGACTGGTCGAGGTAAAACCCCGGGTCGCGCTGCCACGAGCGCAGCAGGTCCAGCTCGAACCGGACCCGGGCGAGCGCACTGCCGATCAGACGGTAGTCGACCTGGACGTCGGTGGGCTCCGACGTCACGTCGATACTCGACCAGCGCCCGACGAAGCCGCGGAGCGTTCGGCGGTAGTTCCCGACGGACTGCTGCGACCAGTCCGGCAGCCAGTCGCGCGGACGCTCGATTCGGGGGATGTCGTCCCGCGACCGCGGCTGCTGCGACGCTCGCCACGTCCAGAAATCCGCACCCACCTGCGCGACCCTCGCTGACGCTGCGCTCGTGGCCGACACTGCGCTCGTGGCTGACGCTGCGCTCAAGGTTGCACTCCCTATCCGTTTCGTCGGCCGGACAAGCCCGCCGGCTCGACCGGCCGGCTTTCACCGTCAACGACGCGCCAGATCGACACGTCGGCGCCGCTGCGCTCCCCGTCCGCGCCGAAGCGAACCTCCCCGGACTCCCCGAGCAGCGAGGTCACCGCCAGGGCAGCCGGCATTCCGTCGCGGTCGCCGGCTCTCGCAGCCGCATGTACGAGAACTCTCGCAGCGTCGGCCGCCTCGGGCGCGTAGACGCATGAAGCACCAGTGACGGGTGCTCCGGCGTAGAGCTGGTAGGCGCCTTCGGCGGCACCCCCGGCCAGTGCGGGAAGCGTGGCCTGTGGGCCTCCCTCGGCTCCGATCAGCGCACCGCGAAAGCCCCGCCGGCGCAGCATCGAGACGGCGACCGCCTGCTCCACCTCGCCCATCGCGTGAAACACGCCGTCGGCGGCCGTCTCGTCGTCGGACATCACACATCTCGAGCCCACGGCCGCTCGAACCGCCGCAGCCAGTCCTCGGCCGTACGCCGTGTCGTCACTGCGCACGAGGAGGGAGCGCAGCGAAAGCGTGGCACACAGGGACGCGACCGCACTGGCCGTCTGGTCGTCCGTGGCGCACATCCGGAAGATCCGGCCCGGCAGCCGGCTACCCAGGTCCGTCGCGGTGGCCGCCGGCAGCACGAGACAGAGGGACGACTGGCCGATGGCGCTGACTGCAGCCCGGACGCTACCGCTGTTCTTGGGCCCCACCACCCCGATGACCTGTGGATCGGCCAGCAGAGCGGCGAGGATCTCCGCGGCGCGGGCAGGGTCGCGTCCGTCGTCGACGGCACGTAGCTCCACCCGCAGGCCGGCCTCGGCCGCCGCGGCCTCGGCGCCTCGCCTCGCCGCCGCCAGCATGGGCCCCGCAACGACAGCCTCGGCACCGGTGAGCGGTCCCACGAACGCGACGGCGCAGTCCGCGTTGACGGTGACCGGCACGAGCCGTAGCGTACCGACGAACGTTCGTTCGTCAACGGGGCGGGGAGTGTGCGCCGCGCTCGAGCTTCGACCATCGAGTCGCTGTCCCGACGGCTGACCCCGGCCGGACCGATCGGCCCGCGCTCCACCGGCATCGCGGCCGTCGTGGTCTCGTGCACCGCCTGGGGCTGCGTGGGCATCCTGGTTCGGGCGCTGCCGCTCGCCGCGGTCACCATTGCGGGCTTTCGGCTCGGCTTCGCCAGCCTGGGCGTGCTCGCCGGCGGCCTCACTCCGCCCGGCAGGGTGCAGCTGCGTCCGCGAGGACAGTGGCGCCGCCTGCTGCTGCTGGGTGCCCTGATGGCCGCCAACTGGTGGCTGTTCATCCTGGCCTTCCAGCTGACCGACATCGGGATCACGGTCGTCCTGAGCTTCACCTGGCCCGTCTGGGCGGCGCTGTTCGACAGGTCGCTCGACATCGCCCGGCCGGACCGCGCTACGGTCGCCGCCCTCGGCGTGTCGATGCTGGGGATCGCCCTGCTCGGCCTGCGACACGGCATCGAGCTGCGGCCGCAGGACCTCGCCGGGATGGCGGCCGCGTTGGCAACGGCCCTCTCCTTCGCCGTCATGGTGATGAGCTCGCGGAGCATCCACGCGTCGATCTCGTCGGCGACCGTCAACTTCTGGCAGTCGTTGATCGCTGCGGCGCTGCTCATGCCGTTCGCGCTGCTCGGACTGCATGGGCGACCCCTGCACGGAAAAGACATCGCCATCCTCGTCGTGCTCGGCGCAGTTCTCACGGGTCTGGGCGGCACCCTGTTCCTCGTCGGGATGCGCACCCTGTCCTCAGCGGAGACGGCCGTCTTCAGCTACCTCGAACCGCTGTCGGCGACCGTGCTCGCCGCCGTCTTCCTGCACGAGAACCCGGGAGCTCCCGGCTTCGTCGGAATCGTCCTGATCGTCGGGGCCGGGCTCTGGGTCGCGGTGGCTCAGCCGGCGGCGAGCCAACCTCCGTCGACGGCGAGGAAGGCCCCGGTGACGTAGGCCGCCGCCTCCGAGGCAAGGAACGCGACGACGCCGGCGACCTCGGCCGGGTCGGCCGGGCGACCGATCGGGACCCGGCTCAGCAGCATCGCCCGGCGCTTGGGGTCGGCGAGGCTGGCAGCCGACATCGGCGTGTCCGTCACGCCGGGGCCGACGACGTTGACGGTGATCCGGTGCGGAGCCCAGTCGACGGCCAGCGCACGTCCGAGCAGCAGGACCCCGCCTTTGGACGCGGCGTACGCGGCCTGGCCCGGCAGCGCGACCGCGGAGTTGACCGAGCCGATCAGTACGACTCGGCCGCCCTCCCCCTGGCGGATCATCGCGGCCGCCGCCGCCCTTGCGGTCAGAAAGGAGCCGGTGAGGTTGACGTTGATCACATCGGAGAACATCTCCGCCGACAGTGTCTCCGCGGGGCCACCGCGCTCTATCCCAGCGCAGGCCACCGCCACGTCCAGCCTGGAAAAGGCGTCGACGGCAGCCGCGACTGCGGCCTGGCAAGCCGTCGGGTCCCGCACGTCCAGCTGCCACGCCTTCGCGCCGTCGAGGCCGTCGGCCGTACGCTGCGCGGCGTCGCCGTCGATATCGGCGCAGATGACGCTGTCACCGCGGGCCGCCAGGACAGCGGCGACCGAAGCACCGATGCCGGATCCGGCGCCGGTCACCAGGCTCACCGTCACGCGTCGCTCCTCGCGTCGAGCCTGGCGCCGTGGGGCAGGAGCGGTCGACGCCTCCGCCCCACGGCCGCTTCCATGCTCACCTGCCGGAACTACTTGAGGGTCGGGCCGATGATCCGGTTGTACGTGGCGTCGAGGTAGCCGTTGGCCCGCCAGTAGTCGAGCCAGTTGTTGACCCAGGTCTGCCAGTCGAGGTCGCCGTTGGGAAGACCGTAGGCGCCGTACTGCGTGGCGAATGGCTGATTCGGGTTCATGATCCGAACCTTGCCGGAGTTCTTCCTGACGAAGGGAGCCGCGAGGTACTGCTCGACGACGACGCCCTGCGCCCGACCGGAGAGCACCTCGAGGAAGGCTGGCTGCTGGTCGAGCTCGCGCAGTGTCGCCGACGGGAAGTTCTTCTTCACCAGCTCCGCCGCCGTGGAACCGGTAAGGGCCGTGATGATCGTGCCCTTCTTGTCGAGCTGCGTGGTGTCCGTCCCACTCACCTTGTTGTTGTTGACGACGACGACCTGGCGGTAGGGCACGTACGGCTTGGAGAACCAGATGGTCTTCGCCCGCTCGGGAGTGTTGACGAGGCCCACGGAGATGAGGTCCACCTTGTTCGCCTGCAGGGCCGGGATGAGCCCTTCGAACTCCTGGTCCTGGATGTCGAGCTTGACCCCGAGGTCCTTCGCCATCTGCGTCACGAGCTCGACGTCGTAACCCGCCGGCTTGTTGGCCTTGTCGCGATACATCTCGGGCGGGAACTTCAGCGTCATGCCGACTCGCAGCGTCTTGTTCTTCAGGACGGAGTCGAGGTGCGATCCGCCGTTGCTGCCTCCGGCCTTCGTGCTTCCGGCGGCCTTCGTGCTGGTGTCGTTACTGGTGCACGCTCCTAGCCCGAACGTCGCTGTGACAGCGAGCACGGTTACGGGAAGCCAGCGTCTCCGGATCATCGTGTGCTCCTTCGTCGGGCGGCGGGGCGCCCGCCAGAAATGGATGTCGTACGACGGCGAGCTCGGCTATGCCGAAACAGCGGGTCCTGGACTCGAACCACCCCCGATCGCGTTCTGCAGGAGCTCCAGCCGGCGCAGGCGCCGCCTCGCCATCAGGCCCCCCCGACGCTTCTGGGCCGTCATTGGGTCCTCGAGGGCAAGCCGACGCTCGAGGCGCCGGACCAGAAAGGACAGCGCGAGGGTGATGACAAGGTAGAGCCCGACGGCGGTGGTGTAGAACTCAAACGGCAGGAACGTCTGCGACACCAGTAGCTGCGTAGTGCGCACCAACTCGAAGACACCGATGAAGGACACCAACGAGGAGTCCTTGACCATCCCGATGAACATGTTGCCGCTCGGCGGGATGATCACCCGAATCGCCTGCGGCAGCACGATCGAGAAGAAGGCCCGCGGCCGGCTCATCGCCAGCGAGAACGCGGCCTCGCGCTGGCCCGGCGGGATGGCCTGGATGCCCGAGCGGAAGATCTCCGCCATCCATGCGGCGTACTGCAGGGTGAGCGCGATGATGCCGGCATGGATCGGCGAGAAGTTGATGCCCACGGCGATCGAGACGCCGTAGTAGACGTAGATGATGAAGACGAAGAGCGGAATTGACCGGAACACGTTGATGTACGCCGCGGCCAACCAGGCGAGTGGCTTGACGGAGGACATGCGCAGCAGCGCAACCCCCAGGCCGAGAGCCAGCGAGAGCGCCATGGCCACGCCGGCGATGTAGAGGGTGTACTCGACGCCCTTGGCGAGTAGCCGCCAGTTGTCCAGCACCACCTGCCAGTTGCCGAGATCCATGGTCAGAGCACCGCCCGGATAAAGGCCGCGGTCCGCTCCTGCGTGCAGTTCGTGTAGATCTCGCGCCCGCCCTGCTCGACGATGCTGCCGCCGTCCATGAAGACGTTGTGGTCGCCGATCTCGCGGGCGAAGCCCATCTCGTGCGTGACGACGACCATCGTCATGCCGGTCTCCGCGAGGGAGCGCATCACCGCGAGCACCTCGCCGACCAGCTCGGGGTCCAGCGCGGACGTCGGTTCGTCGAAGAGCATGACCTTGGGGTCCATGACGAGGGCCCGAGCGATCGCCACCCGCTGCTGCTGGCCGCCGGAGAGCAGCGGCGGATAGCTGCCGAGCTTAGAGAGGAGACCGACCCGGTCGAGCTGCAAGGCGGCCCGTTGCTCCGCCTCGCTCCGGTCCATCCCTTTGACGCGGCGAAGGGCAATCGTCACGTTATCGAGAACCGACAGGTGCGGAAAGAGGTTGAACTGCTGGAAGACCATGCCGACCTGCTCGCGCAGCTCTCGAACATTGGCCCGCTGCTCCCTCGGCTCGTCCGGGACGCCCGGACCGTACTCGCGGCCCAGCAGGCGCACGGAGCCCGAGGTCGGCCATTCGAGCAGGTTGATCGAACGCAGCAGGGTCGACTTGCCCGATCCGGACGGCCCGAAGATCACGACATGCTGTCCGGTGTGCACGGTGAGGTCGACGCCCTTGAGCACGTGATGGGTGCCGAACGACTTGTGGACCTTTCGCAGCTCGACGGCGACCGCCCATGGCGCCTTCGGCGTCGGAGTGGTCACCGGAACCGCTTCGCCGGCCCGGTCCGCGGCCATGCTCGTCATCCGTTCTCGGCCATTGTCCGGCCGCCGTCCGTCGCGGCGTACCAGTCGAGAATCCGGACGAGTGCCGCGTCGAGCACCCGCTCGCTCGATGCGAGGGAGAGGCGGGCGTGGTCGCGGGCGACGTCGCCGAACGCCGTTCCCGGGGCGACAGCCACGCCGTGCTCGACCAGCCGCAGTGCGGCGAGCCGGGAGTCGACGCCGGGCGCGAACGGCAGCATGAGGTAGAACGCCCCCTGCGGCACCGTTCCCTTGATCCCGGCGTCGTGCAGCCGGCCGACGACGAGGTCACGGCGCCTTCGGTACGAGTCCCGCATCTGCGCGACGCAGTCCTGCGGCCCCTGCAGCGCGGCGAGCGCCGCAGCCTGCGACACGCCGGAGACACAGGAGACGAGCGGCTCCTGCAGCCGCACCAGGGTCGGCGCGAGCCAGCTGGGCGCCGCGACGTAGCCGATCCGCCAACCGGTCATCGCGTAGGTCTTAGAGAGGCTGTAGAGCCCAACGACGTGGTCGCTGTCATACGCCGCGGCGACGGCCGGCTGCCCCTCGAAGATCAGCTCGTCGTACACCTCGTCTGAAACGAGCACGAGGTCGTGCCGCACCGCGAGTTCGGCGAGTTGCTCAACCAGCCCGCGCGGGAACACCGCGCCGGTAGGGTTGCCCGGCGAGTTGACCACGATCGCCCGCGTCCGTGGCGTGATCAGCCACTCGACCTCGGTCGGGTCCGGCAGAAAGTCGCCGTCGGGTGGCAGCCGGTACCGAACGGGGACGGCGCCGTGCAGCAGCACCAGCATCTCGTAGTTCGGCCACGCCGGGTCCGGGACGAGCACCTCGTCGCCCGGGGCGAGGAGGGCTGAGAACACCAGCGAACAGCCCTGCACGGCGCCCTGGGTCACCGCCACGTCGGCCGGTCGGTACGTCAGGCCGTAGTCCCGCGCCAACCGCTCGGCGATGGTGGTGCGCAACGAGAGCTGCCCGGCACTCTGGGTGTACGTGACGCCGTTGCGGGCGGCGCGGGAAGCTGCCTCGATGACGTGCGCCGGCGTGCTGAAGTCCGGCTCGCCGATCTCGAGGCGCAGGATGTCACCTCCGCGCTCGATGACCAGGTTGACGATCTCGCGGATACCGGAGCCGGGAACGCTGGCGGCGAATTCGCTCGTACGGGGCATCGAGGTCCTCGTCGAAGAACTAGCGGCGTCGGGACGCTTGGCATCTAGACGAACAAGCGTTCATCCGTGGACACTAGGTGTCCGCTGAGGGGCCGTCAAGCAGTACGGAGGTGTGCGTGCGCTTCGGAGTTGGACTGTGGTGCCTGCAAGGGACGGCCACCTCGCCCCGCCACCACATACAGGCATACCGGGAGCTGCGAGAGGACGCGCTGCTCGTCGAGGAGCTCGGATACGAGAGCGTCTGGCTCTCCGAGCACCATTTCTTCTACGACGGCTACTGTCCGGCGCTGCTGCCGACGGCGGCGACAGTTCTGGGCGCGACCACCAGGCTTCGCGTCGGCACCGGCATGCTGCTCCTTCCCCTGCAGCGGGCGGACCGGGTCGCCACCGCCGCCGTCGAGCTCGCCGAGCGGTCCGGTGGCCGGCTCGACCTCGGCACCGGTCTCGGCTACCGCGATACAGAGTTCGACGGCAAGGGCGTGCCACGCTCTGAGCGCGTCGCGCGCCATCGCGCCGGGTTGGACGCGGTCGCCACAACTGCCGCCCGGAGCCCCCTCGAGGTCTGGGTCGGCTCGGCGACCCCGGCCGGGATCGCCCGGGCCGGCGCCCGCGGCCTCGGCGTCCTACTGTCCGGCGCGAACCCACTCAGCCTCGTCGAGGAGCTTGCCGTCGCCTCCCGGCAGGGCTGGGTCCAAGCCGGTCGCCCCGGCGGTCGGCGACCTGCTGTTGCGGCGCTGCGCAACGTGTGGGTGACCGACGACCCGGCGGAGCGACGTAGCGTCCTCGACTGGTTCCGGGCCAGCTACGTGCTGTACGCGGGGCTCGGTTGGTCGGTGGCCGCGACCGGCGACACCCCGGCGATGGACTTTCGCCGGCAGGCCGACGAGGCGATCCAGAGCGCGGTCGACACCGCGATCATCGGGTCACCCGACACGGTCATCCAGGGACTGCGCGACGTTGCCGCGGCCGGCGTGGACTACGTGATCTTTCGGGTCCTGCTCGAGGGAGTCGACCGGCGAGCGCTGCACGACGTGCTACGTCGGCTAGCTGCCGACGTGATGCCGGCGCTGCGCGACGTCGTACCGCCGGACGAGCCGGCAATAGAGCGCGCGCCCGTGCCCGATCGAGGCACCGCATGAGAATCGGGCTGGTCCTGCCATCGGGCGACGAGGCAGCCGCGGCGCACCGGGCGGAGCGGCACGGTCTGTTCGGCGTACTCGTGGAGGGCACCTCGCCCGGCGCCGAAGCGGTCGTCGCGGGACTCGTGGCTCCGGTCACCGCCAGCGTCCGCATCCTGCTCCGCGTGCCGCTCGGCAGCGAGCACCCGGTCACTCTCGCCGAAGAGGTGTCGGTGCTCGACAACGCGAGCGGCGGACGTGTCGTCGTCGTGGCAGACACGGCAGACCTCGACGCCGAGGCGGCGGTAGAGGACCTCGAGCTCCTGCGCCGCGCGCTCAGCGCCCGGCCGGTGCGGCACGTCGGCGCCCGCTGGAGATTTCCCGCCGCCCTGCATCCGGACGTGCCGGAGCGGTTGACTGTCACGCCGGAACCGGCTCAGGTCGCCGTACCGGTGTGGCTCACCGGCGAGGCGGGTGCATCGGTGGCAGCCCGTACGGGGCTGCCGCACGTCGCGCAGGATCCAGCCAGCTGCTCCAGTGCGGACTTCGTGCAGCCAGGGGTGACGACGCTGTCCGGGCACCTCGACGCCGACCGCGATTTCGTGCTGCGATGGGCCGCGGCCGGTGCGACTCACCTGCTCGTACGCCTCCCTGCGGGTCAGCGCATTGAGGACGTGCTCGGGTTGGTCTCGCGATACCTACAGCCGGAGGTTTCCATGCCGTCCTTCCCGAGGATCATCGCCGAATCCAAGCCACCTGACCCCTGGCGCCACGGGATCGCCACAACCTGAACGCTCCTGCAAATCTCCTTCGCGCGCGCCGTGGTGGCGTGTCGATCTCTGATCGGCCCTGTTGGCCACAACAGCCGGGGCGAAGGAGATTTGCAACCGGCCCTGGGTTCGGTTTGCACCCGGGCTCTGCTGCGCCGTCGGTCTAGAACGGGCTGCGGACGAGCGACCCGCCGTCGACGGACCAGCACGCGCCGGTGACGAAGGACGCGGCGTCCGAGCAGAGGAACGCGCAGACCTCCGCGACCTCCGCCGGCGTGCCGACGCGCCCCATCGGTACCGCAGCTTCGATGCGTGTCGTGGCCCGGCCGGAGCCCAGCACGGCCGCCATCATCGGCGTCCGGATCACCCCCGGCGCGACGGCGTTGACGCGGACGCCCTGCGGTGCGAGCTCCGCCGCGAAGGCCTCGGTCAGCCGGAGCACCCCCGCCTTGGCCGCCGCGTAGTGCGCGTGACCCGGTATCGGCGGCCGGTGGCTCTCGATCGACGCGACGGCGACCATCGCCCCTCGCCGAGCGGCCGCAAGGACCCGGCCGGCGGCCTGCAGGACGACGAAGGTCCCGGTGAGATTGGTGTCAATGACCCGGTCCCACTCGGCTCGGGAAATGTCGAGCGCGGCGGCGTACCCAAGGACGCCGGCTGCGTGTACGACGAGCTCCAGGTCCTTGCCGGCGACATCGACCGCTGCGGCCACGCTGTCCCCGTCACGGACGTCAGCGGCGACGGCGACCGCGTCGGGAAGCTTCGCGGCGACGCTTCCCGCCGCTGCCGGGTCGATGTCGGTGCAGACGACGCGGCAACCGTCGTCGGCGAGGCGCCTGGCCACTGCAGCACCGAGGCCGGAGCCGGCTCCGGTGACGAGCGCCGTACGGGTCACGCCACCTCGGCGTGCGCGACCGCACCCAGCGGTGCATACATCTGCGAGAGATAGTCGGCGATCTGGTCAAGGTCGAGCCGGTGCCCCGACCGGTACCAGCTGGCGACGTGCGCGCACATCGCCAGCCCGGCGAACACCGCCATCTGCTCATCCGGGATGTCGAGCTCGTTGGCATTGACCGCCTCGGAGATGGCGTCGGAGAGCAACGCCTCGTACCGGTCGCGCAGCGCGACGATCGACCGCCGCTTGGCCGGGGAGAGTGCCCGCAGCTCGGAGTTGCCGATGAGGGTTTCCCGCCGGTGCTTGCCGTGGAAGCGGATGCTGGCGTGCATGAAGGCACGCACCTTGTCGAGCGGTCCGCTCGCCTGGTCCATCTCCTCACGAGTGGCGTCGATGAGGTCGTTCATGATCTCTTGCATGATGCGGAAGAGAACGTCCTCCTTGGAGGAGATGTGGTTGTACAGGCTGCCGACCTGCAGCCCAACCTTGTCGGCGATCTGGCGGAGCGTCGTCGCCGCGTAGCCCTGCTTGTAGAACAGGTCGACTGCTGCTCGATGGATAGCGGAAGCTGTTTGGTTCTCGGGGCGGCCCTGTGCTCTCATCACTCTGCCGACTCACCTTCGCAGCACGGTCGTCCGTCGCCGGTTGGCTCGGGCGGGCGTCGCTCGGACGGGTCCGGAGCCGGAGGCCGCCTCACGACGGAGGATACGGCGCGGAGGGACCCTGCGGCACCTGAGAAGGCGGCGATGCGACGACGCGTCGGAACTTGAAGCCGTACCGGCGGACGCCTTCGTCGTCGTAGAGTCGCCGCAGCTCGGCCTCGACCGAGGCACCGACCTCGGGATGACCCTCGACGAGCTGTGCCGTAATGCGCGGGCCCTCCTCGAGCTCGACCAGCACGACGTCGTACCCGCCCTGCAGGCGAGCCAGCTCGGTGAACTCCGGCGGCGCGCCGGCGGCGGAGATCCGGGTCCAGGCCAGCACGACACCGCGGCCGGACAGCGTCACCGGTTCGAGCCCGCTCGAGGAGCACCGGTCGCACGCGCCGGGTGGCGGAAACAGCACCCGTCCGCAGCCTCCGCAGCGGACGCCCTCGAGTCGCAGCCGCTGGGGAAGCGACCTTCGGTACATCGGCACAGACACCTGGGCGCCCACGGCTTCACCTTCCCGTTCTGAGCCGGAGATAGCCGACGGCGTCGACCTCGCGCGACGACGAAAGCGCGCGCTCGAGCACGCGCTGGCCGCTGGTCGGCCCGGCCAGGAGGCTGACGGCGTCGGCGGCCGAGCCCGCGCCGTAGCCGACAAGCAGGATCCGGTCGCCGGGCAGCGCCGCGTCCAGGGCCGCCGTGAGCGCGACGAACGGGCCGGCCGCGCCGAGCAGACCGGTCTGGGCGGCGGTGCTTACGGCTCGCCACTGGGCTGCCTCGAAGCCCAGCAGCTTCGCGAGCAGTCCGGTTCGGCGTACGTCGGCGCCACCGGCGGCCAGGAAGCGGTAGTCGCCGGGCTTCGCGCCGAGGTCATCGAGCAGGGCTCGCACGGCGAGCCCCGCAGCGCCGAGGTAGGCCTCGTCCGCGTAGCCGCTCACCTCGATGTCGCGTCGGTGGTTCGCACCGGTCGGGACGAAGTCCAGTCCCGGCCGCTCGAGCGCCGAGTGGGCGGCTGCCTCGATGTGCGCCGTGTCGCCGTCCGGCGCGAGCAGGAGCGCCACGGCACCCGCGCCGGCACCCGGCGCGGAGTCGGCCTCGGAGGCGACGACGACCGTCGCCGCGTCGCGGGTTGCGGCGAGCCCGGCATGCAGCGACATGGCCTCGGTACCCGCCCGCGACGACGTCGTGTGCTCGGTGAGGAAGACGCCGGCGCGGCTGCCCAGCGCCTCCACCAGCAGTGCGGACTGCACCCGACGCCCGTACGGCAGCGTGGTGCTCGCGACGGCGAGGGCGCCGATCTCGCGCCCGGACCGGTGCAGTGCGAGCCGGTCGACCGCGCCCAGGGCGAGGGTGAGCGCGTCCTCGTCCGCCGCCGGCACACGCTGGGCCTCGACACCGGCTGGGACGGTGGTCCCCGCTAGGCGCAGCTCGCTCGCCGCGACGCGTCCGGACGGGAAATAGCACGCGTAGCCGGCGATGTCGGCATGGACCGTCATGACGCGTCGCTCGTCAGGATCGTGACGACGGCCGACGCCCCACTCCCACCCATGTTGTACGCCAGCCCGGTACGGGCGCCGGCCACCGCGCGCTCGGGCTCGACGTCGCCGCGAAGCTGACGCACCACCTCGACGACCTGGCCGATGCCCGTCGCACCGATCGGGTGCCCCTTGGCCTTCAGACCCCCCGAAACGTTGACCGGTAGCCGACCGCCGAGGTCGAACTCGCCGGCCGCAAGCGCAGTACCGGCCTTGGGGATCGGGCACAACCCCAGCTCGTCGTACGCAATGAGCTCGGCAACCGTGAAGCAGTCGTGAACCTCGGCCAGGTCGACCTGGTCAGGCGTGACACCGGCCATGCGATAAGCGCGCGCCGCTGCGTCACCGGCTGCGGTCAGCCGAGTGATGTCCGGGCGCGAGTGCAGGGCAAGCTTGTCGCTCGCCGCTCCGATGCCGGAGATGCGGACCGGGTTCGCGGACAGGGTGGCCGCCGTCGCGAGATCCGCGACGAGCACGGCCGCGGCTCCATCGCTGGTCGGACAGCAGTCGAACGCCCCGAGCGGCTGGGCAACCATCGGCGCCGCCAACACCTGTTCCAGGGTCAGGAGCCGTCGCAGGTGCGCCTTGGGGTTCAGCGCCCCATGCCGGTGGTTCTTGACGGCGACCCGGGCGAGGTCCTCGCGGGTGATGACACCGTCGGTGATGAGCCGGTTGGCCATCAGCGCGAAGACGCCGGCGAAGGTGAGGCCGGCCAGCCGCTCGTATTCGGTGTCGCCCGAGATGCCGAGCCAGTAGCGGCCGCGCTCCGCGGAGACGTCGCGCATCTTCTCCACTCCAGCGGCCAGGACGCAGCTGTACTGGCCCGAGGCGACCGCCGAGACGGCGGCGTGCAAGGCGTAACCGCCCGATGCGCAGGCGCTCTCCACGTGCAACGCCGGCACCGTCGGCAGGCCCGCATGGTCGAGCATCGCGGGGGCGAAGTTGCCCAGCTGCATACCCTGGCCGCAACTGAGACTGCCGACCCAGGCCGCCTCGATCCGACCCCGGTCGAAGTCGGCCAGCGTCGGGTCGGCGTACACGTCCCGCATGGCGGCGGTGAACAGTTCCTTCACGCCGGACGTCGTGTGTTCCCCGAACGACGTCTGGCCCACCGCCATGACCGCGACGTCCATGCCCGGCGTTACTCCTCCTCGTCGACGGTCATCCGCAGCAGCGCGGTGGACATCGCCTTGCCGGTCTGGTCGAAGCGCACGGTCCGGGTGGCCCCGCCGCCCAGCGCGCGCCGGCACACCACGTTGTACGCGTGGACGTTGGGCATCGGATAGACCGTCACCTCACCCTGCACCCAGCCCCGGAAATGCGCCTTGACGCGCTCCGGAGTCAGCAGCCGGCCGATCCGCTCGTACGACCCCGGATCCTTGGCGATGATACCGATGTTGGAGATGTCGCCCTTGTCACCGGATCGGGCGTAGGCCAGGTCGACCAGCAGCACAGCGCGTCGTCCTCTCGGGCTCTCGGTCGTATCAAACACTCGGTCGTATCAAACACTCGGTCGTATCA
>JBBSIN010000010.1:0-47880 GCA_038232055.1 Mycobacteriales bacterium
AGCACCGGCAGTGCGCCGACGTTGTGGGTTCCGAACACCACGTCGACCCACGGCGCTCGCCGAGTGATGAGCCCCCTGTCCTTCTGCGCGAGGCAACCGCCGACGGCGATCTGCATCCCCGGATGCGCGGTCTTCACCGGAAGCAGGTGACCGAGGTTGCCGTAGAGGCGGTTGTCGGCGTTCTCCCGGACCGCGCACGTGTTGAACACCACGACGTCCGCCGACTCGCCACCGCTGGCTCGGACGTAGCCGGACTCCTCCAGTACGCCGGCCAGGCGCTCGGAGTCGTGCACGTTCATCTGGCACCCGTAAGTGCGGATCTCGTAGCTGCGCGCGCTCATGTCCCGGCCCAGGGTAGACGTCGCGCCCTATCGCATCGCCGCTGCGGCGACGACCAGCCAGGTGAGCCCGTAGAGCCAGCCGGCCGCGACGTCCGTCGGATAATGGACGCCGAGCACCACCCGGGAGGCCCCGACCGCCCCGACAAGGGCGACGGTGACGGCCGTCGCCCAGGTCCGCGCGCGACCGCGCAGAAGGGGCAGAGCAGCGACCAGCAGCGCGCCGTACGCCACCATCGCATGCCCGCTGGGGAAGGAAAACACCACCGGCGTGGGCGATCGGGTCAGGCAGCACCGGACGGGTTCTGTGCACCAGCTGCTTGAGCAGTGTGTCGAGCAGTCCGCCGATCGGGACAAACGGTGACGACGTACGCCGCCCGTCGCCAGTGCCGTCCCCGGAGCAGCCAGACCACGCCGGCCAAGGCGACTGCGTAGCGCACCAACGCATCGCCGAGCGTGGTGGCGGCGACGGCGGTGACTCGCAACGCCGGGTGCGCCAGCACGGCCCGATGAACGTGCGCCTCCGTGCGCAGGTCGAGGTCGGAAACGGGGGACCAGTGTCCGCGGACGAGCAGCGTCAATATCGTCAACGGCACGGCCGCTACGAGCAGAATCGCCGCGGCACCGAGGAGCCGTGGCCCCGCGTCTTCGACGATCTGGAGCATCGGGGTACGACGGTCTGCACCCAACGGCGGCGGACCGGCGTACGCACCGCTCAGCTCCGCCTGGTCACTTCGCGATCTCGGTGGCCCTGGACTCTCGGACGACGGTGATCCGGATCTGACCCGGGTAGGTCAGCTCCTCCTCGATCTGCTTGGCGATGTCGCGGGCCAGCACCTGGGCCTGGATGTCGTCGATACGGTCGGGCAGCACCATGACGCGTACCTCGCGCCCCGCCTGCATCGCGAAGACCTTGTCCACGCCCTCCTTGTCCGTGGCGATCTCCTCGATCCGCTCCAGCCGCTTGACGTAGTGCTCGAGGCTCTCGCGCCGGGCGCCGGGACGCCCGCCGCTGATCGCGTCAGCTGCCTGCGTGAGGACCGCCTCCACCGTGCGCACCTCGACCTCGTTGTGGTGCGCCTCGATGGCGTGGACGACGTCGTCCGACTCACCGTAGCGGCGGGCCATCTCGGCACCCACTAACGCGTGGCTGCCCTCGACCTCATGGGTGAGCGCCTTGCCGACGTCGTGCAGGAACGCGCATCTCTTCAGCAAGTGCTGGTCGAGTCGCAGCTCGGCGGCCATGAGCCCGGCCAGGTGAGCCGACTCCACCAGGTGCTTGAGCACGTTCTGGCCGTACGACGTGCGGTAGCGCAGCCGACCGAGGAGCGCGATGAGTTCTGGATGCATCTCGGTGATACCGAGCTCGACGAGCGCGTCCTCGCCGGCCCGGACGCAGGACTGCTGGACCTGTGCCTTGCTCTGCTCGTAGACCTCTTCGATGCGGTGCGGGTGAATCCGCCCGTCGAGGACGAGTGACTCCAAAGCGATGCGCGCGGTTTCCCGCCGGATGGGGTCGAACGAGGAGAGGAGCACGGCTTCGGGGGTGTCGTCGATGATGAGGTTGACGCCCGTCACGGCCTCGAACGTGCGGATGTTGCGTCCCTCACGGCCGATGATGCGGCCTTTCATGTCGTCGCTGGGCAGGTGGAGGACGCTCACCACCGACTCGGCGGTCTGTTCACTCGCGACCCGTTGAATCGCCAAGGTGACGATCTTCCTGGCTCGGTCCTCACCGTTGCGCCGGGCGTCGGCCTCTATCTCCCGGGCCAGCACGGCTGCGTCGCGCTTGGCCTGGTGTTCCATCGCCTTGACCAGCTCCGCCTTTGCGTCCGCGGCGGTCAGCCCCGCAGTGCGCTCGAGGACCAGGCGGCGCTCCTCCGCCACGTCGGCGAGCTCGGCGCGCTGTCGGGCGATGCCCGCCTCCACCTCTGCGAGGTCACGGTCGCGCTGCTCCCCGCGCCGGGTCTCCGCGTCGAGGCGCTCTTCGCGCTCGGCGAGGCGGTGCTCCCGGCGTTCGAGATCCGCGCGAACCTGGGCGACCTCGTCCCGGCGGACGTGCAGCTCGGCGTCAGCCTCGCGTCGCGCGGCGGCTGCAGTGACTGCTGCCTGTTCGGCATCGTGGCGCAGGCGCTCGGCGTCGGCGAGCGCGGCGTCCCTGAGCCCACTGGCCTCCTTCAGCGCATCCGTGTCCGCCTCAGAGCGGAAGCGCGGCTCGTCGAGGGACCGGTCTGCAGCGGTTCTCTCCTGTGGCCGGGACGGCGCCGCTGCTGGCGACGCCACCCGTCGGAGGAGCAGAACGACGAGGACGACCAGGACGACTAGGACCACGACGGCGAGTGCGCCGATCGCGGCAAACACGGCCATCGCACGTCACCTCTCCAGGTCGTCCTCTGCCCGAGCAGAGGCTTTCGAGCGTGAGAAGCGTGAACCACCCAGCGCTGCCATCAGCCGCCGGCGCCCGATCGCGCACTTCCCCGGCGCCGACCGGTTGGTCCTGCCCGGCGCGCGAGCTCCCTGTCGGGAGCCGGGCCGACGCGCCCAGGCTGGTGTCGGTACGTCGGTCACGGTGCCGTGACTGACGGCAAGCGTTCGTGTTTCGTGCGATATCGAGAATTCGTCGTACGGCAGCGCTATGGGTGAATCCGCAGGTAGCGGATGGAACTCCTCACTGGCTGTGAGGTTAGGCGCGGGCCATCCGGCGGTCAAGCACGTCGGAAACCAGACCGCCGTGCCGAAGCCGAGCCGGGTCCTGATTGCAGGGCAATCGGCGTACCTGCTAGCCGTCGTCGGCGGCCTCCGGAAGTTCCTGCCATCCCGGATCCTGTATGCCGCCCGGTCCGGCAGATGCGTCATCGAGGACTTCGCGCACGACCCGGTACGCCACGCCGGCCGGGTAGCCCTTGCGCCCGAGCATCCCGGTCAGCCGCCGGACCCTCGCCGCGGCATCCAGACCTTCCATCAGCGGCAGCCGACGCGCGACCAGCGCGCGGGCTGCGGCGTCCTCGTCCGCGGGATCGACCGTCGCCACAGCTGACTCGATGGTCGACCGGTCGACACCGCGGCGCCGCAGTTCGTCGGCGAGCGCACGACGGGCCAGGCCACGACCGCTATGCCGCGACGTCACCCACGCACGTGCGAACGCGGCATCGTCGATGAGGCCGACGTCGGTGAACCGGTCGAGAACCCGCGCCGCGGCCTCCTCAGGCACCCGCCGCCGGCGCAACGCGTCACCAAGCTGTCCTCGAGTTCGTGGGGCGTCGCTGAGCAGTCGAAGGCAGATCTCGCGGGCGATAGCGTCCGGGTCGGCAGCGTCCGGGCCGGGGCGGTCGTAGCGCGTGCCTCGCATGACGGTCAGAAGTCGGTCGCCGGAGCGGGTAGTTCCGCGTCGAGCCGGGGGCCGATGCCGAGCTTTTCCTTGATCCGCTTCTCGATCTCGTCAGCGAGATCGGGATTGTCGCGAAGGAAGGCCCGTGCGTTCTCCTTGCCCTGGCCGAGCTGGTCGCCCTCGTAGGTGTACCAAGCGCCGGACTTCCGCACGATGCTGTGGTCGACACCCATGTCGATCAATCCGCCCTCACGGCTGATGCCGACGCCGTAGAGAATGTCGAACTCAGCCTGCTTGAACGGCGGACTGCAGTTGTGCACGACGATGTCGGCGGCGACGAGGTTGTGCAGCTCCTCCACCCCTACGTCGAACGTGCGCGCCGGGCCGGCCGCTTCCACACTGCGCACCGCTGAGTACACGAGCTCCTCGCTCAGTACCTCTCGCAGGAAGGCGTCGTCAAGGCTGTCAGCAAGGATGGTGAGCCGAGTCCGATGCATCCGCGGCGCACCGAGCAGGGTGCGGAGATCGATGCGGGCGTCGCTGGCCGGCCGACCCAGCAGCCGCGCAGCTTCGGTCGCGGTGATGCCGCGCCGGCGTAGGTGCGCCAGCACGGGCTTGGAGACTGCCCGTGACAAGTGCGTTTGTGCCGACCCGCGGCGTCGTCCGCTCGACGTGCCAAGAGGGCCAACGAGCGCAGGTTGCGCTACCCGGTCGCCAGTCTCGAGGTCTCCCGCCGCTCGCCAACCATCTTCGGTCAGCACCCTGTGGTCGGGAGTGACTCGGACCTGCGCGCCCCCGCGCAGGGTGACTTCAACCGTGTCCTGAACGCCCTGGTCGAACCAGAAGACCACCGGCCGAACGTGTAGCTGCCCGGACTTGTCGACGGCCGCGACATGGATCGGTAGCCGCCCGTCGACCACATCCTCGATGCGGTGCGTCGCGCCGGTCATCGGGTCGAAGACGAGCGTCCCCTCGGCAAGACACTTGTTTTTGACGACCTTGACCCGCGTCCGGTTGCCAACCGCGTCGGTGCCGTCCTTGAGAGTCTCGATCCGCCGGATGTCCAGCCGGATGGACGCGTAGAACTTCAGCGCCTTGCCACCCGTCGTGGTTTCCGGGCTCCCGAAGAACACCCCTATCTTCTCGCGGAGCTGGTTGATGAAGATCGCCGTCGTGCCGGAGTTGCTCAATGCCCCCGTGATCTTGCGTAGTGCCTGGCTCATCAGCCGCGCCTGCAGGCCGACGTGGGAGTCACCCATCTCGCCCTCGATCTCGGCGCGAGGCACGAGGGCCGCCACCGAGTCGATGACGACGACGTCGAGCGCGCCGGACCGGATGAGCATGTCGGCGATCTCCAGCGCCTGCTCGCCGGTGTCGGGCTGGGACACGAGCAGGGCATCGGTGTCAACGCCGAGCTGGCGGGCGTAGTCGGGGTCGAGCGCGTGCTCCGCGTCGATGAACGCCGCGATGCCGCCGGCCCGTTGCGCACTGGCGACGGCATGCAGCGCGAGGGTCGTCTTGCCCGACGACTCCGGACCGTAGATCTCCACGACCCGCCCGCGCGGGAGGCCGCCGATGCCGAGGGCGACGTCGAGAGCGATCGAGCCCGTCGGAATCACCTCGACGGGCGCCCTCGCCTCGTCGCCGAGCCGCATGACCGAGCCTTTGCCGCACTGCCGCTCGATCTGGGCGAGCGCCGTCTCAAGCGCCTTCTCGCGGTCCGGTGCTGCCATGGTCGCCACCCCATCCGGGTCGAAGCTGTTTCTCTGATCTGCCGTCGGCGACGTTAGGCGGCGGGTGCGACAGTTTCGAGCCGGCGCAGCGCTGCTGTGGACGAAGCCGCAACGCCGTCCACAGTAGGCGAACACGTGTTCGAACCGTGATCGCGACACGCCGACCGCTTCACCGCTCGCGCAGCGGCACCTCGAAGGCCTCACAGACGGCTCGCCAGACCGCCTTGGCGTCTTCGCCGGCGGCGAACGCCTCGACAACCGTCCGACCGCGCAGAGCCGACAGCACTTGGTCACGGGCCAGGGATTCGGCGTACGCCGCTCCGAATTGACGCTCCATCCGCGCCCAGAACTCCGTCAGCCGCACCAGCAGAGTATTCGCCATCCGCTATGGCTCCGGCAGCCCGCGCCGGCGCCGGCCGACTCCGGCCCATTCCTCGGCCCATCGTCGCGACAGCCTCGATCGCGAGGTCGGTCACCCACGCAAGAGGTTGGCGATCTCCTTCGCGCGACTGGTTGTGGCTAGCAGGCGCCCGGAGAGATCGTCCAGCGACACCAGCGGGGGCGAAGGAGATCATCCGGATGCCGGCAGGCGATGCCGGCAGGCCAGGTGCGCTCAGGTGTGACGCGTGCTGCCGAACTGTCCCACCTCGAGAGCAGGATGGAGCCATGGCCGCCCTCGATGCCTTCTCTCCCGCGACCCGGGCCTGGTTCGCGGCGTCCTTCGCGGCCCCGACGCGCGCCCAGGACGAGGCGTGGACGGCGATCGCGCGCGGGCGAGACGTGCTCGTCGTTGCCCCGACCGGCTCCGGGAAGACGCTGGCCGCGTTCCTGTGGTCGCTCAACCGGCTCTCGGCCGCGCCCGTCCCCGACCCGGCGCGGCGCTGTCGGGTGCTCTACGTGTCACCGCTCAAGGCGCTCGCCGTCGACATCGAGCGCAACCTGCGGGCCCCGCTCGCAGGCATCCGCCATGCGGCGGCCCGGCTCGGCCTTCCCGAGCCGGACATCACGGTCGGCGTCCGCTCCGGTGACACCCCGGCCGACGAGCGCCGGCGCATCGGCCGGGCGCCGCCGGACGTGCTCATCACGACTCCCGAGTCGCTCTACCTGCTGCTCACCTCGCAGGCGCGCGAGGCGCTGCGCGGCGTGGAGACCGTCATCGTCGACGAGGTCCACGCCGTCGCCGGTACCAAGCGCGGTGCGCACCTGGCCCTGTCGCTCGAGCGGCTCGACGTACTCCTTGACCGACCGGCTCAGCGGATCGGGCTGTCCGCCACCGTGCGTCCCCTGCCGGAGGTTGCGCGTTTCCTGGGTGGTGCTCGGGACGTGGAGGTGGTGGCGCCGCCGGCGGCAAAGACGGTCGAGCTGCGAGTCGTCGTACCCGTCGAGGACATGACCGCCCTCGGCGAGGTCGAGGAGGTGCCGGAAGGCCCAGCCGCCGCGGCGAATCGGCGGCCGTCGATCTGGCCGGCGGTCGAGGAGCGCATCGTCGACCTCGTCGAGGCGCACCGCTCCACGATCGTCTTCGTCAACTCGCGCCGCCTCGCCGAGCGGCTGACCGCTCGTCTGAACGAGATCGCGTACGAGCGCGCCCACCCCGAGGAGCCGCTGCCGACATCTCCCGTGCCGGCGGAGATCATGGCGCAGGCCGGCTCGTCGGCCGGCGGCCCGGCCGAAATCGCCATGGCCCACCACGGCTCGGTGAGCAAGGAGCAGCGGGCCCGGATCGAAGACGACCTGAAGTCCGGCCGACTGCCGGCGGTGATAGCGACGAGCAGCCTCGAGCTGGGCATCGACATGGGAGCGGTCGATCTCGTCGTGCAGGTCGAGCCACCGCCGTCCGTGGCGAGCGGCCTGCAGCGGATCGGACGGGCCGGCCACTCGGTCGGCGCGGTGAGCCGCGGTGTGCTCTTCCCCAAACACCGCGGTGACCTCGTGCCGGCGGCCGTCGTGGTCGAGCGCATGAGCGAAGGCGCCATCGAGGCACTGCGCTATCCGCGCAACCCGCTCGACGTGCTCGCCCAGCAAGTTGTGGCCATGACCGCGATGGAGCCGTGGCAGGTCGACGATCTCGCGGCCACCGTACGCCGAGCCGCGCCTTTCGCGGCGCTACCAGACGGCGCGCTCGACGCCGTGCTCGACATGCTCGCCGGCCGTTACCCCGGTGACGAGTTCGCCGAGCTGCGGCCACGCGTCGTGTGGGACCGGGTCACCGGCACGCTGACCGCTCGGCCCGGCGCGCAGCGGCTGGCCGTGACGAGCGGCGGGACGATTCCGGATCGCGGTCTCTTCGGCGTCTTCCTCGTCAGTGAGCGGGCGAGCCGGGTCGGCGAGCTCGACGAGGAGATGGTTTACGAGTCGCGGGTCGGCGACGTCTTCACGCTGGGCTCGAGCTCCTGGCGGATCGAGGAGATCACCTCCGACCGCGTCCTGGTGTCGCCAGCGCCGGGGCAACCAGGGAAGCTGCCGTTCTGGCACGGGGACGCTCCCGGCCGCCCCGCTGAGCTGGGCCAGGCGGTCGGGGCCTTCCTGCGGCAGCTCGGCCGGCTCTCCCCGGCCGATGCCGAGGAGTCGCTCCTCGCCGGCGGGCTGGACGCCTTCGCCGCCGGCAACCTGCTGGCGTATCTGGACGAGCAACGGACGTCCACCGGTCACCTGCCCGACGACCGCACGATCGTCGTGGAGCGGTTCCGCGACGAGCTCGGCGACTGGCGGCTCGCCCTGCATTCGCCGTACGGCGCTCCGGTTCATGCGCCATGGGCTCTTGCGCTGTCCGCGCGACTCCGCGAGCGGCTGGGCGTCGACGTCCAGGCCATGCACGCCGACGACGGCGTCGTGCTGCGCGTACCGGAGACCGAGGAGCCGCCATCGGCGGACCTGGTCCTGTTCGACGCCGGCGAGATCGAGTCCGTCGTCCGCGACGAGCTCGGCGGGTCAGCGCTGTTCGCCGCCCGTTTCCGCGAGTGCGCGGCGCGGGCGCTGCTCCTCCCGCGCCGCAACCCCGGCCGCCGTACGCCGCTGTGGCAGCAGCGACAGCGATCGGCGCAACTGCTGTCGGTCGTGAGCCGCTACCCGACGTTCCCGATCGTCCTCGAGACGATGCGCGAGTGCCTGCAGGACGTCTTCGACGTCCCGGGCCTGGTCTCGCTGATGCGCGACGTATCGGCGCGGGGCGTCCGCGTCGTGGAGGTCGAGACCGCGAGCCCGTCGCCCTTTGCCCGCTCGCTGCTGTTCCGCTACGTCGCGGGGTTCATGTACGAAGGCGACGCACCCCTGGCGGAGCGCCGCGCGCAGGCCCTGTCCCTGGACCCGACGCTGCTCGCCGAGTTGCTCGGCCAGGCAGAGTTGCGCGAGCTGCTCGACGAGGCCGCTGTCGAGGAGATCGAGCGGGAGTTGCAGCGGCTTGCCGCACGTCGTAGGGCGTACGACGTCGAGTCGACCGCCGACCTGCTGCGGGTCGTGGGCGACCTGTCGGCCGAGGAAGCTGTCGAGCGCGGCGCGCAGCCCCAGTGGCTCGCGCAGCTGGAAGCGGCGCGACGTGCGCTGCGCATTCGGATCGCCGGAGAGGAGCGCTGGGTCGCCGTCGAGGACGTCGGCCGGCTGCGCGACGCCCTCGGCGTACCTGTCCCGCTCGGTGTTCCTGCGCCGTTCCTCGAACCCGCGACCGATCCCCTAGGCGACCTCGTGGGTCGCTATGCGCGAACGCATGCACCGTTCGCGGCCAGTGAGGTCGCGCGACGGCTCGGCCTGGGTGTGGCAGTCGTCGACGTGACCCTGCAACGCCTCGCGGGGCAGGGCCGGGTGATGGCCGGAGAGTTCCGCCCGGGCGGCACCGGCAGCGAGTGGTGCGACACCGAGGTGCTGCGCATGCTCCGCCGCCGGTCGCTGGCGAGACTGCGCAAGGAGGCCGAGCCGGTGCCGGTCGCGGCGTTCGCTCGGTTCCTCCCGGCGTGGCAGGGAGCCGGCACGGCGGCCGGCCGCGGCGTCGAAGGGCTGCTGCGTACGGTTGAGCAGCTTCAGGGCGCGGCCGTGCCGGCCAGCGCCCTCGAGACGCTGGTGCTACCGGCCCGAGTGCACGACTACACGCCGGCCATGCTCGACGAGGTCTGCGCCGCCGGCGAGGTGGTGTGGGCTGGTGCCGGCTCTCTGCCGGGGGGCGACGGCTGGGTCGCCCTCTACCTCGCCGACACCGCGCCGCTGCTGCTCGCGGCGGCCGACGACGAGCCGCGGGCGCCGCTGCACGAGGCCGTCCTCGACGCGCTCAGCGGCGGTCAGGCGCTGTTTTTCCGTAGCCTCGCTGAGCGCGTCCATGTTCTCGACGACGCCGCACTCGTGGCCGCGCTCTGGGACCTGGTGTGGTCCGGTCATGTCACCAACGACACGCTGGCTCCGATGCGGGTCCTGACCGGTGCGGCCCGCCGCCAGCCGTCAAGACCGCGGGGTCGCTACCCGTCCAGGCGGCCCGGGCTGCCGAGCCGAACCGGGCCCCCGACCGCGGCCGGCAGATGGAGTCTCCTGCCGGCGCGTGAGGCGGACGGCACCCGGCGGGCGTTCGCCGTGGCGGAGACGCTGCTCGACCGGCATGGTGTCGTCACTCGAGGTGCGGTCGTCGCGGAGCGGTTGCCGGGCGGGTTCGCCGGCGCGTACCCGGTGCTGAAGGCCTTCGAGGAGTCCGGGCGCTGTCGACGAGGCTACTTCGTCGAGGGTCTCGGCGGCGCCCAGTTCGCGGCCCCGGGCGCCGTCGACCGGCTCCGGGTGATCGCCGCTCCCCGCGAGGAACCATGGCAGCCCGCCGTACCAGGCGGCTGGCGACCCAGGCGCACGACGGAGCCTTCCGTTCTCGTGTTGGCGGCGGCCGACCCGGCGAACCCGCACGGCGCCGCGCTGCCCTGGCCGGCGCGTACCGACGACGGCGGTCATCGGCCGGGGCGCAAGGCCGGCGCCGTCGTCGTCTTCGTGACCGGTGAGCTCGTCCTCTACGTCGAGCGCGGCGGGCGGAGCGTGCTGTCCTGGAGCGACGACGTGGAAGCGCTGGCGGCGGCGGCCGCCGGACTGGCCGATGCAGTCCGGCGTGGCGCACTCGGCCGGCTCGGCGTCGAGCGCGCCGACGGCGTGGCTGTCCACGACACACTGCTCGCGGCTGCCTTGCGTGCGGCGGGCTTCGCCGCGTCGCCACGCGGCCTGCGACTGCGCGCGTGAGCAGCGGCGCCGGTCGTTCAGCGGCGGCGGCCGGACGGTAGCACCGTGCCCGAAGGCGACACCGTCTGGCGTACCGCGCACCGGCTGCACGCCGCCCTTGGCGGGCACCTGCTCCTCTCGAGCGCCTTCCGTGTCCCCACCCTGGCGACCGCCGCACTGCATGGGCGCACCGTGGTCGAGTCGGTGTCCCGCGGCAAGCACCTGCTCACCCGGGTGGATGGCGGACTGACGCTGCACACGCATCTGCGGATGGAGGGGTCGTGGCACCTCTACCGCCCGGGCAGCCGGTGGAGCGGCGGGCCGGACTGGCAGGTGCGGGTCGTACTCACAACCGAGGACTGGCTGGCGGTGGGCTACCGGTTGCCGGTAGTCGAACTGATCCGGACGGCCGACGAGGACACCGTCGTGGGCCACCTCGGCCCGGACCTGCTGGGTCCCGGCTGGGACGAGGCCGAGGCGCTGCGACGGTTATGCGCCGCGCCGGGCCGGGAGATCGGCGATGCCCTGCTCGACCAGCGCAACCTGGCCGGAATCGGCAACATGTACAAGGCGGAGGCCCTGTTCCTGGCCGGCATCTCGCCCTGGCAGCAAGTCGCCGAGGTTGCGGACCTAGCGGCGCTCGTCCGGCTGGCTCAGCGCCTGCTCATCGCCGGCCGCGACAGCGGACGTCAGGTTCCAACCGGAGATGCACGCCGCGGGCACGAGCACTGGGTGTATACCAACGGCGGCCGGCCGTGCCGTCGCTGTGCAACACCGATCAGGGTCGACGAGCAGGGGCACGCGGCGTACCTGCGACTGACCTACTGGTGCCCTCGCTGCCAACCAGGCCCGGCGCCGACCCGGCACTGATCGGCGCTACGCGGCAGCTCGCACCTCGCCGTGGACCCGGGCCGGCCGGGGGAGGCACACCGGCAGTGGCTCGACGAGCGCGAGCTCCTCACCGACATCCCGCAGCACGTCGGCCAGTCGTACGCCGAGCGCGGCGCAGATCGCCGCGAGCAGCTCCGAGGATGCCTCCTTGCGACCCCGCTCTACCTCCGAGAGGTAGCCGAGGGAGACCCCCGCCGTCTCACTGACATCGCGCAGGGTTCGCCGCTGCGCAACCCGCACGGAGCGCAGCACGCCGCCGAGCAGCCGACGGAAGGAGAGGGCGGGACCGGCGACCGGGGTCACGACGGCTTCCAGGACAGCATCCACAGCAGAAAGAACACCGGTATCACCCTTCCGCTTCCCCGCACAGCTCTCGACGCAAGGCGTCCAACGCCGAGACGGCGGCCAGCTGACGGACTCGCGCCCGATCTCCCGGTAGCCGCAGCCGGCGGGCGTAGGCACGGTCAGGCGTGGCGACTCCGACGTAGACGGTGCCCGGCGCTACCCCGTCCTGGGCGTCAGGCCCGGCAACGCCGGTGAGCGACAGGGCGTACGACGCGCCCAGCCTGCGCCGCACGCCCTCGGCCATCGCCACCGCGACGTCGGCGTGCACCGCTCCATGCAGCTTCAGCAGCTCGGCGGGCACGCCGAGGAGGGCGATCTTCAGCTCGGTGGCGTAAGCGGTGACCGAGCCCCGGTAGGTGTCCGAGGCACCGGGGGTCTCGCTCAGAAAAGCGCCCAGCAGGCCACCCGTCAGCGACTCGGCGGCGGCGACCGTGGCGCCGCGCCTCCGCAGCAGGCCATGCAGTACCGAGGCCAGCGTGTCATCGTCAGCGCCGTACACGGCGGTGCCGAGGGCAGCCCTGGCAGCCGCCTCGACCGGCGCGAGGAGCGTCTCCGCGGCACCGCGGCCGGCCGCCTTGGCGGTGATCCGGACCCGCACCTCACCGCCGCCGGCGAGGAAGGCGATCGTCGGGTTGCCACCGCCGTCGTCGAGCCGGTCGACCAGGTCGCTCAGTGCCTCCGCCACCGCCGACTCCCACATCCCGGCGGTCCGCAGGACGCGGGAGAGGATCACCGCGCGGTCCTCTGCACCGGCCAGGAGGGCCGGCAGTACAGCGGAGGTGAACATTGCCTCCATCTCGTGCGGTACGCCGGGCAGCGCGTAGACCACGCCGCCAAGCAGGCCCATGCGCAGTCCCGGCGCGGAACCTCGCTCATTGGCGAGTGGCGTCGCCCCGACCGGCACGTCGGCCTGTCGGTAGTTCGCTTCTGGAACCCGTCGGCCGAGGGCGGTGAACCGGTCGCGGAGCGCTCGCTCGAGCGCCGCATCGCGAACCAGGCCGACGCCGGCGAGCGTGGCGAGCGCCTCGCGGGTCAGGTCGTCCTGGGTGGGGCCCAGACCCCCGGTGATGACGAGCGCGTCGGCCCGGTCCAGCGCATCGTGGATCGCCGCGCCGATACGGGCGAGGTTGTCCCCCACGACCGCGCTGCGGAAGACATCGAGCCCGGCCGCCGCAAGCTGTTGTCCCAGCCACGCGGCGTTGCCGTTGACGATGTCACCGAGCAGCAGCTCAGTGCCCACGGCAAGCAGTTCCACAGTCATCGGCGTATCGCCTTGGCACGCTTCATGGCGGCTCGTGCGCTGGTCCGCCGAAGCTCGAAGGCGCGCAGCACGTAGTCGCCTCCGGTGACGACCGTGACGACCACCGCCGCGGCCATCAAGACGACGCGGCCGGTCGCGAGCAGTCCGGAGAGCGGAAGCACGTAGAGACCGACGGCCACTCCCTGCAGCACGGTCTTGACCTTTCCGCCGCGACTGGCCGGGATGACGCCGTGCCGGATCACCCAGAAGCGCAGCATCGTGACGCCGATCTCTCGGCCGAGGATCACGACTGTCACCAACCATGGCAGCTCGCCCAGTGCGGAGAGCCCGAGAAGTGCGCTGCCGGTCAACGCCTTGTCGGCGATGGGGTCGGCGATCTTGCCGAGCTCGGTCACCAGGCCTCGGGTTCGCGCGATCGCCCCGTCGACGCGGTCGGTGAGCGACGCCAGCGCGAAAACCACCCAGGCCGATATCCGCCATCCGGTGCTGCTCCCGCGGTCGTGCAACAGCGCCGCGACAAAGGCGGGCACGAGAAGCAGACGCAGCGCGGTCAGGGCGTTGGCCGGATTGACCAGCGGGGCGCCGGTGCTCGCGACAGCGGCCGGGTCGGGCTCGGGGCGGCGCGTCGCCTGCCGGACGTTGGCTGCCGCTGCCCGCGCTCGGGCGCCCGCTTGCTGCCGGCGCTCCGCCGTCACGCCGGCCTCTGGACGACCCAGTCGTCGACGAGTTCCGCGAAGAGGTCCACCCCCGCGCAACCGGTCACCCGGGCGCGCACCAGGTCCCCGACGGCCACCGCTTTCGCCATGGGGACGGCCGCCGGGGGCAGGTTCGCCGCGTGGACGGTCGTCGTACCGTCGACCTCCGGCGCCTGATGGGCGGCCCGACCCTCGATCGTCACGCCAGCGGCCGACTCGCCGACCGACTCGACCAGCAGCTCGACGATCTCGCCGAGACGCTCCTCCGCCCGCTGCGCGGTGAGCTCTTCGGCGAGCCGCGAGACCCGGTCGACGCGGCGGGCGATGGCGTCGCGACGCACCTTGCCGGGCAGTCGGGCGGCCTCCGTGCCGTCCTCGTCGGAGTAGCCGAAGACGCCGACGGCGTCCAGGCGAGCCGCCGAGAGGAACCGCTCGAGCTCGGCGACGTCTGCCTTCGTCTCGCCGGGGAAGCCGGCGATGACGTTCGAACGCACGCCGGCCCGCGGCGCTCGCTCGCGGATGGAATCGAGCAGCGTGAGAAAGTGCTCGGTGCCGCCGAAGCGGCGCATCCGCCGGAGTACCGGCGGGCTGGCGTGCTGGAACGAGAGGTCGAAGTACGCCGCCACGCCGGGAGTCGACGTCAGCACCTCGACCAGCGAGGGCCGTAGCTCCGCCGGCTGCAGATAGGAGACGCGAACCCGCTCAACCCCCGGTACGGCGGTGAGCTGCGGCAGCAGCGCCTCCAGCAGCCGGAGGTCCCCCAGGTCCTTGCCGTAGGACGTGGAGTTCTCGCTGACCACGACAAGCTCGCGAGCGCCGCGCTCGGCGAGCCAGCGCGCCTCCGTGAGCACCTCGGCCGGTCGGCGCGAGACGAACGGGCCCCGAAACGACGGGATCGCGCAGAAAGCGCAACGCCGGTCACAGCCGGTGGCGAGCTTCAACGGCGCCACCGGGCCGCTGCCGAGCCGCAGTCGCGGCGGACCGGCGTACGACGCGGCAGGCGGCGCCGGCCGGTCGACCGGAGCCACCGGCAGCAGCCGCCGGCGGTCGACCGGTCGGTGGGCGCCGACCGGCCGGCCGGCCACGACGTCGTCGAGCCGGTCGCCGATGGAAACGTAGTCGTCGAACCCGAGCACGGCGTCCGCCTCGGGAAGCGAGGACGCCAAGGCGGCGCCGTACCGCTCGGCGAGGCAGCCAACGGCCACGACCTTGCGCCCGTCCCGCTCCGCACCCTCTGCGATGTCGAGCACCGCGTCGATCGAGTCCTTCTTCGCCGCCTCGACGAAACCGCAGGTGTTGACCAGGACGGCGTCGGCCTTCGCCGGGTCGGTCACGACCCGCCAGCCGTCGGCGGTGAGCCGGCCGGCCAGCTCCTCGGAGTCCACCTCGTTGCGCGCGCAGCCGAGCGTCACCACGGCGACCGATCGGGAGGACACGACTGCCAAGGGTATCGGCCGGCGGCGCCTCAGTTGCTCAGACCGGACGCGCCTGATAGTGCAAAGGCGGCGAGCGGATCGTCGGCTGTCAGCTCCAGGCGCTGGACGCCGCCCGGGTGGCTGCGCGGGTGCACCTTTTGCCCATTCACCGCGAGCTTCACGGCGCCGGGATCACCGAGCACGACCGAGAGCAGCTTCTGGTCGGAGAAGTCCGCGGTCTGGCCCTGGGTGAGAACGGTGGCGAGGCGACTCTGGCCGTCGGACCCCTTGACGGACACCCAGCAGCGAGAGCCGGTCACCCGCAGCGAGAGGGTGACCCCCGTCACCGGCGCGGTCGTCGGCGCCGGCTCGGTCGCCGGAACCCGGGTTGATGACCGAGGGGACGTCGAGGCGCCCAGCGGCGCCTTCCGGTGTGCCGCCGAGGGAGGCGAGGAGCCATTCGGAAGGACGAGCCGCAGCGCAGCGACGCAGCAGACGACGCCCGTCGCCACTGCCATGGCGGTCGTCCACCGCGGCGCAGTGCGACGCTCGCGGATGACGAGGCTCGGGTCGAGCGCCGGCGCCGACAACGGAGCCGGCCCCGCCCTCCCCAGCCGGTCGTACTCGCGGAGCAGCGGAACGGCGTCGACACCGAGCTGTCGGGCCAGCTGCCGGATGTGGCCTCGCGCGTAGACAGTGCCGCCACAGACCGCGAAGTCGTCCGCCTCGATCGCCCGAATCACGTGCGGACGGATGCGGGTGGCCGCACTGACGTCCTCGATCGACCAGCCCTGCTCGGCCCTCGCCCCGGCGAGGACAGTTCCCACGGACACCGGCACCCTCCTGTACGAGCGATCTTCGGGTCGATGGCGACCGGAGTCCACGCGCCACGCCGGAGTGCGGGAACGGCGGCTGGGCTCAGTCGCCGCTAAGGGCCGCGGAGATCTCGCCGAGCTCCTGCGGGCGCACCAGCACGTCGCGCGCCTTGGCGCCCTCGCTCGGTCCGACGATGCCGCGGCTCTCCATGAGGTCCATCAACCGGCCGGCTTTGGCGAACCCGACGCGGAGCTTGCGCTGCAGCATGGACGTCGACCCGAACTGCGTCGTCACGACGAGCTCGACGGCCTGCAGGAGCAGGTCGAGGTCGTCGCCGACCTCTTCGTCGATCTTCCGCCTGGTTCCCTCGGCAGTCTCGAGGACGTCGTCCCGGTACGCCGGCTGCGCCTGCCCCTTGCAGTGCTCGACGACCGCCTCGATCTCGGCCTCGGTGATGAAGGCGCCCTGCACCCGAATCGGCTTCCCGGCTCCCATGGGGAGGAAGAGGCCGTCACCCTGCCCGACCAGCTTCTCGGCGCCGATCATGTCCAGGATCACGCGGGAGTCGGTGGCGCTCGCCGTGGCGAAGGCCAGCCGTGACGGCACGTTGGCTTTGATCAGCCCGGTGACGACGTCGACCCGGGGGCTCTGCGTTGCGAGCACGAGGTGGATCCCGACCGCCCGGGCCATCGCGGCGATCCGGCTGATGGCGTCCTCGACGTCGCGCGGCGCGACCATCATGAGGTCGGCGAGCTCGTCGACGATGACGAGGAGGTAAGGGTAGGTCGCGTAGTCGCGCTCGCCGTCTGGCGCCCTTTTCACACCGCCGGCCCGGACCTTGGCGTTGAAGTCGTCGAGGTGACGCACCCCGGTCGCCGCCAGATCCTCGTAACGCAGCTCCATCTCACGGACGACCCACTGGAGGGCGTCGGCCGCCTTCTTCGGGTTCGTGATGATGGGTGTGACGAGGTGCGGAACGCCGCGGTAGTTGGTCATCTCGACCCGCTTGGGGTCGATCAGCACGAGACGAACGTCGTCCGGCGTCGCGCGGGAGAGCACGGAGGTGATGAGCGTGTTGATGCACGTCGACTTGCCCGACCCGGTGGAACCGCCGATGAGGATGTGCGGCATCCGGGCGAGGTGGGCCACGACGAAACCGCCCTCGACGTCCTTGCCGAGCCCGACGACGAGTGGGTGGGTCTCGCGCAGCGCGGCAGGCGAGCGGAGCACGTCGCCGAGGTAGACCGCCTCCTTGTCGGCGTTGGGAATCTCAGCGCCGATCGCCGACCTACCCGGGATGACGTCGATGATCCGAACGTCGGGGCTCTTGACGGCGTAGGCGATGTTGCGCTGGAGGGCCTTGATTTTCTCGACCTTCACCCCTGGACCGAGCTCGATCTCGTAGCGGGTCACCGTCGGGCCGCGGGAGAAGCCGCTCACCGAGGCGTCGACCTCGAACTCGGCGAAGACCTGCGTCAGCGCGGCGATCACGACGTCGTTGGCGGCGCTGCGCCCCTTGGGTGGCGGACCACCGCGGAGAAGTGTCGGTGGCGGCAGCAGGTAGCCGCCCTCGCCCGGTGGCAGCGGCAACTGCTCGCCCCGTGTCGGTCCCGTCCGGTGCGCTGGCAACTCCGACGGAGCGCTGGCTGTCTCCGCTGTCGCTTCGGACGGGTCGGCGACGATCGGCGACATGTCGTACGGCGCATCCACCGCGGGCTCAACGACCGTCGACCCCCTGCGCCGGCGCACACTCCGTCTGACACCCACCGCCACGTCGGGGGCGGAGGAGTCGCGCATCCCGGCGTCGGACTCGTCCGCGGAACGGGGCGAGCGGCTCCGACGAGACAGCCGGTTGCGGAGCGCGTCGAGGCGCGTCGGCACGGCGGCGAGCGGCGTACCGGTCAGCACCAGCACTCCGAAGCCGGCGAGCAGGAGGAGGAGCGGCGCGGCGACGTAGGGAGTCACGGCGCTCGCGAGAGGGGAGGCGGCCAGGAAGCCGACAAGCCCGCCCGCGGCCCGGCGCCCGGACGGGGTGATGGGGCCCCCGGAAGCGAGGTCGACGAGGCCTAGGGCGCCGAGCGCAAGGGCGCTGCTGCCGATGACGACGCGTGGCCGGCTCTCCGGAGCCGGTCCCCGGCGCAGCAGGCGCCAGGCTAGCGCGAGCAGGACCAGAGGTACGGCGGCTGCCGCGGAGCCCACGATGTCGCGGGCGACGTGCGCCAAGAGGCCCCCCGCCGGGCCGGCCGCGTGTCCCCACACGGCAACCGCGACGACGACCGCGGCACCGAGCAGGACGAGCCCGATCCCGTCCCGCCGGTGGGCCGGGTCGAGATCGCGAGCGCCGGAACCGATGCGCCGGACGATCCCGCCCACCAGGTGGGCCAGCAGCAGCCAAGCGCCGCTGACGAGCCGCCACAGTGCGCGCAGCAGCCGCGGCAGCAGTCCGGGGCCCCGCCGCGGCGGCGCGCGTCGGGGTGCCGGCCGTCGGGGGGAGCTGCCACGAGTTCGGGATCGGGGCCGGCCGGCCGGGGGCGCACGCCGGCGCGACGCGGTGGGACTCCGGCCCGACATGCGGTCACGCTAACCGTGCGGGCCGACAGAAATCGGACGACACGCGGCCGGTTGCCGCGCGACCCCGACCGGGGGCTCAGACCTCGACGACGACCGGGATGATCATCGGGCGTCGCCGGTAGGTGTCGTTGACCCAGCGACCGACAGTACGGCGAACCAGCTGCTGTAGCTGCTGCGCATCAGCGACACCCTCCGCAGCCGCCCCCTCCAACACCTGCTCGATGAGTGGACGTACGCCGTCGAAGGCACCCGGCTCATCGCTCACGCCCCGGGTGAAGATCTCGGGCTGGACGGTCACCTTGCCCGACATGGTGTCGACCACGACGACGACCGTCACGAACCCCGCCTCGCCGAGGATCCGCCGATCCTTCAACGACGTCTCGCCGATGTCGCCGACGACGAGCCCGTCGACGTAGACGTAGCCGCAGGGCACCTTGCCGGTGACCGTGGCTATGCCGTCGACCAGGTCGACCACCACCCCGTCGTCGGCCAGCACGATGCGCTCCGGCGGCACTCCGCTGGCCACGGCGAGCGCTGCGTGGGCCCGGAAGTGCCGCCACTCACCGTGGACGGGCAGCAGGTTGCTGGGCCTGGTGATGTTCAGCAGCAGGAGAAGCTCACCGGCCGGTGCGTGGCCCGAGACGTGGACCAGCGCCGTGCTCTTGTGCACGACGGTCGCGCCCCAGCGCGCCAACCCGTTGATGACGCGGTACACCGCGTTCTCGTTGCCGGGAACCAGCGAGGACGCCAGCACGACCGTGTCGCCGGCTTCGATGCGGATCTGGTGGTGGTCGCGATTGGCCATCCGGGCCAGCGCAGACATGGGCTCGCCCTGCGAACCGGTCGAGATCAGGACGACCCGAGCGGCTGGTAGATCGTCGACGGCCTTGAGGTCGACCATGACGCCTGGCGGCATCCGCAGGTAGCCGAGGTCCCGGGCGATCCCCATGTTGCGGACCATCGAACGGCCCACGAAGGCGACGTGGCGGTCATGCGCGGCGGCGGCGTCGAGCACCTGCTGTACCCGGTGCACGTGGCTGGCGAAGCAAGCGACGATGATGCGCTGCTGGGATTCCCCGACGATGCGGTCGAGCACTCCACCGATCTCGCGTTCGCTCGTGACGAAGCCGGGGACCTCGGCGTTGGTCGAGTCCGACAGCAGCAGGTCGACGCCCTCGGCGCCGAGCCGCGCGAACGCCCCGAGGTCGGTGAGCCGTCCGTCGAGCGGCAGCTGGTCCATCTTGAAATCGCCGGTGTGCACGACGAGACCAGCCGCCGTACGGATAGCCAAGCCGAGCGCGTCCGGTATCGAGTGGTTGACCGCGATGAACTCACACTCGAAGGGCCCGAACGCCCGCCGCTCGCCCTCGACGACCACCCTGGCCTGAGGCTTGATTCGGTGCTCGACGAGCTTGCCCTCGAGCAGTGCCAGCGTGAGCTTCGACCCGACGACCGGCACGTCGGGCTTCTCGCGGAGCAGGAACGGTACGGCGCCGATGTGGTCCTCGTGCCCGTGGGTGAGGATCAGCGCCTCGACGTCGTCCCACCGACCGCGCAGGTAGGAGAAGTCGGGCAGGACGAGGTCGACGCCCGGCTGCCCGTCCTCGGGGAAGAGCACCCCGCAGTCGACGATGAGCAGCCGACCCGCGTGCTCCAGCACGGTCATGTTCCGGCCGATCTCGCCGAGACCGCCGAGCGCGACGATGCGCAGGCCGTGCCGAACGAGTGGGGGTGGCGCCCCCAGCTCCGGATGCGGGTGGCTCACGATCCGCTCCACTGCGTCGTCATGCGGAGCACGCTACGCGGCGCGGCAGCGCCATCGCGCTACGTGCCTCGCTGCGACTGCCGGCGGTCAGAGCTGCAGGCCGGCGGCCGCGCAGTCGACCCGGAGCTGCTCGACCTGCACCGCGGTGGCCTCGACCAGCGGCGGTCGCACCGGACCGGCCGGCAGACCCGCGAGCCCGAGCGCCGCCTTGGTGAGGATGACGCCCTGCGTGCGGAAGAAACCGATGAAGACGGGCAGCAGGCCCGCGTGCATCTCGCGCGCCGAGGCGACGTCGCCGGCCTCGTACGCCGCGATCATCGCGCCGACCCGCTTCCCGAACAGGTGCGTCGGCACGCCGACCACGCCCACGGCCCCGATCGAGAGGAACGGCAGCGTGAGGATGTCGTCACCCGAGTAGAACGCGAGGTCGGTTCGGCTGAGCACCGTGGCCGTGGCCACCAGGTCGCCCTTGGCATCCTTCACCGCGACGATCCGCTCGTGCTCCGCGAGGCGGACCAGCGTCTCCGTCTCGATGGCGGTTGCCGTGCGCCCGGGAATGTCGTAGAGCATGACCGGCAAACCGGTAGCGTCAGCGACCGCCCGGAAGTGCGCGAGCAGTCCGGCCTGTGGGGGCTTCGAGTAGTACGGCGTAACCGCCAGCAGCCCCCGTGCCCCTGCCTTCTCCGCGGTCCGGGCGAGTTCGACGGTGTGGGCGGTGTCGTTGGTGCCGACTCCGGCGATCACCGGCACCTGCTCGCCCACCGCGTCGACGACCGCGCGGAGCAGGCGCTCCTTCTCCCCGTCACTGGTGGTCGGTGACTCGCCCGTCGTACCGCTGACGAGCAGACCGTCGTTGCCGTGCTCGACGAGGTACGACGCGAGCCGCTGCGCGCCATCGAGGTCGAGGTCGCCGGACGCGGTGAACGGGGTGACCATCGCGGTCAGCACCCGCCCGAAGGGGGGCGTCGTCATGCCGTAGACGTTACTCGCGGCCGGCGGCCAACCCGACCAACGACGCGTCGAGGTGCAGGGAGACGACGTAGTTGGGCAGGTCGACGATCTCCGACACCTTCATGTCCGCGGCCACGCTCGCCAGCAGGTACGCGTCGAGCGCCGCCATGCCCGTGCGCCGGACCACCTCGTCGATCAGCTGCGACGTCGCGACGCGAGCTGCCTCGAGCAGGCTCGGGCCGACCCCCGTCGTCGCCAACGCGCGACCGGCCCGGTTGGACAACCCCACGGTCACCAGCATCGGAGTACGCCGATCCCGACCCTTCTCGAGACCAATCCTGAGTCGTACGCGCGCGCTGGTCTCGATGCCCGTCCCACACACCTCGGCGTCTCCCTGAGCGGCGTGCGTGTCGCCCAGGGAGAGCAGGGCACCCGGGACCGCCACGGGGAGGCGGAGCTCGGCCCCCGGTCCGAGCTGCCGGATGTCCATGTTGCCGCCGCGCTCCGTCGGGACGAGCAGCGGCGTCTGCCCGGGCGCAAGAGGGGCGACACCGATGGTGCCGATCATCGGCACGAGCGGAAGCGACATGCCGGGAAGCAGTTCCACCTTGCCGTCGGCGATACGGGAGATCCGCAGGTGGGGTTCGGGAAAGGCGTCGGCGAGCAGGCCGAAGCCCGGAATGTTCGCCGTCCACCCCCACTCCGCGACGTCGACTTCGAGCACTTCCACAACGAGGTCGTCCCCCGGCTTGGCGCCATCGACAGCGATGGGTCCGGTGCAGGGGTTGACGGCGGCGAAGTCGAGGGCGGGCACGTCGGCGGCCGTCGAGGTGCGCTGGAGCTGACCACCCGACGCGTCATCGACGTCGACGTCCACGACGTCGCCCGGCCCGACGACGAGCACCGGCGCCAGTGCGTTGTCCCAGGCCAGGTGGACGTTGTCCCGGCCGACGTGGTGCCTGCCCATGACTACGCCCGCTCGAGCTGCTCGGCGGCGGTCTCGTCGCCCATAACGGCCGTCGTCTCAAGAATCCGCTGGGGGTGCCGCAGCACGAGGTAGCCGAGATAGACCACACCGAGGAGGAGCCAGGCCAGAGCCACCGGTCCGGCGTACGACAGCGGCTTGGGCAGCGGGGTAATAAAGGAGAAGGCGGCGACCCCGGCCGCGGCGAAGAACGCCGGGATGAAGGCCAGGATGCCGAGGACCGGTACGACGCCGTGCCGCAGCAGGTTGAACTCGGCCCGCTGGAAGCGCAGGTAGTAGGCGAGGCAGGCCAGGTTCGTGACCATGTAGATCGCCACGACCACGATCACGGCCAACGTCGCGAGCGTCGTATAGGCCTCGATCGGCGTGTACTGGAAGCCCAACCACAGCGGCAGTGCGATGCCGACGACCATCTGCAGGCCGGTCGCGACGACCGGCGAGCGGTGTGTGGGGTGCAGTCTCGCCAGCACCGGCGGAAGCAGTCGGATGCGACCCAACGCGTACCACGTGCGGGTGGAGGCACTGTTGCCCGCCACCGCGTTCGCCACGGCGGAGTTGAGGATGGCGAGCAGCACGAGCACCCAGCCGATCCCCCACACGGCGCGAGCGATTTGGTCCCAGGGATTGCCGCTGTCGAAGAAACCCGGCATCTTGTCCGGTCCGAAGTACACCGTGGCGGCATAAGTCGTGAAGAGATAGAACGCGCCGATCGCCAGGCACGAGAAGACGACGGCTTGCCGGATAGTCCGCCGCGGATCGCGGGCCTCCTCGGCGAGGGGGGCCGCCGCCTCGAAGCCGATGAACGCGAGGATCGAGAAGACCGATCCGGCGACGACACCGCCGAAGCCCGGGTAGTCCGGAGCGTTTGCGGCGCCAGAGGTGAAGACATGCAGCGTGTTGCCCCCGGCGACCTTGATGACGAGCCAGATCGCCAGCGCGGCGAAGACGACGATCTCGAAAGTCCCGAGGATGACCGTGACTCGACCGGAGGTCTTGATGCCGGCGTATCCGAGGAAGAAGACGAGAAGGGCGGCGATGATTACCCACACCCACCACAGGTCGGCCGACCATCCCAGCTCGGTGTTGAGTGTGTTGGCGACCGTAATGCCGAGGATGAGGTAGACGAAGGGCACCACCAGCGGTTCGACGAAGGCGTACATCCACGCGACGAGGAAACCGACGTAGGGGTGCAGCCCATTGGCGGAGTAGGTGAAGAAGCCGCCGGCGGAGGGCAGGTGACGAGCGAGCTCGCCGATCGAGAGCGCGACGAGCAGGCAGGCGATGAGCGCGATAAGCACCGCCAGCGGCAGGGCGCCGCCGGCGAACGACGCCCCTACCGGGATCGAGAAGGCCACCGCGGCGGCCGGGGCCATGTGCGTGATGCTCTGGAACAGGACCTCGGGGAGTCCGATGGCGCCTCTCGAAAGTCCAGCTCTCGTTGATTCCGTCTGCACTGCCATGTAGGCCTCCCCGGGACGAGATGCGGCGCGAAGCAGTTAACCACCCGACGCAGCTATAGCCTGCCGTCGACACCCGGCCGGCTACCCGCGAGAGGCGAGGCGTTGAGAAGCGAAGAGGGCTACCTCGAGGTTCCCGGCGGGCGGGTCTTCTGGCGGTCCGTCGGGGAGGGCGGCGTACCGCTGCTCTGCCTGCACGGCGGGCCGGGCTTCACGCACGACAACCTGGAGGCGCTCGCCGGGCTCGCAGAACATCGCCGGGTCATTTTCTGGGACCAGCTCGGCTGCGGCCGGTCCGACCAGCCGGACGACCTGAGCCTGTGGACGGTCGAGCGGTTCGTCGAGGAGGTCTCGGCCGTGCGGACCGCCTTGGGGCTGGACCGGGTGCACCTGCTCGGCAGCTCGTGGGGCGGCATGCTCGCGATGCAGTACGTCGTCGACCGGCACGACCCCGGGATCGTCAGCCTCGTCATCGCCTCGAGCCCGGCGAGCATGCGCCGATGGGTGCAGGGATGCGACGAGCTGCTCGCCGGCTTGGAGCCGAAGCAGCGCGAGGAGCTGCGCCGGCACGAGGCGGCCGGCTGGACCGGCTGCCCGGAGTACGCCGCCGCCCTGGTCACCTTCTACCGGCGGCATGTCTGCCGGATGGACCCTTGGCCGGCAGGGCTCGAACGGTCGTTCGCCGGGCACAGCGTCCAGGTCTACGAGTACATGAACGGCCCGAGCGAGTTCACCGTCGTGGGCACGCTGCAGGACTGGGACATCACCGACCGGCTCGGAGAGATCGACATACCGACGCTGGTCACCAGCGGCGAGTACGACGAGCTGCGGCCGGCCGAGGCGCGTCTCGTCGCGGGCGCCATTCCGGGCGCGGAGCTGCGGATCTTCGACGACGCCTCGCATCTCACCTTCGGCGAGGTGCCCGACGTCTACCTGCCCGCCGTCGCCGACTTCCAGCAGCGGGCGGAGCACACGGCCGGCATCACGGGCTGACCCGCCCGACGGCGTTGAACGCGCCGTACGTGATCGGCATCAGCCGCGCGAAGTGCTTCTCCATGCGCTCGGCCACCATCTCGATCTCGCGCTGCGGATAGCTCGGGAAGTGCGAGTTCTCGCGCTTGGTGCGCAGCGAGAGGAACGACATGAGCGACCGCGCGTTGCACGTGGCGTACATCGAGGAGTACGTCGCGACGGGCAGCACTCCACGGGCGACCTCGCGTGCGACGCCGGCGGCCAGCATGCGCTGGTACGCCGCATACGCCGACCGGCATGCCTCCTTTGTCGACTCGGTGACCAGCTCTTCCTGCTGCGGCGTGCCGTCGACGAACTCGTAGTGCCCCGGCTTGCCCTCCTGGACGAGCTTTCGCTCCGGCCCGGGAACGTAGAAGACCGGACGCAGCTCGCGATAACGCCCGCTCTCCTCGTTGTAGCTGAATGTCCGGTGCCGCATGAACTCGCGGAAGACGAAGATCGGTGCGCTGACGAGGAACGTGAAGTGGGTGTGCTCGAAGCAGCTGCCGTGCCGGCTGCGCATCAGGTATCGGATCAGGCCGGCGGATCGCTCGGCCTCCTCGTGCAGCGCATCGAGCGACTGCTCTCCGGCCGTCGACACGCGCGCGGCCCACACGATGTCCGCGTCGGACGCACTTGCCTTGACGAGCTCGACCGTCACGTCCGAACGCCACGCCGGCTCCCAACCTGCCTGAACGTCCACCTCGGGTCCCGCCTGCAGCATCTGGGTCATCAGCCGACCATAGAGCTCCGCTCGCACCGCTCAACGTAACGACACCTGAGAACGTTGCTCGCACGCGTGCTCGCTTCCTCGGTGGTCCGCAGCCACCGTCAAGATTGTCCGAGTGATCCTCCGAGGGACTTCCAAGCAGTTTCCGCAGGTGGTCCGCCGAGATCTCCTCGGACGATCACTCGGAGGATCTTCGCGCGCTGACCGGCTCGCGCGCTGACCGGCTCGCGCGATTCCCGCCTCGCGCGCTGACCGGCTCGCGCGCTGACCGCCTCGCGCGGTCAAGCGGACACGCCGCTCGAATCGTGCTGCGTTAGGCACCGTTAGGCACCAACCGGCACGAAGTGGGTAGGCGGCTGGCGAGAGGAAGTGACCTATGGCACGCACGACGTGGAAGCCGCACACCGAACACGGATCGCAGAAGGGCGCCGAGCGGAACGACCTCCCGCACTCGGTCTTCGCCTTTCCCCAACAGCGCAAGGAGCCATTGACCGACGCCCGGCACGTTCGGACAGCTCTGGCCCGCTTCGACCAGGTGCAGGACGTCAGCGACGACGAGCGCGATGTCGCGTTCGCGAACATCCGCAAGGCAGCCGAGCACTACGGCGTCGACGTGGCCGAGAAGAGCTGGCGCGACCTGGGGAGCAAACCGCACACGAAGAACCCCTCGCACTAGACGCGTCGCGTCGCGTCGCGGCCCTCCCCCTGACACCCGGCTCAGCCGAGCGCGGACAGCGCCGGCGCGAGGTCGCCGCGGGCACCGACGACCACCCGCTCCAGGCCGAGCCACGTGGCCATCAGCCGGAGCTCGGCGGCCAGCCCTTGCGCGGTCTCGCGCGGCGCCTTCGCCTCGGCGTACGCCGCCTGCACCAGTAAGGCGGAACCAAGTCGATCGGCCTTGAGGTCGACCCGGGCCACCAGGCGATCGCCGAGCAGGAACGGCAGCACGTAGTAGCCGTGCACGCGGTCGGGCGCCGGGACGTAGATCTCGATGCGGTAGCGGAAGCCGAAGATACGTTCGGTACGGGCGCGCTCCCACACCAGCGGGTCGAACGGCGCGAGCAGCGCACGCGCCCGCACCCGCCGCGGCAGCCGAGCCTCGTGCCAGAGGTACGCCGGACGCCGCCAGCCCTCGACGGTGACGGGCAGTAGCTCGCCCGAGTCGACGAGCTCGCCGACCCGGGCCCGCGCATCGCCCAGCGGCAGCCGGAAGTAGTCACGAAGGTCCGGCTCCGCGGCGACGCCGAGGGCACGTGCGGAAATTCGCATGAGCTCGCGCTGGGCGTCGGCCGGTTCCGGCGTGGGTGCGTCGAGGACCGCCGGCGGCAGCACGCGTTCGGGCAGGTCGTAGAGCCGCTCGAACGTACGCCGCCCCGCGGTCGTCACCTGCCCGGTCCAGAAGAGCCACTCCAGCGCCACCTTGGCCTCGCGCCAGCCCCACCACGGGCCGCCGCGCGCTGCTCCCTCCTCCTCCAGGGCGCCGGCTCGCAGCGGACCCCGCTGGGTGACCTCGCGGAGCACGGCGGCGACGTAGTCCGGCCGCTCCCGGGCCAGTCGCGCCGTACGACCCCACGCCTCGAACTGTTCGGCGGCACGCGCCATGCGCCAGCGCAGCAGCGGGTGCGCGCCCAACGGCAGGAGGGACGCCTCGTGCCCCCAGTACTCGAAGAGCTCGCGCCGGCGGCTCCATGCGGCGTCGTCGAGCAGCCGCAACGGGTAGGGCCCGATCCGGGAGAACAGCGGCAGATAGTGCGCGCGGGCAAGCACGTTGACCGAGTCGATCTGGAAGAGGCCGAGGCGCTCGATCACCCGGCGCAGGTGCCGCCGGTCGGGTCGCCCGCCCGGCCGTGCTTCGGCCAACCCGGCGGCCGCCACGGCAGTACGGCGCGCCTGCGCCGCGGAGAGATCAGCACCGGTCACAAGTCCGAAACCGTACCGAGCCAGGACTCGGGCAGGATGGCGGCATGACAGTGCTCGCCGACCTGATCACCGGTCTTGCCGGTGGCGGGGTCGACATCGTCGACCTCAGTGCTCCGCTCTCCGACGCCACCCCGATCATCCAGCTGCCGCCGCCGTTCGCGAACACTGCGGGCTTCAGGCTCGAGCAGATCAGCCGGTACGACGAGCGCGGACCCGCGTGGTATTGGAACAACTTCAGCTCGGGCGAGCACACGGGCACGCACTTCGACGCACCGGTGCACTGGGTGTCGGGGCGGGATGGCCTCGACGTGTCGCAGGTGCCACCGCGTCACCTGGTTGCGCCGGCCATCGTCGTCGACAAGAGCGCCGAGTGTGCGGCCGACGCCGACTTCCTGCTCGAGGTCGAGCACATCCGCGCCTGGGAGAGCGAACACGAACCGCTCCCCGACGGGGGTTGGCTGCTCTACCGGACCGGATGGGACGCCCGCTCCGACGACCAGGCGGCGTACCTCAACTCGGACGACACCGGGCCGCACACGCCGGGGGTCTCGGTCGAGTGCGCCCGCTACCTGGCCGAGCAGACAGCGCTGCTCGGCATGGGCGTCGAGACCGTGGGCACCGACGCCGGGCGGGCACACTCGTTCGACCCGCCCTTCCCTTGCCACTCGTTCCTGCTCGGAGCCGGCAAGTACGGCTTGACCCAGCTGCAGAACCTGGCGCAGCTTCCCGCGACGGGGACGGTGCTCATCACGGCGCCGCTGCCGATCGTGTCCGGCTCCGGCAGCCCGGCGCGAGTGCTCGCGCTGGTGCCGCGCTGAGCGGGGTACGCCATGTTGGTTGCCACGGCGGTGGGCGAGGCGCTGGCACGGGCCGGTGTTGACGTCGTCTTTGGTGTGGTGGGCAGCGGCAACTTCGCCGTGACGAACGCGCTGATCGCGTCGGGTGCCCGTTTCGTGGCCGCCCGGCACGAGTGCGGAGCGACGACTATGGCCGACGCGTACGCGAGGGTGACCGGCCGGGTGGGCGTCTGCACGGTCCACCAGGGTCCGGGGCTGACCAACGCGACGACCGGGATCGCGGAGGCAGCGAAGAGCCGTACTCCGGTGCTCGTCCTCGCCGCCGACACCGGCGCGGCGGCGGTCCGGTCGAACTTCCGCATCGACCAGGCCGGCCTCGCCACTGCGGTCGGCGCCGTACCGGAACGGATCGCCACTCCGCAGACCGCGGTCGCCGACGCGCTGCGCGCGCTGCACCGGGCGGCGACCGAGCGACGCACGGTGGTGCTCAACCTGCCGCTGGACGTGCAGGATGCCGAGTCCCCCGACGCCGCACCATCCGCCCCGCTCGCCGCCCCGGAACCGCCACGAGCCGCTGCCGCCTCGATCGCCGCGCTGGCCGACGTTCTCGGTGCTGCCGAGCGCCCCCTGCTCATCGCCGGGCGCGGCGCTGCGCTGGCGAGCGCCGGCCCGGACCTCCAGCGGCTCGCCGCCGGGATCGGCGCGCTCCTGACGACCTCGGCACAGGCGCACGGGCTCTTCGCCGGCGATCCCTGGTCGCTCGGGATCTGCGGTGGCTTCGCCAATCCCACCGCGGCCGAGCTCGTTCCTAGCGCCGACGTGGTTGTCGCCTTCGGTGCGTCACTCACGATGTGGACGACCCGGCATGGCCGGCTGATCGGCCGGGATGCCACCGTGGTGCAGGTCGATCGCGACGTCGAGGCGCTCGGCGCCAACTGCCGAATCCATCTCGGCGTCGTCGGGGACGCGGCGGCCACGGCGCGCGACGTCGCCGACGAGCTGGAGCGCCGAAGTCACTCCGCGGCCGGTTGGCGTACAGCGGAACTGCGCGAGCGACTCGCCCACAGCGGCTGGCGGGAGCAGCCCCACGACGACCTGGGCGACGGTCGGCGAATCGACCCGCGGGCCCTGTCGATCGCGCTCGACGACGCGCTTCCGCCTGAGCGCACCGTGGCGACGGACTCCGGACACTTCATGGGCTTCCCGGTCATGTACTGGCGCGTTCCGGACGACCGCGGGTTCGTCTTCGCCCAGGGTTTCCAATCCGTCGGGCTCGGTCTCGCCTCCGCCATCGGCGCAGCCGTCGCCCGGCCGGACCGGCTGACGGTCGCAGCGCTCGGCGACGGTGGTGCGCTGATGAGCCTGCCCGAGCTCGAGACGGCAGTCCGACTCCGGCTCCCGATGGTGGTCGTCATCTACAACGACGCGGCGTACGGCGCCGAGGTCCACCACTTCGGGCCTTCGGGTGGCGACCTGCGCACCGTCCAGTTTCCCGACACCGACTTCGCGGCGCTGGCTCGGGGCGCCGGCGCGGAGGGGATGACGGTACGGCGCACCGCTGACCTGGGCGGCGTAGCGGAGTGGCTCGACGGTCCGCGCGAGCGTCCGCTGGTCATCGACGCGAAGGTCGTGCCGACGGTGGTCGGCGAGTGGCTGGAGGAGGCGTTCCGCGGCCACTGAACCCGCTCGACCGGGCCGATCCGCCGACTGGGCAGGTGGCCGGGAACCACTGCGCTTTCGGCCGGCTTCGGTGCTGCGACCTCACGTCCCGCGGGTCTGGCACGTTTGCTCAGTGTGAGACGAGAACCCTTCGAGAAGGTCGTCGAGTTGCACGGGCCGACGGTGCTGCGCGTGTGCCGCGCCGTACTCGGGGCCGCGGCCGCTGACGACGCCTGGTCGGAGACGTTCCTGTCCGCCCTGCGGGCCTATCCGGACCTGCGGCCGGGAAGCAACCTCGAGGCCTGGCTCGTCACGATCGCGCACCGCAAGGCGCTCGACCAGCTGCGCGCCGAGGCGCGACGGGCAGTCCCCGCGAGGAACCTCCCGGAACAGCCGAGCACTCACCAGCTGCCGGGGGGTTGGGAGTCCGATCTGTTGGCGGCGCTGAAGGCACTGCCGCTGAAGCAACGTCAGACCGTCGCCTACCACTACCTCGCCGGTATCCCGTACGCCGACGTCGCTGACATCGTCGGCGGCACCGCGGAGGCAGCGCGTCGGGCAGCCGCAGACGGCATCGCCGCGCTCCGCAGGACGTACGCACACGCACGGCACGACCGAGACAAAGAGGGAGAATCGTCATGATGACGACACCTGAGCCGGCCGACGGTATCGGCCTGTTCGCCGCACTGCCCGAGGTCGACGACGAAGCCCAGCGCAGGCTGCACGCTCGCCTGGTCGCCGCAGCCAACGAGGCCGGAGTGCTCGACGTCGCCTACCGCACCGTCGACACCCCGCTAGGCTCTCTGCTGCTCGCCGCGACCGACAAGGGCCTGGTCCGCGTCGCCTACGCGCGTGAGGACCACGACCAGGTGCTGGAGCAGCTGGCCCACCGGATCAGTCCCCGCGTGCTGCGCGCCCCGGCCCGCCTCGAGCTGCCGGCCCGCGAGATCGAGGAGTACTTCGCCGGACGGCGCACCCTGTTCGACCTCCCGCTGGACTTCCAGCTCTCATCCAGCTTCCGCCGTACCGTGCTGACCCTCCTGCCCGACATCGCCTACGGCACCACCGCCAGCTACGCCGCCCTCGCCGCGGCCGCCGGCAACCCCAAGGCAGTGCGGGCCGTCGGGACGGCGTGTGCGACCAACCCACTGCCGGTCGTGGTGCCCTGCCACCGCGTCGTCCGCAGCGACGGAACGGTCGGCCAGTACATCGGCGGCACCGACGCCAAGAAGAGCCTGCTGAGCCTGGAGGCAGCAGCATGACCGCCACCATGCAGACCAAGAGCGCCACGCCACCTAGCCAGCCCGGAAGTTGCGGCAGCGGCTCGGTGCCGACCTCGAGTGCGTTGTCTCCTATGACCTTCTGATGTCTCGCGCTGCGGAGGCGCTGGGTTGCACTGTCGTCGCTCCGTCGTGAGTGCGATGACGGTCGGCGGACGGATACGGCCGTCGACGCTGTCACTGGACGGTGAGGTGGACGCGAGCCCAGGAGTTGTTGACGTAACCCTTGGGGTTCCACAGCGACGCAGCCGACTCGGGTTGAGCGGCGGCGGACGTGTCCCAGGCCCGAGCGGTGACCTCGACGTCGCCGGCGGTCAGCTCGACGATGGTCCGCCAGTGCCGCCACGCCCAGGGGCCGGCCTCTCCGTCCAAGTCAGCCTGGACCCAGGTGGCGCCACCGTCGAGGGAGACGTCGACACGGGCGACGCCGCGGTCGTCCCCGGCGTACGCGTAGCCGGTGATCTCCGTTCGCCCCGCTGGCAGGGTAGCGCCGTCGTCGGGGCGCAGGATGTCGGCGTTGAGCGCCACCGAGCCGAGGGACAGCCCGTCGCCGGGGCCCGCGGTGGTGAGGTCCGCGTCGGAAGGCAGCAGCCGGTACGCCGTGGCTTGGAAGTAGTTCTCCGATGGCTGCTCCTGTGCCGTGATGCGCTGGACCCACTTGACGCTCCGAGCACCAATGAAGCCGGGAACCACGACGCGGAGCGGCGCTCCGTGGGCGACCGGCAGCGGCGCCCCGTTCATCGACCAGGCCAGCAGCACCTCCCCGGCCAAGGCCTTCTTGATCGCGATCGACGCGCCGTACGGCTGCGGTGGATTGGGCAGCTGGGAGACATCGGGAGCTACGAACTCGACGTGCGCCGTCTCGGGCCGAACGCCGGCCGCGTGCAGGACGTCGGCGAGTCGGGCACCGGTCCACTCGGCGGTCGAGGTGGCACCGGGCCCCCAGGGAGCCTCGCCGGGAATGTCTCGTACGTCGATCAGCCCGGCCCGCCGGTTCCCCGCGCACTGCAGTGTCGCGACCAGCGTCTGCGGCTCGAACCGGTGCTGCAGGTCCTCCAGCGACAGGCTCAGCTGTCGCTCGACGAGGCCGTCGACCGTCAGCCGCCAGGCCTTTGCGTCCAACCGCGGGATGGGGCCGTGGTTGCGACTGTAAAAGGAGTCGAGCGGAGTCAGCACCTGGTCAGCGAGCCCGCCGCGGGGCGGTTCGGCGTTGTACGGGTCGACCTCGTGCACGATCATGTCGTCTCGCTTGTCCCACAGGCCCATCGCTTGCCCCTTCCTCGCCGACCCGCGCCGGATCAGCGGGTGGGTGCCTCGGCTCGTCGCTCGCTACGTGGCGCCGGCACCTCGGCGGGCTCCAGCACAGCGGCGGACGGTGCCACCCGCAGCGGCCGAGCCAGCCAGGCGGGAAGCCACCAGTTCCACCGGCCGAGCAGAGACACCAGCGCCGGGACGAGTAGCGCCCGCACGATTGTCGCGTCGATGAGGATGCCGAGTCCGAGGGCCGTCGCCAGCACCTTGATGTCAGTGCCGGGCGCCGACGCCAGCGCGATGAAGGCCCAGAACAGGATGAGCGCCGCGCAGGTCACCAGCCGTCCGGTCCGCCCGAGACCCTGGATCACGGCGGTGCGGGTCGAGCCGGTCCGGTCGTACTCCTCGCGCATCCGGGACAGGATGAACACCTCGTAGTCCATGGACAGACCGAAGAGGAAGGCAAAGATGATCACCGGCAGCCAGAACGTCACGGCACCCGTAGCGGCGATGCCGAAAACCGGCTCCGAGCCGTAGCCAAGCTGCCAGAAGAGCACGACGAAGCCGAACGTGGCCGCGACGGACAGCACGTTGAGCAGCACCGCCTTCAGCGGCAGCAGCAATGACCGGAACGCCCGTACGAGCAGCAGGAACGTCGTCAGCGCGATCAGCGCCATGACGAGCGGGAACTTGCCGAACACCGCATTGGTGTAGTCGAGTACCGTCGCGCCGGGCCCGGCCACGCCAACGACGCCCGGCACGCCGTTGACAGCTTCCCGGATGCGGTTGACGACGCCCGACCGCTTGATGTCGACAAGCTCCTCGTCGGGCACCACCTCGACCACCGCGGTGCCGTCCTTGCGCCAGGTCGGGTCATTGGGCGCGACGGCGAAGGCGACACCCGGCACGGCTTGCGCTCGCTCGACGACCTGGTCGGCCGAGGCTGCTGCCTGGCCGCCACGGACCAGCACCTCGAGAGGGGTGACGATGCCGGCCGGTACGCCGCCGGATCGTAGCGTCGCCAGCGTCTCGACCGCAGGTCCCGTCGACGCCAGGGACTCGGTCCGCGCCTGCCCCACCTTGATGGCGAAGACCGGCGCCACGAGGAGGCCGAGAAGCACCAGGCCGACTCCGGCGGCGAGCCAGCGCCGCCGCGAGACGGCCCGTGCCCAGGCCGTCCAGGCCCGCGATGCCGACGCCTCGTGACGCACCCGCGGCCAGTCGACCCGGGGTCCGATGCTGCCGAGGATCGCCGGCAGCAGCGTGAGGACGACAGCCGTGCTCACGATCGGGATGAGCATGCCGCCGATGCCCATGCTGCGCAGGAACGGGACGGGCACCGCAATCAGGGCGAGCAGCGAGATCGCCACCGTACCGGCGGACGCCACGACGGCGTGGCCCGCGGTACGCATCGCCTCGGTGACGGCTGCGGCGTTGTCTCGGCCGTGCTCGCGCTCCTCGCGCCACCGGTTGACCACCAGCAGCGAGTAGTCGATCGCCACGCCGAGGCCGACCAGGGCGATGAGGAACTGCACGATGAAGCTCACGTCGGTCAGGTAAGTCACACCCAGCACGCACAAAAAGGTGGCCAGGATCGACACCGCGGCGACCAACAACGGCACCAGCGCCAGAAAGGAGGCGAAGACGAAGATCAGCACCAGCAGGGCGCCGAACGCGCCGAGCAGCGTCTCGCCCAGCAGGCTCGGCGACTGGTTCTCGTCGCTGCTCGTATTGCCTTCGGAGAGCTGGAAGTAGCCGGTCGTCCGGACCTGGAAGCCGGTCTTCCGTCCCTGCTCGGCGAGCAGGTCGGCCGCCTTGCGGTACGCCGGCTTGAACGTGAAGCTCGTGAACCGCTCGTCGACGACGACGCCGTAGGCGGTACGGCCGTCGGAGGTGGTGAACCGCTGGTCGCCGGTGTTGCCGCCCCACACGACCCGGTATTGCGGGAACTGCTGCTGCACTGCCCGGAACACGCCGTCGACGTCGGCCTTCTGCTGCCCGACGGTGGTACCCGCGGGCACCGTCACCGTGACGATCGAGGTGCCCTCGTCGGCGCCGTTACCGTAGGTCTGCACGAGCTGCTTCTCGGTCTCGTAGCCCTGTTGGCCGGGCAGTGAGAAGTCGACCGTGAGCCGGTCGATGGTTTTCGACGACGTCGCGCCACCGGCGATGAAGATGATGAGCCATACGACGGCGACCAGCGCCTTGTGGCGCAGTACGAAATTGCCAAGACGGATCACGACAGTCCCCTCCCCTGTGGACCGCGGCAGCACCGAGATCCAAACATCCCCGCAGAGAGTCTTGCAGGCGGCCGTGAACTCGAGAAGACCGACCGGTTACGGCTCCGTGTCCGCCCGATCGGTGATCGTCATTCTCCGGTAGTGCCGTCCAGCAGCTCCCGCGTCGCGTCGGCGTGCCCGGCGTGCCGCGCCGTCTCGTTGATCAAGTGGAGAAGCACCCACCGGAGATCGGTGTCCTCGCCCCGGCTGCACGGCTCCACGAGTGACGCCATCGACCTGACTGCTGCGTCCGTCGCGGCCGCCCGCTGTTGGTACGCGAGAAGAGCAGCCCCCACCGTGAGCTCGGGTCCGGGAGTGAACTCCTGCTCGCTACGACCGACCTGCTCGCCGAGCATGCCGCCGTCGATCCATCTCCACTCGACGTGCGTGAGGTGGTTGACGATGCCCAGCAGCGAGATCAACGAGCCGTTCGGCGTCCACCGAGCCTGGTCCTCGCTCAGGCCCTGGACTTTGCGCACGACGGCCCCGCGGAGAAAGCCGAGCCAGCGCAGAAACAGCTCCCGCTCGTCGGCATTCCCGCCTGGAAAGCCGGGCTTCTGGTCGGTCGGCATCGCCCAAACCTAGTTGATCAGCCGGTCATCGAGTCGCGCGGTGCGGGTGCCGCTGTGGAGTCTGAGCCTCGGCGCCAGCCGAGCAGCGGTGTCAGCTGAGCAGCGCTTCGATGCCGACTGTGAGCCCAGGCCGCTGTCGCACGGTTCGGACGGCCAGCAGCACGCCCGGCATGAACGATGCTCGGTCGAGGGAGTCGTGCCGAATCGTCAGCGTCTCCCCGTGGCCGCCGAGCAGGACCTCCTGATGGGCGAGCAGCCCCGGCAAGCGTACGGCGTGCACGCGCACCCCGTCGACGTCGGCGCCGCGGGCGCCGTCCAGCGCGCTCGTCGTCGCGTCCGGCATCGCGCCGAGCCCAGCTTCCCGGCGGGCAGCGGCGACGGACTCGGCAGTACGCCGCGCCGTACCGCTCGGGGCATCGGCCTTACCCGCATGATGCAGCTCGACGATCTCCGTCGACTCGAAGTGGCGCGCCGCCTCGGCGGCGAACCTCATCATCAGCACCGCTCCGATGCTGAAGTTCGGCGCCACGAGCACGCCGACACCGGACGGTGGGCCGAGCCACGTCCGCACCAGGGCAAGGCGCTCGGCGGTGAAGCCGGTCGTGCCCACCACGACGGACAGGTCCGCGGCGATGCACCACTGCAGGTTGGCCATCACAGCGTCCGGTGTCGTGAAGTCGACGACGACCTCAGCCTCGCGCAGCTGCTCTCTGTCGTCGGCCGAGCCGACGGCGGCGACGAGGTCGAGGTCCTCGGCCTCCTCGACCGCGTGGCACACCGCTTCCCCCATGCGCCCCGGAGCGCCGAGCACGCCCACCCTGGTCACGCCGGCGCTGCGTTCCGTCAGGCCACGGCGGCGGAGAAGTCGTGGTCGTCGAAGGGACCGATCACCGAAAGGGCCAGTGGCCCGCCCAGCACGTCAGCGGCGATGGCGCGTACGTCGTCCGGCGTCACCGCGTCGATGCAGCGCAGAACCTCGTCGACGCCCAGCAGCTCGCCGTAGAGCAGCTCGCTCTTGCCGAGCCGGCTCATCCGCGAGCCCGTGTCCTCGAGACCGAGCACCAGTGCACCGCGCAGCTGCCCCTTGCCGCGAATCAGCTCGTCGTCGGTGATGCCGCGTTCGGCGACGCCGGCAAGCTGCTCCCGACAGATCGAGAGGACATCGTCGACCTTCTGCGGCTGGCATCCCGCGTAGACACCGACCACCCCGGTGTCGGCGTAGTTCGCGGCGAAGCTGTAGACCGAGTACGCGAGGCCGCGCTTCTCGCGGACCTCCTGGAACAGCCGCGAGCTCATGCCCCCACCCAACGCGCCGTTGAGGACGCCGAGCGCGAACCGCCGCTCGTCGGTGCGGGCGATGCCTTCGCCGCCGAGGACCACGTTTGCCTGCTCGGTCGGTCGGCGCAGGACCGAGACGCCGCTCCGGAAGGACGGGGGCCGTCCTCCAAGCCTCGGCGGCACCGGCGTGTCGTCGCCGCCGAGGGCGCCCGCGCCGGTGAACGCGCGTTTCACGAGCCGTACGAGGGCTGCGTGGTCGACGTTGCCGGCCGCGGCGATGACGAAGTTGCCCGCCCGGTACCGGCGCTTGTAGTAGCCCGCGATGGATCGGCGGTCCATGTCGCCGATCGTGTCGACCGTGCCGATGACCGGCCGACCTAGGGCGGTGTTGCCGTGCACGGTCAGGGAGAACGCCTCGTGCACCGCGTCGGCGGGCTCGTCGTCGTGCATGGCGATCTCTTCGAGAATGACGCCGCGTTCGGCCTCGACGTCGCCGGATGTCAGCAGTGAGGAGGTCACCATGTCGCATACGACGTCGAGCGCGAGGGGCAGGTCGTCGTCGAGCACCCGCGCGTAGAAGCAGGTGTACTCCTTGGCGGTGAAGGCGTTGAGCTCGCCGCCGACCGCGTCGAGCGCCGCCGAGATTTCCAGAGCGTCGCGCCGCCTCGTGCCCTTGAACAGCAGGTGCTCGAGGTAGTGCGAGGCCCCGGACAGCCGCGGCGTCTCGTCGCGCGACCCGACGCCGACCCAGAGCCCGAAGGCGACCGACCGGACGCCGGGCATGGCCTCCGTGATGACGCGGAGGCCGCCCGGCAGCACGGTACGCCGGACGAGCGACCCGTCGGTCTCAGTCGACATCGTGCGGGTGGTGCCCGGCCGTTGCGGCCGGGTGAGCGACGCGCGGGCCACTACTCCGCCGGCGCCGGCTCGGTCGCGGCCGCGTCGTCGAGCACCGGCACCAGCGAGATCTTGCCGCGCTGGTCGATCTCGCTGATCTCGACCTGAACCTTGGCGCCGACCTTGACCACGTCCTCGACGTTCTCCACCCGCTTGCCGCCGGCAATCTTGCGCAGCTGCGAAATGTGCAGCAAGCCGTCCTTGCCCGGCAGCAGCGACACGAACGCGCCGAACGTCGTCGTCTTGACGACCGTGCCGAGGTAGCGCTCGCCGACCTCTGGCATGAGCGGCGAGACGATCTGGCGGATCGCCTTGAGAGCCGCGTCCGCCGCCGGGCCGTTCGTCGCGCCGATGTAGACGGTGCCGTCGTCCTCGATGCTGATCTCGGCGCCGCTGTCGTCCTGGATCTGGTTGATCATCTTGCCCTTCGGGCCGATGATCTCACCGATCTTGTCGACCGGCACCTTCTCGGCGATGATCCGCGGCGCGTACGCCGACAGGTCGCCTGGCGCGTCGATCGCGTCGGCCATGACGTCGAGGATGGTCATCCGCGCGTTGCGCGCCTGCTGCAGCGCGGACCCGAGCACCGCGGCGGGGATGCCGTCGAGCTTGGTGTCGAGCTGCAGAGCGGTCACGAAGTCACGGGTGCCGGCGACCTTGAAGTCCATGTCGCCGAAGGCGTCCTCGGCACCGAGGATGTCGGTGAGCGTGACGTAGTCACCGCCCTCGTACACAAGGCCCATCGCGATGCCGGCCACCGGCGCGCGCAGCGGCACACCGGCGGCGAGCAGCGACAGTGTCGAGGCGCAGACCGACCCCATCGACGTCGAACCGTTGGAGCCGATCGCCTCGGACACCACGCGCAGCGCGTACGGGAACTCCTCCTTCGGCGGCACGACCGGCAGTAGTGCCCGCTCCGCGAGTGCGCCGTGGCCGATCTCGCGCCGCTTCGGGGAGCCGACGCGGCCGGTCTCACCGGTGCTGTACGGCGGGAAGTTGTAGTTGTGCATGTAGCGCTTGCGGGTCTGCGGCGACAGCGTGTCGATCATCTGTTCCATGCGGGTCATCGCGAGCGTGACCACGTTGAGGATCTGGGTCTCGCCCCGCTCGAAGAGGCTCGAGCCGTGCACTCGCGGGATGACGTCGACCTCGGCCGAGAGGCGCCGGATGTCGGCCGGTCCGCGGCCGTCGATGCGCACCTTGTCGGTGGCGATCCGCTGCCGGACGAACTTCTTGGTCAGCGCGCGGAACGCCGCGCTCACCTCCTTGTCGCGGCCTGCGAAGTCGGCAGCCAACTGCTCCTTGCCGAAGGCCTTGATCCGGTCGAGCTCGACCTCACGCTCGGACTTGTCGGCGATCGTCAACGCACGGGTGAGGTCGCCGGTGACGGCTCCGGCGAGCGCTTCATAGATGTCGTCGGTGTAGTCGAGGAAGATCGGGAAGTCGCGGGCCGGCCGCCCTGGGGCACCCGCTGCCTTCTCGGCGAGCGCCGACTGCGCCTCGCAGATCGTTTGGATGAACGGCTTGGCGGCCTCCAGCCCGGCGGCGACGACGTCCTCGGTCGGCGCCTGTGCGCCGCCCCGGACCAGCTGCCAGGTCGCAGTGGTGGCTTCCGCCTCGACCATCATGATCGCGACGTCGTCCCCGGCGACCCGGCCGGCGACGATCATGTCGAAGGTCGCCCGCTCCAGCTCGCTGTGGCTGGGGAAAGGAACCCAGTCACCGTCGACATTTGCGACCCGTACGGCGCCGATCGGCCCGGTGAACGGGAGGCCGGCGAGCAGCACGGAGCAGGCCGCCGAGTTGATCGCGATGACGTCGTAGAGGTGGTCTGGGTCGAGCGACAGGATCGTCGAGACGACCTGGATCTCGTTGCGCAGGCCCTTCGCGAACGACGGGCGCAACGGGCGGTCGGTGAGCCGGCAGGTGAGGACCGCGTCCTCGCTGGGCCGCCCCTCCCGGCGGAAGAACGAACCGGGAATCTTGCCTGCGGCGTACTGGCGCTCCTCGACGTCGACCGTCAGTGGGAAGAAGTCGAGGTTGTCCTTGGGGTTCTTCGATGCGGTCGTCGCGGACAGCACCATGGTGTCGCCGAGATAGGCGACGGCCGAGCCGCTGGCCTGGCGGGCGAGGCGGCCGGTCTCGAAGCGCAGCGTGCGGGCGCCGAGCGGCGTGTCGAGCGTCGCCTCGGCGGATGTGATGTCGGGGCCCTCCACGGGCAGTCCCCTTCCGTACGGCGGACCACGGCGGGGCGGGAGGGCCGGTCTTCGATCGAAGTCCCCGGGAATGTCCGGGGGCCACCACCGAGGACCGGCGTCCGGGCCCGAACGCCGTGGATCCGGAGCGGTCTTCTCGTCGTCCGGGGACTGCCCGTACGACGAAGGGAGCGACCGGCGGTCGCCCCCTCGTCAGCTACCGGCGCAGGCCGAGACGCTCGATGAGCGCGCGGTAGCGGTTGACGTCCTTCTTCGCGAGATACTTCAGCAGCCGACGGCGGCGCCCGACGAGCATGAGCAGGCCGCGCCGACTGTGGTGGTCGTGCTTATGGGACTTGAGGTGCTCCGTCAGGTCGCTGATCCGCCGTGACAGCAGGGCGACCTGCGTCTCCGGTGAGCCGGTGTCACGCTCTGACGTCGCATGGTCGGACAGAATCTGCTGCTTGACGGCGGAGTCGAGCGGCACAAGGCTCCTTCGGAAATCGAGTGCGCCCGGGGTCTTCGGCACACGGGCAGCCGGATACGACGCCTAGGTTAGCACCCTCGGGGTCGGGTCCTTGATCGGGAAGGGCCGCCCGTCACACCGGTTCGACGTAGCGGCGCACCGTCTCGACGAGCTCAGCGGAGAGCAGCATGACGTCGATGCCCTCGTGCCGGGGGAGGCCCTCGGCGATCACCCCGGCGACGGCGGGCATCACGTCGTCGGGGTCGGCACCGGACCGCAGTCGGACGCCGGCCACGAGTCGGGCGCCGGCTGCCTCGTGCAGCTGGGACTCGTCGTGCAGCTGGGACTCGTCGTGCAGCTGGGACTCGTCGTGCAGCTGGAAGATGTAGGCGTCCATCACCTCACCCCGGGCGCTGACAGCGCTGCGCACGGCGTCGACGACGGCCGGGGACGGCGGCTGCGCCGGCGCCCCCACCACGATCCGGGTGCCGGCCGGCATCGCGCCGGTCGCGACGTCGATCCCGTTGCCGCTGGCACCGGAGCCGCCGGAGCTGCCAGGGCCGCTCGCGTCGGCGAGCGAGCGGACCTGCTCCGACGACAGGGCGACGCCGGTCGCTGTGCCCATGTTCAGGCCGAGCCAGAGCTCGGCCGACCAGGAGGCGGCGAGCTGCGCACCGGTGAGCAGGATGTGACGCTCGGGGGCGCCCGCTTCCGTGAGCTGCGTCATCGACGTGAACGCCGGGACGAAATGCCGGCCGTCCGCATCGAAGACGTAGAGCTGCGCGTCCTGCGTATCGGCCGGCGACGTGCCGGTGTTGACGCCGAGCACGGGCACGAGCAGCGGCGTACCGGCGAGCGCGGCGAACAGCTCGTGGCTCGTCGCGTCCTTCGTCGATGCCCGGTCGAGCGCCCGCTCGAGGTCGTTCTCGGGAAACCCCACCGCTCCAACCTAGGGCGACCGGCCGTTGCGCCAATCGGGTGGTTGCCCCCATCAGGGGCTTCCTGGCGACCGACACCGAGGGACAATACGGACGCACCCCGACGAACGAGGAGCCCGATCAGTGTCGGACCCGCAGCGACGGCCACGCCGCCGTACGCCGCCGGCCGCCCCGCCGATCCCGCTGGAGACCCGGATGGCCGCGCTGGACCGCCCGCAAGAACAACCGGCCGACCCACCGGACCCCTCGGACCCGCCAGGCCCCTCGGAGCCGGCACCTCGACCCAGTGCACCGCTGCGCGCCGCCGCCCTGCAGCCGGATGCGCTGCTTCGGCCTCGCCGGCCGGTGCCCGCGTCGGGCTGGCGACGCCTGCTCTACACACTGACCGGCGGGCGGATCAATCCGGGACCGTCCGCCGCCGATGTCGCCGGCCAGCAGCTCTTCGATCGGGTCCGTACGCCGCTGGGCGGCTGTCACCGGATCGCGGTCATCAGCCTGAAGGGCGGCGTCGGAAAGACCACCACGACGGCGGCGCTCGGCTCGACTCTGGCCTCGATCCGGGGCGACCGAGTGATCGCGGTCGACGCCAACCCAGACGCCGGCACGCTGGGTGGGCGGCTCCGCCGAGAGAGCGACCGTACGGTCCGGGACCTGCTCGACGACATGGAGTGGATCCAGACCTACTCCGACGTGCGCCGCTACACCTCCCAGGCCGCGAGCCGGCTCGAGGTCGTCGCCTCCGATCAGGATCCGGCGGTGTCACAAGCGTTCGGGGAGGACGACTACCGCACGGTCTGCGAGTTGCTCTCCCGCTACTACTCGCTGATCCTCACCGACTCGGGCACCGGGCTGCTGCACAGCGCGATGCGTGGCGTGCTGGGGCTGGCCGACTCGCTGATCGTGGTTAGCTCGGCCAGCGTCGACGGCGCCCGCAGCGCATCTGCAACGCTCGACTGGCTGAACGCCCACGGGTACGGCGCCCTCGTCGAGCGCTCCGTCGCAGTGATCTCCACAGTGCGCCCCGGGGCCGGCGAGGTCGACGTCGAGCGACTGCAGGAGCACTTCGCGAAGCGTTGCCGGGCGGTCGTCCAGATCCCGTTCGACCCGCACCTCGAGGCCGGCGCCGAGCTCGACCTGGACTATCTCAAGCCGGCCACCCGGCAGGCATGGCTCGACCTCGCCGCTTCCGTCGCGGAGGACTTCCCCCGCTAGCAGAGCCGCTCAGGCCGTACCGCCCAGCACCTCCCGGACCCGATCGACGTCGCGGTTCATGGTGGCCACGAGCTCGGCCACGTCCGCGAAACGCTCGGTGTCGCGGAGCCGGGCGACGAAGTCCAGCCCCACGTGGTCGCCGTAGAGGTCGAGGTCGGCCTCCGGCGGAGCGTCGACCACGTACGCCTCCACCCGTCGGGTGCGCCCCTCGAACGTGGGGTTGGTACCGATCGAGATCGCGGCCGGCAGGGCGTCCCCGCCCCGCACGAGCCAGCCGGCGTAGATGCCGTCGGCCGGTACGGCCGCCCGCGGCGGCGGCTCCACGTTTGCGGTCGGGAAGCCCAGCTCGCGTCCCCGTCGGTCACCGCGGACGACAACTCCCTCCAGGCGGTGCGGTCGGCCGAGTGCCTGCGCCGCAGTAGCCACGTCGCCGGCGGCCACGCACGCCCGAATGTAGGTAGAGGAGAAGACGATGTCGCCGTCGTGGAGCAGTGGGACGCCCTCGGTGGCGAAGCCGAACCGGCGACCGAGCGCGGCGAGCCCCGCCAGGTCTCCGGCCGCCTTGTGGCCGAAGCGGAAGTTGTCACCGACGACGACCGTGATCGCGTGCAGATGCTCGACGAGCACGGCGTGCACGAACTCGTCGGGCGCGAGCCGGGAGAAGTCAAGGGTGAAGGGCAGGACACAGAGCACGTCGACGCCGAGCGCCTCGAGCAGCTGCGCCTTGTAGCGCGGCGTGGTCAGCATCGCTGGCTGGCTGCCGGGGCGAACCACCTCGCTGGGGTGCGGGTCGAAGGTGAGTACGACGGCGGGTGCGCCGGCGTCCCGCGCCAGCGCGACGGCGCGGCCAACGATCTGCTGGTGCCCTCTATGCACCCCGTCGAAGACGCCGATGGTCACCACGCAGCGCCCCCATCCCGGGGGCGCCGTCTCCACCCCCCGCCAGCGCTGCACCTCGCAAGGCTATGGGGACGGCTGGGCGAATACGCACAGCGGGCGGGCCACCCCGTCCCGCTCCTCGACGAGGGCGACCACCGCGCCCTGCGGCCCGAAGACGCCCACCGGGCCCGACCCGAGACCGGCCGCGCAGAGCCGGCCGCCGTGTGCGAGCACCCGCGCCTCGTCCGCATCGACGTCACGCCGCACGAACGCGGCGGCGACGGCGTCGGCGAGGGGGACCGGCTCGAAACGCTCGGCCAGCGCGTCCAGCGTGGCGGCCCGATCCAGCCCGAAGGGACCCACCCGCGTACGCCGCAGCGCGACGAGGTGGCCGCCCACTCCCAGCAGCGCACCCAGGTCGCGGGCCAGCGAGCGGATGTAGGTGCCCGACGAGCAGATGACCCGTACGTCGACTCGGTCCCCGCGCACGGCGACAAGGTCGAACGCCGACACCGTGACCGGCCGCGCGGCCAGCTCGACGACCTCGCCGGCGCGCGCCTTTGCGTAGGCCCGCCGGCCGGCCACCTTGACCGCGCTGTACGCCGGTGGCACCTGCTCGATCCGTCCGGTCAGTTGCGGCAGTGCCGCTCGCACGTCCTCCGGCGACCACGGTGCCGTCGAGACGGCGAGCACCTCCCCCTCGGCGTCGTCGGTGGTCGTCGTGCTGCCAAGGCGGACCGTGCCGGCGTACTCCTTGTCGCCGAGGGCGAGGTGGCCGAGCAGGCGGGTGGCCCGCCCGACGCCGACGACGAGCACACCGGTCGCCATGGGGTCGAGCGTGCCGGCGTGGCCGACCCGCCGGGTGCCGGCGATGCGCCGGATACGCGCGACGACGTCGTGCGAGGTCCACCCGGCCGGCTTGTCGACGACGACCAGCCCGTCGGTCATTCCGGCAGGTGCGGAGCCTCGGCGAGCAGGTTGCGCAGGGCGAGGACCGTTGCCTCGACACCGTCGTACGACGTGACGCCCGCGGCGAACCGGTGACCGCCGCCGCCCAACGCAGCGCATACCGCACCGACGTCGATCCGACCCTTCGACCTGGTCGACACCTTGAGCGTGCCGTTGGCGTCGCCCTTGACCACGATCGCCACCTCGGCCCGGTCGGCCGTGCGCAGGACGTCGATAATCCCCTCGATCTCGGGCATGGTCAGTCCGTGCGCGCGAAGGTCCTGCGCGGTCGTCGTGGTCCACACCAGTCCGAGGCCACCCGCCGCGGCCGGTTCGAGGATCGCGCGGTCCAACGCGGCACCGAGCAGCCGGACGTAGCCAAAGGGGTTGGTGTCCCAAATCTGCCGCGAGATGACGTCGTGCCGGATACCGGTGGCGAGCAGTCTGGCCGCAAGCCGGTGGATCGCGGGAGTGGTGGACGCGTACTTGAAGGAGCCGGTGTCGGTCGTCAGCCCGGTGTAGAGGCAGGTCGCGATCTCCGGCGTCAGCGGTACACCGAGCCGGCGCAGCAGCTCCTCGACCACGACCGCGGTGGCCGCCGCCGCGGGGTCGACCAGATGGTGCGCCCCGAAGGCGTCGCCGCGCGCGTGGTGGTCGATGACCAGCACAGCGCCTGCCCTGTCGACGGCCGGCTCGAGGTCGCCGAGCCGCTCCCGGCTGCTCGTGTCCAGCGTGACGAGGACGTCTGGCGTCGCCGGGAACTCACTCGGGCGGCACAGCAGGTCCTGCCCGGGAAGCATCCGGTACGTCGGCGGCAGCTCGATCCCCTCGCTCCACGAGGCCACGACCCCCTTCCCGAGGTTCTGCAGTCCCAGCCCGAGCGCGAGCATCGACCCCAGCGCATCGCCGTCGGGATGGAGGTGGCAGACCAGAGCGACCTCCTTCGCCGCGGTGAGCAGCTCCGCCGCCTGGGCCCACTGCTCTGCCGGCAGGTTCGTCGCCGGAGCGTCCGTCGTTGGAGTGTCCGTCGCCGGAGCGTCCACCGCCCCGAGGCTCGGCGCGGCGGTCACGAGGCGGCCTCCTCGTCGTCGTCGTCGGGCGCGCGATAGGGATCGGGGTCCCCGGCCGGCAGGGCCCGCTCGGCGACCCGGTGCACCTCCGCGTCGGCCGCGCGGGCTCGCTCAAGCAGCTCGTCGATGTGCCGCGCGTGGTCGGGTACGACGTCGGCGACGAAACTCACCGTCGGAGTGAACTTCACCCCGGTGCGCCGGCCCACCTCCGACCGGATGACCCCGGTCGCGCTGCGGAGGGCGGCGGCGGTCGCCTCGCGCTCCGCGTCGTCGCCGTAGACGGTGTAAAAGACGGTGGCATCACGTAGGTCCGGGGTGACCCGGGCGTCGGTCACCGTGACGAAGCCGAGCCGCGGGTCCTTGACCTGACGCTCGAGTACATCCGCGACGATCTCGTGGATACGGTCGCCCAACCGACGGGCACGGGCTGGGTCGGTCACGGTTCGTCCTCCTTCCCGAAGAGCCGCCGACGGGCCGATAGCAGCTCGATCTCCGGACGGCCGGAAACGAGTTTCTCGCACTCCTCCAGCACCTCGATGCAGTGCCCCGCCTGCGCCGCGACCACGGCGACGCCGATGAGCCCGCGGCGGTGCAGGTCGAGGTGACCCACCTCCGCCGCGGACACCGAGTAGCGCCGCCTCAGCTCGGCGACGATCGGGCGTACGACACTGCGCTTCTGCTTGAGCGAGTGGACGTCGCCGAGCAGCAGGTCGAGGGCGAGCGTGCCCGTGAACATGTCCGGCTACCGGCTGCGTCCGACTACACCCGCGGCTTCTCGCGGAGCTCGAACGTCTCGATCACGTCATCGACCTTGATGTCGTTATAGGAGCCGAGACCGATACCGCACTCGTAGCCCTCACGGACTTCGGTCGCGTCGTCCTTGAACCGCCTGAGCGAGTCGACGGTGAGGTTGTCCGCCACCACCGTGCCGTCGCGGACCAGCCGCGCCTTGGAGTTGCGGACGATCGTTCCGGAGCGGACGAGCGAGCCCGCCACGTTGCCGATTCGCGGCACCCGGAAGACCTCGCGCACCTCGGCGGTGCCGAGTTGTACCTCTTCGTACTCCGGCTTGAGCATGCCGCGCAGCGCGCTCTCGACGTCGTCGATCGCCTGGTAGATGACCGAGTAGTAACGGACGTCGACCCGCTCCCGGTCGGCGAGCTCGCGCGCCTTGCCCTCCGGCCGAACGTTGAAGCCGATGATGACGGCCTTCGATGCGACGGCGAGCATCACGTTGTTCTCGGTGATGGCGCCGACCCCACGGTCGATGATCCGCAGGCCTACCTCGTTCTCCTCGCCGACCTGGATCTTGACGAGGGCGTCCTCAAGCGCCTCCACCGAACCGGAGACGTCACCCTTGAGGATGAGGTTGAGCTCGTTGACCTCGCCCTGCTTGATCCGCTCGAGCACGTCCTCGAGGGTCATTCGACCACGCGATTTCGCCAGCTCGGCGTAGCGCTCACGCGCCTGCCGCTGCTCGGCGATTTGGCGGGCCATCCGGTCCTCGGGAACGACGAGGAAGTTGTCGCCGGCGCCCGGCACCGCGGTGAAACCGAGTACCTGCACCGGGCGGGACGGGTCGGCCGCATCGACCGGGTTGCCGTTGTGGTCGAGCATGGCCCGCACGCGACCGAAGGCTTCGCCGGCGACGACCGAGTCACCGACCCGCAGCGTGCCGCGCTGGATCAGCACCGTCGCTACCGGGCCGCGCCCGCGGTCGAGGTGCGCCTCGATGGCGACCCCCTCCGCCGACCGCTTCGGGTTGGCCCGCATGTCCAGTGCCGCGTCGGCGGTCAGGACGACCGCTTCCAGTAGCGCGTCGATGCCGGTGCCGGCCTTGGCCGAGACGTCGACGAACATCGTCTCGCCGCCGTACTCCTCGGCGACGAGGCCGAACTCGGTGAGCTGCTGGCGCACCTTCGCCGGGTTGGCGTCCTCCTTGTCGACCTTGTTGACCGCGACGACGATCGGTACGTCGGCCGCCTGGGCGTGGTTGAGCGCCTCGATCGTCTGCGGCATGACGCCGTCGTCCGCCGCCACGACGAGGATCACGATGTCCGTCACCTGCGCCCCGCGGGCCCGCATGGCGGTGAAGGCCTCGTGGCCGGGCGTGTCGACGAAGGTGATCGTGCGCTCGTTGCCGTCGACCTCGGTGTGCACCTGGTAGGCACCGATGTGCTGCGTGATGCCGCCCGCCTCGCCCCTGATGACGTCGGTCGAGCGGATCGCGTCGAGGAGGCGGGTCTTGCCGTGATCGACGTGTCCCATGACCGTGACGACCGGCGGCCGGGAGACGAGAGCGTCGACGTCCTCCTCGTCGGCGTCGAACTCGAGGTCGAAGCGCGCGAGCAGCTCGGCGTCCTCCTCCTCGGGAGTGACGATCCGCACGTCCCAGCCGAGCTCGGTGCCGAGCAGCTGGAGGGTCTCCTCCGGACAGGACTGGGTGGCGGTCACCATCTCACCGAGCTGGGTGAAGACGATCTGGACGAGCGACGCCGGGTTGCCACCGATCTTGTCGGCGAAGTCGGCGAGCGACGCGCCACGGGGCAGCCGGATCGACTGGCCGTTGCCATGCGGAACCGAGACGCCGCCGATCGACGGCGCCTGCATGTTGTCGAATTCCTGACGGCGCTGCTTCTTCGACTTGCGCGCGCGTCCGGGGCGACCACCGGGTCGGCCGAAGGCGCCGGCCGTGCCACCGCCGCGACCGCGACCGCCAGGGCCGGGGCGACCGCCGCCGCTGGGGGGACCACCGGGGCGTCCGGCGCCGCC